>NZ_JALJWP010000001.1:5317500-5646146 GCF_024169245.1 Pseudomonas koreensis
TTTCTTCCAAATCAGCAAAAACCTCTTCTATATATAGACGCGCCCCCATCCTATGCGCAGTATATTGCCCACTCCCATAACAACAGTCTGCTTTTGCCTGGATGCCGCCCTGTAATGAATGAACAACCTCGCTCCCTAGCCTCCATGTTGTTTCCGGTAGGCCTGCTCATGATAGCCATGGCATCCATCCAGTCTGGCGCCTCCCTGGCCAAAAGCATGTTCCCGATTATCGGCGCACAAGGCACCACCACGCTGCGCCTGATCTTTGCCAGCGTGATCATGCTGCTATTGCTCCGGCCATGGCGCGCAAAGCTGACCGCCAAGTCTCTTCGTACCGTGATTGTCTATGGCATGGCATTGGGCGGGATGAACTTCCTCTTTTATATGTCTCTGCGCACGGTGCCGCTGGGCATCGCCGTTGCGCTGGAATTTACAGGCCCTTTGGCCGTGGCTATATATGCTTCTCGCCGCGCCATCGACTTTCTGTGGATCGCACTCGCGGCCGCGGGCTTGCTGCTGCTGATACCCACCGGCGCAACTACCGTCGGCATTGACCTGGTCGGTGCAGGATACGCATTGGGCGCTGGCGTCTGCTGGGCGCTGTATATCTTGTTCGGACAGAAAGCCGGCGCCGACAACGGAGTGACTACGGCTGCGTTGGGCGTGATGATCGCCGCGTTGTTCGTAGCGCCGATCGGTATCGTCCATGCCGGCGCTGCGCTGCTTACACCCTCACTGATTCCCGTCGCTATCGGGGTCGCCATTCTGTCCACCGCCCTGCCCTACACCCTGGAAATGGTTGCCCTGACGCGAATGCCCGCGCGCACCTTCGGCACACTCATGAGTATCGAACCCGCGTTCGGCGCGCTATCGGGCCTGCTTTTTCTGCAGGAATACCTTTCATTGTCACAATGGCTGGCCATCCTGTGCATTATTCTGGCCTCCGTGGGCGCAACGATGACCATGGGCAGCGGAGCAAAGCCTGCTGTCGCGGCAGACTGAAGCGTAATGAAAAGTGGCTCTGGTAATTGGCGCTTATTTAGGCCATGTTTAGCTTCGTAACCCATCGCCAGGCATGGATTTTTTCGCAAAGGGACGGCACAACGCTGCAAACGCGAGCGAATACAGGCAGACCCGAGCACAAGACTCGCGGCCGCTATTAAGGATGGTAATGAAACGAATTTTGCTATTGATCGCCCTGCTGGCGATCGCAAGTTGCGCAGCGACCTCGGAAACCCAGGTCAAGCGCGGCAAGAAGGGGCTGCATATCAACTGTTCCGGGCTTTCATCCTCATGGGACAAGTGCTACACCAGCGCCGCCAACTCCTGCGCTCCCAAGGGATACAAGGTGATCGCCAAATCCGGGGATGCCGTGGAAGAGCCTGGCGATTACCCGTTCGGCTTGAACCCGGCCGGTTATACCAGCCGCAGCATGATCGTCATCTGCAAATAACTACTCGGCTCGCGGGGAAGCGAGCTGACGGGTGATTTGCTCATGGCTCGAGCGCAATACCGTACGCTGCACGTCCGGTGTTGCCAGCATCCGCGCGACCACCAACGCGCCAACGCATTGCGAAAGCACCGACCAGGCCAGGCTTTCACTTTCCAGTATCTGCGCCCAGCCTTGCTGGAGACGACAGATCCATTCTTCAGCCTGCTCACGCACCTGCACATCGGCACGCGCGATCTCTGCACCCAATGTCGGCAGCGCGCAGCCGGACTCGGGTTGCTCGACGTGGGCCATGCTCAGATACTGCTTCAGACAACGCTCCAGCCGCTGCCGATCTGCACCGCCCTGCCCACCAAGACGCTCAAGACTTTCACTCAACTCTCGCTCGACGATGGCAGCAAACAACCCATCCTTTGAGGAAAAGTGGCTGTAGAACGCTGCGCCACTCAAACCAATAGCCTTCATCAGACCATCCACGCCCACCGTGGAAAACCCCGATTTCTTTGCCGAAAGCGCGCTGCTTTGCAGCAAGCGTTCGCGGGTTTCCGATTTGTGTCCGGCTGAATAACGCATGTCCTCTCCTGAAATAGATCGCCTTGACGCTGCCCGAATCCTAGCATAACGTTCGTTAACTAAACGATCGTTAACCCAAAGGGATTCGCCCATGAATAACAAGAAGGTCGTATTGGTTGTCGGTGCGGGCGATGCCACTGGCGGCGCGATTGCCAAGCGTTTTGCCAATGAAGGATTCATTGCCTGCGTGACCCGGCGCAGCGCCGACAAACTGCAGCCACTGGTCGACGCCATAGTCGCTGAAGGCGGTGAGGCTCATGGTTTTGCCTGCGATGCGCGCAAGGAAGAAGACGTCGTCGCTCTGATCGAAGACATCGAAACCCGCGTCGGTCCGATCGAGGCCTTTGTCTTCAACATCGGCGCCAACGTGCCATGCAGCATTCTCGAAGAAACCGCACGCAAGTATTTCAAGATCTGGGAGATGGCCTGTTTCTCCGGGTTTCTCAATGCCCGTGAAGTGGCCAAGCGCATGGTGACCCGGCAGCGCGGCACGATTCTGTTTACCGGTGCCACCGCCGGACTGCGCGGTGCTTCCGGATTCGCCGCTTTCGCTGGCGCCAAACACGGTATCCGCGCACTGGCCCAAAGCATGGCGAGGGAACTGGGACCGATGAACATCCATGTCGCCCATGTCGTAGTGGACGGTGCGATCGACACCGACTTCATCCGCAACAGCTTTCCCGAAAAATACGCGACCAAGGATCAGGACGGCATTCTCGATCCAGAGCACATCGCTGAGAACTACTGGTATCTGCACAGCCAGCCACGGGATGCATGGACGTTCGAGCTGGATCTGCGACCATGGAACGAACGCTGGTAAGCCCTTACTCATTACAACAATAAGAGAGCAACCTGATCATGACGAAAACAGTGGAGTTTTACTTCGACCTCGGCAGCCCCACCACCTATCTGGCATACACGCAGTTGCCGAAGATTTGCGCGCAAACCCGAAGCGACCTGATCTACATCCCGATGCTGTTGGGAGGCGTGTTCAAAGCCACCGGTAACGCTTCGCCGGCAGTGATTCCGGCCAAGGGCCGCTACATGTTTCAAGACCTAGACCGATTTGCCAAACGCTATGGCGTCCAGCTCAAATTCAATCCGCACTTTCCGATCAACACGCTGACGTTGATGCGTGCCGTCACTGGCATGCAGATGCACCAGCCGCAGCGTTTCGCGGAGTTCGTCGATTGTCTGTTCAGGGCGCTTTGGGTAGAAGGCCGTAACCTCAACGACCCGCAAGCCACTGCCGCCGTGCTCACTGAAAACGGCTTCGATCCCCAAGAGATAATGGCGTTGACCAACGATGAATCAGTAAAAGCTGCACTCAAGGAAAACACCGAAGCCGCCATCAGGCGCGGCGTTTTCGGTGCCCCCAGCATGTTCATCGGCGATCAGCTCTTCTTCGGTCAGGATCGACTCGACTTCGTAGAAGAGGCATTGCGCCAGGATTGAAGCCAAGCCCAAGGCACCGCGAGCAGTGCCTTGGTTAAATCGATCAAATGGCCACAGTACGCTCGTTCAGCCAGCTCAGCGCCGCACCATCCAGCAATGGGCTCAGACGCTCACGCACTTCACTGTGATAAGCATTGAGCCATTGCTTCTCCTCCTGAGTCAGCAGGTCGGCAATCAGGCAACGGGTATCGATCGGGCACAACGTCAGGGTTTCGAACTTGAGGAAGTCGCCGAATTCGCTGCTGCCGGCCTCGCGGTTCATCGCCAGGTTCTCGATGCGCACGCCCCAACGGCCCGGGCGATAAGTGCCGGGTTCGATCGAGGTAATCATCCCCGGCTGCATCGCCGTTTGCGGCGCCGGCGCTGCCTGATAGGCAATCACCTGCGGGCCTTCGTGAACGTTGAGGAAATAGCCCACGCCGTGACCGGTGCCGTGACCGTAGTCGACGTTTTCAGCCCAGATCGGCGCACGGGCAATGGCGTCGAGCAGCGGCGACAGAATGCCTTTCGGGAACCGTGCCCGCGACAGGGCAATCACGCCTTTCAACACACGCGTGCAATCCTGCTTCTGCTCTTGGGTCGGCGTACCCACCGGGACCATGCGGGTGATGTCTGTGGTACCGCCGAGGTATTGGCCACCGGAGTCGATGAGCAACAGACCATCACCCTCCATCACCGCGTGCTCTTCTTCCGTAGCGTGATAGTGCGGCATCGCGCCATTGGCATTGAACGCGGCGATGGTGTTGAAACTCAGCGAAACATAATCCGGGCGACGTTCGCGAGCGGCGGTGAGTTTCTCGTCAATGGTCAGCTCGGTGATGCGCTCGCGACCCCACGCCGATTCCAGCCAGGCGAAGAATTCGCACAATGCCGCGCCATCCTGCTCCATCGCTTTGCGGATGTGCTGAGCATCGGCTTCGCTTTTCTGCGATTTGGCCAGCGTGGTCGGGTTCAGGCCTTCGACCAGTTTCACGCCACTGTCCAGATGCTCCAGCAAACCTGTGGTTACTCGCGCCGGATCGACCAGCAGGCTCGCACCGCTCGGCACAGCACGCAATGCATCGGCCACTTCGCTGTAGTCACGCAGCGTCACGCCGTCCTGCTCGAGCACGCCGCGCAGATCAGCATCGACCTTGCTCAGCGCCACAAATAGCGTGGCCTGCTGTTGATTGATCAAAGCAAACGAAACAAACACAGGATTGAAGGAGACATCACCGCCGCGCAGGTTGAACAGCCAGGCGATGTCATCCAGGGTGGCGATGAAATGCCAATCGGCGCCACGCTCTTGCAAGGTCTCGCGCAGTTTCGCCAGTTTCTCGCCACGGCTGATAGTCGCTTGCGGCGGCAGATGCTGATATATCGGCGCGTTCGGCAGGCTTGGGCGATCACGCCAGACTTCCTGCAACAAGTCGATATCGGTGCGCAAACGCGCGCCGCGTGCTTCGAGCTTGCTACCCAGTGTGCGCGCCGAAGCCACCGCCATTACTGCACCATCCACTGCAACCACGCCGCCCTCGGGGGTTTGCTCCGCCAGCCAGTCCAGCGGGCTCGGCTGCCCCGGTTGCAGCTTGACCAGTTCGATGCCGCTGCCGTCGAGCTCTTTGGTCGCCTGTTCCCAGTAACGACTGTCGGCCCATACACCCGCGAAATCGGCAGTGACAATCAGCGTACCGACCGAACCGTGGAAACCCGACAACCATTGCCGGCCCTGCCAGTAACCCGGCAAATATTCCGACAGATGCGGGTCGGCGGACGGCACCAGCAGCGCATGGATGCCTTCGCGGCGCATCAGTTCACGGGTATGCGCCAGGCGCTGAGGCACCGATCCTTCGGTCAAGGTGTGGGAACTCATCATGTCTCCTGCTAATCGCGTCATCGTTATTGTGAGTAGCCTTCTCGGCCATGGAAAGCGCCAGCTGTTTAAAGCCCTGTCGCCCAGAATGCCGGGGCACTGGCGCAGGCGGTTCTGATCAGTTCGACGGCCTTGTCGACATCCGCGACGGTGGTGAACCGCCCGAGGCTCAGGCGAACAGTGCGCCCCGCCAGCCGCTCATCATGCCCGAGCGCGAGCAGCACGTGGGACGGCGCATTGCTTGCGGAATTACACGCCGACGTCGCGGAAAACGCGATCGAATGGCTCAACGCAGCACTGTTGAACTCGCCCTCGCTGAAGGTCAGGCTCAGGGTGTGCGGAATACGTTGCGAGGCACTGCCATTGAGGCGCACACCCGGCAGACTCAAAAGCTGTTCGAGCAAACGCTCGCGCAAAGCGACGATGGATTTTTTCTCTTCATCGAATGCGTCGGCGGCCAGAGCGAATGCTGCGCCCATACCGGCAATCTGATGAGTCGCCAGGGTTCCGGAGCGCAACCCACCTTCGTGGCCGCCGCCATGGATCTGCGCCTGCAAGCGTTGCTGCGCGTGCGGGCCGACATACAAGGCACCGATGCCCTTGGGGCCGTAGAGTTTGTGTGCGGAAAACGACATCAGATCGACCGGCCAGCGGCTCAGATCGATCGGGACTTTGCCGGCGCCCTGCGCGGCATCGACATGAAACAGCGCCTGCCGACTACGCACCACCTCGCCAATCGCCTCGACATCGTTGACCGTGCCCAGCTCGTTATTCACCAGCATCAGCGACACCAGAAACGTGTCGTCACGGATGGCTTCGCTGACCGCTTGCGGCGTGATCAAGCCTTCGGCGTCTGGCACCAGATAAGTCACGGCAATGCCCGAATCCTGCAATTGCCGGGCGGTGTCGAGAATGGCCTTGTGTTCGATCTGACTGGTAATCATGTGGCCGCCAGAAACGCCACGGGCCTGGGCGACGCCTTTGAGGGCGAGGTTGTTCGACTCGGTGGCACCGGAGGTCCAGACGATCTGCTCAGGCTGCGCGCCGACCAGATCGGCGACTTGCCGGCGCGCCTGCTCGACCGTCTGCCGGGCCTGCTGGCCGAAGGCGTGGGAGCTGGAAGCCGGGTTACCGAAGTTACCGTGAAAACCCAGACATTCGGTCATCACCCTGATGACCCGCTCGTCCACCGGGGTGGTGGCTGCGTAATCGAAATACAACGGACGTGTGTTCATAAAGGACTCGCAGAGCGTGTTCCGGGATCAGGAGGCTCGTGTCTGCAAACGACGATGCACAGCCTCGTGAGCTGTGCATGGGTTCGAGAGCGTCATCAATACCTGATCGGATGCCGTTAAAGAAGTAGGGCTTCATTTAAAAGTGCGTAGGAACGCTCCTGAAACCGAGCTTAACAGGCATCGGGCCGACGATTGAAGCAATGCGTCAGTGAAAGCTTTCGAGAAGTAACGGATACAGCGAGATCACGAGCAACGCCGCCATGCCCCAATTGAACACGCGCAACCAGCGCGGATCCTTGAGCACATTGCGCAACAGCGTGCCGCACGCTGCCCACAGGCCAACACTTGGGAGGTTGATGATGGCGAATACCGCCGCGATGACCACGACGTTGTAGAAATAGCCCTGCATCGGCGTGTACGTGCTGATGGCGCCGATGGCCATGATCCACGCCTTGGGATTGACCCACTGAAACGCCGCGGCGCCCAGATAACTGATCGGTTTCGCCTCGCCGTCGGCACCGTCGCCGACCGGGCCGGAGTGGGCGATCTTCCACGCCAGGTACAGCAAATAGGCGGCGCCGACATAACGCAGCACCGTATAAAGAATCGGGTAGGCCTGAAACACCGCACCAAGGCCGAAGCCCACCGCCACCACCAACAGAAAAAACCCGCAACTGATGCCGAGCATGTGCGGAATGGTGCGGTTGAAGCCGAAATTCACTCCGGATGCCAACAACATGGTGTTGTTCGGCCCCGGTGTGATCGAGGTGACAAGAGCAAACAGGGCAAAGCCCAACAGCAGATCAAGCGAGAGGTTCATCGAGGCAGTCCATCCAGGGTCATTCAGGTGTTGACCCTATCCCACGCCGCCCGGCAAACCCACGGACAGTTAGGGAAAACTTCAAGCAGTACAGTTTGCTTTCAGCTAGGACGTCCGTGCAGCTGTATGGCACGTTCGGCGCTCATCTCACCCTGTTGATCAAAGCCGAAAGTCTTTTGCGGCTGGCCGAGCAACTGGGCTTTTTTCGCGTGGTATTCGTCGAACGACAGGCCGCTGCGGTTCAGCGCTTCCAGTGCCAATTCGCGGGATTCTTCAGCGGTGTAAGGGCGCAGCTCCGGCGAAACATGGCTGGCACAGCCGGCGAGTACGGAAACAGCGAGCATCAGCGAAACAGTCAGTAAACGATTCATGGGAGCGTCCTGGCGAGCAATGTGGGGTCGATGGAGAAAGGCTACGCCCGGGCACGCTCGCGCAGAAATCAACGCTCTCAATAGTGGCTATCAGGTTTGCACTAATACGGGCTAACCCGGCAGACGGCAATGCAGCGCATCGTCGTGGCTGCGGGCAATGCTGCTGTGCACCTGGAACGAATTGAACGTCACGGTTTTCGCCCGATGAGTGCGGATCAGTTGCCAGAAATCCTGCTCACCGTTTTCGAAACTGTGAAACGCCGCCTCCCCCGCCTCGCGGCTTTGCCATTGCAGAAAGCTCAACACACGGCGGCCGTCGTCGCTGGCTTGCACGCTGGCACTGAGAAACCCGTCATAACGCTGAGCCAGACGCTCGGTCTGCGTCGCCAGTGCCGAGACCAGCGCCGCTTGCTGACGGGGTTCGATTTCGAATTCGATCAATTGGGTAAAGCTGCGATTGCTCATGGAAAGCCCCCACTCATCTTGAAGCGAGCCTTGCGACCCGAAGAGCTGCAGGGTAAAACCTCTAGTTAAGTCAAGGTCAAGAGCATTTTCTCCATGATCAGCAAAGACCAGGTGCATAAACCCCTCACCGTCGGGGAAGTGGCGGCGCGCAGTGGCGTCGCGGTCACGGCGCTGCATTTTTACGAAGCCAAAGGTTTGATCAAGAGCGAACGCAATGCCGGCAATCAGCGCCGCTATCCGCGCTCCGTGTTGCGCCGGGTGGCATTGATCAAAGTCGCGCAACGGCTGGGGATACCGCTGGCGGAGATCGGCGAAGCGCTGAAGATCCTGCCGCAGAATCGCGCGCCGTCGGCGGCGGACTGGAAAATGCTGTCTGAACAGTGGCAGCGCGAGCTCGACGAACGGATCAGACAACTCACGCTAATGCGCGATCAGCTCACCGGGTGCATCGGCTGCGGCTGTCTGTCCATGGAGGCGTGTCCATTGCGCAATAAGGGTGACGTGCTAGGTGACCGAGGCCCAGGCCCGCACTTTCGCGATGCGTGATGCGCGCTGCTCGTCGGCAGAAAACCTGCGCTGCGAGGACGGTTCTATAGTGATTGCTCCGGACAAATCCGGAGCAACCCCATCTGTTGAAAACAAAAACAGGGAGAACGTCATGAGCGTCAAACCCATTCCTGAGGGGTATCACAGCATTACCCCGTATCTCGGCATCCAACAGGCCGCCGAGGCCATCGATTTCTACAAGAAAGCCTTCAATGCCAGCGAAGTCATGCGTCTGACCATGCCCGACGGCAATATCGGCCATGCCGAGCTGCGCATCGGCGACAGCGCGATCATGCTCGGCACGCCTTGCGATCAAGGGCCGTTGAGCAATCCGCAGCAGGCGGTTTCGATCGGTTTGCACCTGTACGTGCCCGATGTCGACCAGTCCTTTCGACAAGCGCTGGATGCCGGTGCGCAAAGTGTCTCCGAGGTCAAAGACCAGTTTTACGGTGATCGCAGCGGCACCTTGAGAGATCCGTTCGGCCATTTATGGTTTCTCGCCACCCACAAGGAAGACCTGAGCGAAGAGCAGATTCGCCAACGAGCGATGGAAATGTTCAACCAAAACTGACGACTTGTTGCCCGGACCGACCGCCAAAACGCACTACTGATGTAATTGCGAAACATTTGCTTTCATATCCGCTTTCGGGATTTTCTTCGCTCATACGTCTTATAGGAATGCAGGCCGTTCGCGTAGGCAAAAGCCACGAACGGCCTTCCGGGGAGTTCCGTGCTGCGAAGCCCGTAGCCTGGCCCCTTCCACCGCTATCAAGACGCGCAATCATGTCGAAGAAATCCCGTTCCAAACTGTGGTTCCTGGTGCATAGCTGGCTGGCGTTGCCGATCTGGTTCTTTGTACTGATCGTCTGTGTCACCGGTACGCTGGCGGTGGTCAGCCAGGAAATCGTCTGGCTGGCCAATCCGCAAATGCGCGCCAGTCAGCCGTCGGACGACGCGCCGCGACTGAGCTACGACCAGATTCTTGCCGCGATCAAACAAGCCGAGCCGCAAACCCTGGTGCAGAGCATCAACCGCCCGGACGAATCGCACTTCGCCCTCGATGTCGAAGTCAGCTACCCCGACGGGCGCTCGTTGACGGTCTACGTCAATCCGTACACCGGCGTCATTCAGGGCACCGCACCGGCCTTCGACTTCAAGGCGTTCACCCGCGCCCTGCACGGCTGGTGGCTGGTGCCGTTCACCAACGGCTACAGCTGGGGCTGGTATCTGGTGTCATTGCTCGGCGTGCCGATGCTGGTTTCGCTGATTACCGGGCTGGTGGTCTACAAGCGCTTCTGGAAAGGTTTTCTGCGCCCGACCCTGCGCGTACGCCATGGCGCGCGGATCTTCTGGGGCGACTTCCATCGCCTGTGCGGAATCTGGTCGATCTGGTTCATCGCGGTGATTTCCATCACCGGCATCTGGTTCCTGATCAAGGCGATCCTGTTCGATAACCAGATTTCCATTTCCAGCGAACCGATCATCCCGGCAATGTCCCGCGAAAGTGTGCCGATCTCCGCCGCCGGCACCCCGCCGCCGCGGATCAGCCTGGACCGCGCCATCGAAATCGCCCAGCAGAAAATTCCGGGGCTGGAAGCCAGTTACGTCAACCTGCCGGGCAATGCCTACTCGCACATGAGCGTCAGCGGTCGCGGCTGGTATCCGCTGATGTACCAGACCGCGACGCTCAATCCGTACAACGGCGAAATGGCTTCATCACGCTTGCTGTCCGACCGCTCCTCGCTGGAATTCGTCACCGAATCCATGCGCCCGCTGCACACCGGTGACTTCGGCGGTATCTGGATCAAGTTGATCTGGTTCTTCTTCGGTCTGTTGCTGAGCATGATGATCCTCAGCGGCCTGCTGATCTGGACCAAGCGCACCGCGCTGGCCACCGCCAATGCGCTGAAACGCGAGGACAAGAAAAACCGCGTCACCGCCCAACCGGCGCTGCGCCGTGAACCTTCGGAGGCCAGCCTGTGAACAAAGCCATCTCGGTCACACCGCCGTCTCGCCTGTCGCGTTTCTGGCACAAGTGGCGCTTCCACATCAACGTTTTGCTGTTGCTGATCCCGCTGGGCTTCATGCCAAAATACTTTGCCGACGCCTCGCTGTTTCGCGGCGACAGTGGCCTGGGCCAACGGGAAATAGGCACCGTTCAGGTCGGCCCGTGGAGCCTGCGTCTGGCTGAGCTGCGCGAAGAGGCGCCGCACCTGAGCGGCCCGGCCGGCTATATGAAGGATTTCACTGCTGCCGTCTGTGATACCTGCGTCGAGCAGGTCAAGGCCACTTACTTGCGTATCGGCAAACCGCGCAGTCTGCGCGCCGCCGGCACCATCTTCTTCGGCACCCCGTATCGCATGGGCACGCAGATGCCGATCCCGGCAAAGACCAAACCTGACGCCGAGCTGTGGATCACCATGGAAGGCTGGGACGGCAGCATGCACCAGGCCGCGATACCCCTGAGCCAAGCCTCCCCCGCCACGGTTGCGTGGCTGAACAGACAAGGAGCCAAACCATGACTCGCTCACAACTAAACCCCCGCTTGCTGGCAAGTGCCGCGCTGCTGGTGCTGAGCGCCGGTTTCAGTGCCGGCGCCCTGGCGCACAACCCGATGTGCGAATGCAAAGCCATCGATGCCGAACAGATCAAATGCACCGGCGGTTTCTCCGATGGCAGCGGCGCGCCGGGCGTGACGCTCGACGTGATCGGCTACGACGAAACCATTTTGGTGCCGGGCAAACTGGGTGATGACTCGACCCTGACATTCAAGAAACCCGGCAGCGAGTTCTATGTGTTGTTCGACGCCGGCCCCGGCCATGTCGTGGAAATCGACCAGGCGGATATCGAAGCGCCATGAGTAGCCCGACAACTCAAGTGGTACGCCCGGCTGGCGCCGGCCATGAAACCCTCAATGTGCTGCTGTTGTGCCTGCTGATCCTCGCGGTCGCCGGCTCGGTGGTGGCATGGCGCGGGGTTTCCCATGAACCGGAGCCCGTCGCGAGCAACCAGTACGATGCCCGTCGCGACCTCAGCGCCGCCGAGCAAGGCATCTATGCCGACCTGCGGGTGACCCTCGACGAAATCCGCTTGCTGCGCGAAGAGCAAAAAGCCCTGCCGACGCCACAGGTGCTGGCCGAAGAGGGTTTCGCGCCGTTCGCCCAGGATGCCAGTTCGGTCAGCCGCGGCGGTCATGCGTGGCAGATGCTCGCCGACCGCGCCTACTTCGGTCGCAGCGCCACGCCTGATGTCGCCGGTTCTTTTCTGATGCGTGTCGGTGCCGATGCCAACGCTGCGCCGGACATCTGGCTGAACCGCAGCGCCGACCTCGCGTCTGCGCAGGATCTGTCCGACGCCGCGCTCTCCGCCGCTGGCTGGAAACAGATCGTCGCGCAATTCGATGCCGGGGTTACCCGCGAACATCGCCATTGATTCCTCGCCTTTATCCGAGAGAAGACTGCTTGCCCATGCCCATTTCATCTCCTCGCCGTCCATTGTTACGCCTGTTTCTGCTTGGCCTGTGCGCCTGCCTGCTGAGCCCATTGGCCAGCGCCGAGCAAGGCAAACGCCTGCGCATCGGCATCACCCTGCATCCGTATTACAGCTATGTCGCCAACATCGTCGGCGACAAGGCCGAAGTGGTGCCACTGATTCCCGCTGGCTTCAACCCGCACGCCTATGAGCCGAGGGCCGAAGACATCAAGCGCATCAGCGGTCTGGACGTGATCGTGCTCAACGGCGTCGGCCATGACGACTTCGCCGACCGGATGATCGCCGCCAGTGAAACACCCAACGTAAAAACCATCGAAGCCAACGAGAACGTGCCGCTGCTGGCGGCCACCGGTGTCGCTGCGCGCGGCGCCGGCAAAGTGGTCAACCCGCACACGTTCCTGTCGATCAGCGCCTCCATCGCCCAGGTCAACAACATCGCCCGCGAACTGGGCAAGATCGACCCGGACAACGCCAAGACCTACACCCAGAACGCCCGTGCTTACGGCAAACGCCTGCGGCAGATGCGCGCCGACGCGTTGGCCAAACTGACCCAGGCACCGAATGCCGAACTGCGCGTAGCCACGGTGCACGCGGCATACGACTATCTGTTGCGCGAATTCGGTCTGGAAGTCACAGCCGTGGTCGAGCCCGCTCACGGCATCGAGCCAAGTCCAAGTCAGCTGAAAAAGACCATCGATCAATTGCGCGAACTCGACGTGAAAGTAATCTTCTCGGAGATGGATTTCCCGTCCAGCTACGTCGACACCATCCAGCGCGAATCCGGGGTGAAGCTGTACCCGCTGTCGCACATTTCCTACGGCGAATACACCGCCGACAAGTACGAAAAGGAAATGACCGGCAACCTCAACACCGTGGTTCGGGCGATTCAGGAGTCGGGGGCATGACGTCGAAAGAAACCCTGATCGCCCATCACGCTGAACCCCCTGTGGGAGCGAGCTTGCTCGCGAAGGCGCCGGATCAGGCAACATCTTTGTTGAATGACACTCCGTTTTCGCGAGCAAGCTCGCTCCCACGGGGGAGAAATGGGCCGGCGCTGGAGTTTGCGGAAGTCAGCCTGACGCTCGGGCGCACGACGATTCTCGACAAGGTCAGCTTCCAGGTGCAGCCCGGCAGCGTGCATGCGCTGGTCGGCCCCAACGGCGGTGGCAAGAGCTCGCTGATCAAGACGCTGCTCGGGCAGATGCCGCATCAGGGCCAGCTCAGCCTGCACTGGCCCGGCGAGCCCGGCACCATTGGGTATGTTCCGCAGGCGCTGGAGTTCGATCGCGGGTTGCCGATGACCGTCGACGATTTCATGGCCGCCATGTGTCAGCGCCGTCCGGCCTTTCTCGGCTTGAGCAAGCATTACGCCGGCGCCATCGGCGAGGCGCTGGCACGGGTCGGCATGCAGGACAAGCGCAAGCGGCGCATGGGCGCGCTGTCCGGTGGTGAGCGTCAGCGGGTATTGCTCGCGCAGGGCTTGATCCCGGCGCCGCAATTGCTGGTGCTCGACGAGCCGATGTCGGCCCTCGATGAGGCCGGGATTCAGGTGTTCGAACGTCTGCTCACTGACTGGCGCGCGGTGGGCATCACCGTGCTGTGGATCGAGCATGATCTGGAAGCGGTGGGTCGGCTGGCCGATCGGGTCACCGGTCTCAACCGCCGCGTGCTGTTCGATGCCACACCGCAAAAGGCACTGACTCCGGAGCGTCTGCTGACGCTGTTTTCCACCCATCCACGGAGCGCGGTCTGATGAGTTACGAAGCCTTTCGTTTGATGGTCCAGGGTTGGGCATCTTCGGGTTATCTACCGGAAGCGCTGGCCTACGGATTTGTGGTCAATGCGCTGCTCGCCGGTCTGCTGATCGGCCCGGTGCTCGGTGGGCTCGGCACGCTGGTGGTGGTCAAGCGCTTCGCGTTCTTCTCTGAAGCGGTCGGCCATGCCGCACTGACCGGGGTGGCCATCGGCATTCTGCTCGGCGAACCCTACACCGGCCCGTACGGCAGCCTGTTCGGTTATTGCCTGCTGTTCGGCATCCTGCTCAATTACCTGCGCAACCGTACCGGGCTGGCACCGGATACGCTGATCGGCGTGTTTCTCTCGGTGTCGCTGGCACTGGGCGCGAGCCTGCTGCTGATCCTTGCCGGCAAGATCAACGTGCACATTCTGGAAAACGTGCTGTTCGGTTCGGTACTGACGGTCAACGGCAATGATCTGGCAGTGCTGGCGATCGTCGGGTCGCTGGTCATGGCCCTCGCCCTGCCGCTGTACAACCGCATCATGCTCGCCAGTTTCAATCCGCAACTGGCGGCGGTGCGTGGCGTAGCGGTCAAGACCTTGGATTACCTGTTCGTGATCCTGGTGACCTTGATCACCGTCGCCGCGGTGAAAGTCATCGGTGCGATTCTGGTCGGTGCCTTGCTGGTGATTCCGGCGGCGGCGGCGCGCTTGCTCAGCCAGTCGCTCAAAGGGTTTTTCTGGTGTTCGGTGCTGATCGCAACCGTCAGCACGCTGTGCGGGATTCTTGCGCCGATCGTGTTCGACCTGCCGATTCCATCCGGCGCCGCGATCATTCTGGTCGCCGGCATCGCTTTCGCCCTCGCCGCCATCGCGCGCGGTGTTGTCCCCAGCCTGAAAGGGAACCTTGGATAAATGGCTTTTTCATTGCGAAACCTGACTCTGGCCATGGCGCTGTGTGGCGTGGTCTGCACGCCGTTGATGGCTGCTGAAAGTGCAAAACCCTTGCGCGTTCTGGCCTCGTTGCCGATTACCGTCGGCCTCGGCGAAGCGCTGCTCAAAGGCACCGACGTCAAGCTCGAGCGCGCAGCTCCGGCCAACCTGCCCGGCAGCCGCCAGACTGCTTATTTCACCGGCCGAGGCGCTCCGGCCCTGAGCAAACTGGCCACCGACGCGGACGCGGTGATCGGTCTGCGTTCGCTGTGGGCCGATGATCCGCTGTACCCGATCGCTCGGCGCAGCAACATCCGTATCGTCGAAGTCGACGCTGCCCGCCCGGTCGACGGCGCCCTGCCCGGCATCGCTGTGCAGCCGGGCGTGCAGGTTGATGGCCTGAACAGTCAGCCATGGCTGGCGAGCAACAACATGGGGCGCATGGCGGATGTGATGGCGGCGGACCTGGTGCGCCTGGCACCGAGCGCCAAGCCTGCGATCGAAGCCAATCTGGCGGCGTTGAAACAGCGTCTGCTGAAACTCAGCGCGGACACCGAAGCGCGTCTGGCCGAGGCGGACAATCTGAGTGTGATGAGCCTGAGCGATCACTTCGGCTATCTGATTGGCAGCCTCAACCTCGAACTGGCCGGACAGGATGCGCGTCCTGATGCCGAGTGGACGCCTGAAGCACTGAAGAAGCTGACAGCAACGCTCAAGGACAACGACGTAGCGGTGGTGCTGCACCATCGCCAGCCAGCGGAGCCGGTGAAAGCGGCAATTGCCGAATCCGGCAGCCGACTGGTGGTGTTGAGTACTGATGCGGCGGATCCGCTGGCGGAGCTGGAGGGGAATATGGATCTGTTGCTCAAGGGGCTGAGCGGAGCGTAATTTCAGGCACGACCGCGTTATCGTTCTTCGCGAGCAGGCTCGCTCCCACATTGGCAATGCGTTCGCTGTGGGAGCGAGCCTGCTCGCGAAGAGGCCAGCACTGACAGCGCCACTCTCCAGACATGAAAAAACCCGCTGACCATCACTGGTCCAGCGGGTTTTTTCTGCCCGGTCACTTATTGCGCCGCGACTTGTGCATCCATCTTCTGGCGCAGGCTCAACGGGCGCATGTCGGTCCAGACTTCTTCGATGTAGGCCAGGCATTCCTTTTTCAGGCCGCTCTTGCCTACGGTGCGCCAGCCTTCCGGTACGGCTTTGTAATCGGGCCAGATCGAGTATTGCTCTTCGTGGTTGACCACGACCTGAAAGAGGATGTCCTCGCGGTCGAATACTGACGTCATGCTGGTTCTCCATCGTTGTAAGGTCGGCTGCAAAAAAGGATGCAGCCGGGGTATGTAGAAAGAACGTTCGCCGCGCGGAAAAATTTACAGCGCGGCGGTGGCAGCGGCCAATGCGCGACCGAAGATCTCGGCCACCCGATCGATTTCCGCTGCGGTGATCACCAGCGGCGGCAGGAAGCGCACCACTGCGCCATGGCGGCCGCCCAGCTCCAGAATCAGGCCACGCTTGAGGCATTCACGCTGAACCAGCGGCGCCAGACGGGCAAATGCCGGCGGATGACCGAGCGCATCAGGTGCGCCGCTCGGGTCGACCAGTTCGACGCCGAGCATCAGGCCGCGCCCGCGGATGTCGCCCAACTGCGGGAAGTCGCGTTGCAGAATGCGCAGATGCTCGCTGAGTCGATCGCCCATGGCGGCGGCGTGTTCGCAGACCTTGTGCTCTACCAGATAGCGCATCACCGCTGAACCTGCGGCCATGGCCATCTGATTGCCGCGGAACGTGCCGGCATGGGCGCCCGGTTGCCAGGTGTCGAGCCAGTCGCGGTAAACCACCACCGCCAAGGGCAGGCTGCCGCCGATGGCTTTGGACAACACCACCACATCCGGAACCATGCCCGCATGTTCAAAGGCAAACATCTTGCCGGTACGGGCGAAACCGCTCTGGATCTCATCGACAATCAGCGCCACACCGGCCTGCTCGGTGATCCGGCGCAAGCCGCGCAACCACTCGATATCAGCGGGTATCACCCCGCCTTCGCCCTGCACCGCCTCGACAATCACCGCTGCCGGCAACTGCACGCCAGCCTCGGGATCGTTCAGCAGATTTTCCAGATAGCTCAGATTGGCGTTGACGCCCGCCGTGCCGCCGAGGCCGAACGGGCAACGGTAGTCGTAGGGGAACGGCATGAATTGCACGCCATTGCTGAGCAAGGCACCCAGTGGTTTTTTTGGCCCCAGGCTGCCCATCAGGCTCAACGCGCCCTGACTCATGCCGTGATAACCGCCGGAAAATGACAGCACGGTGCTGCGCCCGGTGGCGGTGCGGACCAGTTTCAGTGCTGCCTCCACGGCGTCTGTGCCGGTCGGGCCGCAGAACTGGATTTTCGCCTGCGCCGCCAGTTCCGTCGGCAGCAAGCCGAACAGATCCTGAACGAATTGATCTTTGACCGGCGTGGTCAGGTCGAGGGTGTGCAGCGGCAACTCATCGGCCAGCACATGCTGGATTGCCTCGATCACTACCGGGTGGTTATGCCCCAGCGCGAGCGTGCCGGCCCCGGCCAGGCAGTCGATGAATGTGCGCCCCTCGACATCCTCGACATACAGGCCCTTGGCACGCTTGAGCGCCAGCGGAATGCGCCGCGGATAGCTGCGCGCATTGGATTCCTGCCGACTCTGGCGCGCCAGTAACGGTGATTCGTGGAATTCGTATAACGTCTCCGCTGGCGCCGAGGCGACCCGGGCCGACGATTCTTCGATAAGGCTGGTGGCGACTGACATCTCTCGACCCCTCAATTCGCTATGGATAGTGACCAAAACAGCACACCGACAGGTGCGCGTTCCGGTCGCGGGGCGCACTTGCAGGTTTTCCTGTTCTGGAAACGCTTCAGCGCGGTGCGGATTTACACCCTTGATCGAGTTGTAAGGCTGGTGAGGCCAACGGTTTGTGCAGCGGCACGGTCTGCAAGCCATTGGAGATGGCAGTTGGCGCGGCTTGTTGATACCCCAGATGCCGATAGAACGCCTCGGCGGTGTGGGTGCTATTGAGATGAACACTCTGTACACCGCGAACCCGCAACCAGCCCTCGAGATCCTGCATCAGCGCCCGGCCAACGCCGCGACGAAAGGATTCCGGCTGCACGTAGCACAGGGGAATGTCGCCGCAGGCCTGGGCCATGCCGACACCGACCGGTTTCTCTTCAAACAAAGCGACACAGAGGTAAAAGTGCGGGTCGGCGAGCCGCCTACTGATGAAATCGACGCAGGACTGGCTGACCCAGTCGCTGACAATCGACGAATTGTTGCGGTGATCGAGTGCACATCCGACGCGGACCGAACGCTCGATAATGCGGCTGATGATGCCAGCGTCGGCCAATCGGGCCGGACGAATGCAGATGGGTGCTTCCATGGCGCAGTTCCCTCAATCCATTGAGTCAAAGCTGCGTTGACCTTAGCCCCGGCGCTGCCGGATAGCGAATGTCGAGAAGTTACATTTCATGTGCCCGAACACAGCGCCCCGTAGGAGCCGCCGAAGGCTGCGATCTTTTGATTTTGTTTCAAGATAAAGGTCAAGATCAAAAGATCGCAGCCTTCGACAGCTCCTACACAGGGTTATTGTGCGGCTTGCAACGGCATGGTCAGTTCGACCCGCAAGCCATCCGGGCGGCTGTCGAAATGCAGGGCACAATCACAGCGCTGAACGATTGCCTGAACAATCGCCAGACCCAAACCGCAACCGGTGCTCTGACCGTTGCGCCAGAAGCGTTGAGTCAGATACTGCAAGTCATCCGGCGCAATGCCCGGACCATGGTCGCGCACGACAAAACGCACGCGATTGCCGATGTTTTCCAGATTGACCTCGACCGCGCAATCTTCAGGCGTATGGCGCAGGGCGTTGTCGAGCAGGTTGCGCAGTGCAGCAATTGCCAGCGCCGCGGGCATTTGCAATGGTGCGGCGGACAAATCGGCCGGCACATGCAGTTTGATCCGCAGCCGTTCACCGCCGGTGGCGTCCTGGATCGCCAGTCTGGCCACTTGCTCGGCGCTGCATTGCGAGCCGTCATCGAACGACAGACTGCCTTCGACCCGCGCCAGCAACAGCAACTGTTCAAGGGTGCGGTGCAGGCGATCGGCACCCTCCTCGGCCCGGGCCAGCGATTGATCGCGGGCAGTGCCGTCGGTCATGCGCGCGACTTGCAGGTGGGTCTTGATCGCCGTCAGCGGACTGCGCAGTTCATGCGCGGCATCGCCGGTCAGGCGGCGCTCACGTTCGATGGTCTTGCCGATGCGCTGGAACAACTGATTCTGGGTTTCCAGCAACGGCTTCAGTTCGCTGGGAAACGCCTGCAATTGCAAAGGCTCAAGAGAGTCGGCATTACGCCGCATCAGCGCTTCGCGCAGACGATTGAGCGGCGCCAGACCCTGGCCGATACCCAGCCACAAGAGGCACAGGCAGCCAAGCAACGCCACACCCACCGGCACCGAAGCGGCGAGCAGAATCGACATGTTCAAGGCTTCGCGCTCGATCTGCCGGTCTGCCGTAGTGATGCGCACATCGCCGCGGGCGAGGGTGAAACTGCGCCACGGTGCGCCGTCGATCATCTGATCGTGAAAGCCCATTTTCTCCGCTTCCAGCGCTTGTTCGGGATTGTTGTGGCTACGGGCAAGAATTTCCCCGCGCAAAGAGCTGACCTGACAGGCCATGCCGCCGGGGATATTCAGTTGTTCGGCGCTGAAGTGGGTGCCTTCGCCTTTGCTCGGCAGCGTCGGCAATTGCTCGAGCAAGCCGGCGACCATGCGCGCCGAAGCGACCAGACGCTGGTCGAGGGAAAACATCATCTGATTGCGCAGATCGCTGAGCATCCACGCCGCCGCCAGTGCCCAGATCAGCGCGAAGGCGGCGCCGAGCGTCAGGCTCAGGCGCAGGCGCAGACTCATCACTTGCGCTGCTCTCCGCCATCGGCAGGCCCGAGGCGATAGCCCAGACCGCGCACGGTCTCGACAATGCCTTTGCCGAGCTTGCTGCGCAGATGATGGATATGCACGTTCAGTGCGTTGCTTTCCAGTTCATCGTTGAAACCGTAGACGCTGTCCTTCAGTTGCTCGGTGGACAGCACCCGGCCACGATTGTGTAGCAGCGCCTGCAGCAGCGACTGCTCGCGGCGCGACAAGTCCACCGGTTGTCCGGCCAGGCGGGTTTCCCGGCTGCTCGGGTCGTAGGTGAGCGCGCCGTGCTCGATCAGATTGACACTGCGCCCGGCCACTCGGCGCAACAAGGTTTGCAGGCGGGCGAACAGTTCGCGCAGGTCGAATGGCTTGAGCAGGTAATCGTCGGCGCCGGCCTGCAAACCGTCGACGCGATCCGTCACAGAATCGCGAGCGGTGAGAATCAGCACCGGAATCTCCAGGCCGCTCTGGCGCAATTGCTGGAGCAACTTGAGGCCATCTTCGTCGGGCAGGCCAAGATCGAGCACCATCACGTCGAACTCGGCGACCTTGAGCATCGCCCGCGCCTTCGACGCGGCGTTGACGTGCTCGACGGTCAGGCCCTGAGCCGTGAGCCCGGCAACGATGCCGCTGGCGATCAGCTCATCGTCTTCGCAAACCAGTACGTGCATGGTGAATCCCAAAGGAAAAAAGCGGATTAGGCGGTTGGCCGATTAAGCTGACATTATGGCGCCGAACGTCACTGCGACAAGGGCATCGCGGTTAATCATCGGTTAATCGCCGCTGCCCATTGTGCACCTCAATTGCACAGGGACAAGGCTCCTCCATGCGTCATTTTTTTCTTCTGTTTGCTTTACTGATTTCCGGCCTGGCCCAGGCCGGAAACAATCCGTTCGAGTCCAAGCCGGACTTTTTACCCGTCGACCAGGCATTCGTACTCACCTCAGAGCGTCTGGAGTCGGGGGAAACCCAGCTGTTCTGGCAGATCACCGACGGCTACTACCTGTATCAGAAACGCTTGAAATTCGACGGACTGGCCGCCGATCAGCAGCCGGTGTTGCCTGAAGGCGAATCCCATAGCGACGAGTTCTTCGGCGAGCAGCCGGTATACCGCCAAGGCCTGGAAATAAAAATCCCGGCTGCGGCCAGCGGGCAGATCAAAGTCAGTTATCAGGGCTGCGCCGATGCCGGCCTGTGCTATCCACCGCAAACCCGGGTAATCGATCTGGGCGGCAAAGCCGCAGCGACAACTGGCGGGGAAGCGCCCGATCAGGCCTTGGCCAGCAGCTTGCAACAACGGGCGCTGGGCTGGAGCCTGTTGGTGTTCTTCGGCCTCGGCCTGCTGTTGGCGTTTACCCCGTGCTCACTGCCAATGCTGCCGATTCTGGCCGGGATGATTGTCGGCAGTGGCGCCACCCCTCGGCGCGGCTTGGCCTTGGCCAGCAGCTATGTGATCTGCATGGCGCTGGTGTACGCAGCGATGGGCGTTATCGCCGCGCTGCTCGGTGCGAACCTGCAGGCGTGGTTGCAGAATCCCTGGCTGCTCGGTGCGTTTGCGGCGATTTTCGTGGTGCTGGCATTGCCGATGTTCGGCTTCTTCGAGCTGCAGCTGCCGGTGGCGCTGCGTGATCGACTTGAACACGCTTCACGCAGCCGCAGCGGCGGCAGTCTGATCGGCGCCGGCGTGCTGGGCGCATTGTCCGGTCTGCTGGTCGGGCCGTGCATGACCGCGCCACTGGCCGGTGCGCTGCTGTACATCGCGCAAAGCGGTAATGCGCTGCACGGCGGTCTGATTCTGTTTGCGCTGGGCATCGGCATCGGTGTGCCGCTGTTGCTACTGGTCACCGTGGGCAACCGATTCCTGCCGAAACCCGGGGCGTGGATGAATCTGCTCAAAGGCATATTCGGCTTCCTCTTTCTCGCAACCGCATTGTTGATGCTGCGTCCGGTACTGGACCCGTCATTGTGGCTGGGCCTGTGTGGCGCGCTGCTGCTGATTGCGGCTTACAGCGCCTGGAAACAGTCAGAAGGTTTTGGCCGCGTCGCGCAGATGTTTGGCGCTCTGTCCCTGTTGCTCGGTTTGTGGGGCAGCTTGTTGGTAATCGGTGCGGCTGGCGGCAGTGATGATCCGTACCAGCCATTGCAGGTCTACAGCGCCGGCCCTGTCGCCAGCGCAGCGCCGACGGGCCACGATGCCTTCAGCACAATTAAGGAACCGGAGGCCCTGCAACGCGAACTCGACGCGGCCAAGGCCCAGGGTCAGTGGGTGTTGCTCGATTACTACGCCGACTGGTGTGTGTCGTGCAAGGTCATGGAGAAAAAGGTGTTCGGTGAGGCCAAAGTCATGCAGGCCCTGAACGATGTGCGCCTGTTGCGTCTGGATGTGACTGCTGACAATGCCGCCAGCCGCGAGCTGCTCAGTCGCTATAAAGTGCCGGGGCCGCCGACTTTCATCTGGATCGGCGCTGACGGTGAAGAACGCCGCAGCCAGCGCATCACCGGTGAGGTGGATGCCGACGCGTTCCTGCAACGCTGGTCCACTACCCGAGACGCCAACTGATGCTGACGTTCACCCTCGGCACCTTCGCCATCGCGCTCAATCACCTGCTGCTGATCAGTGCTCTGGCACTGGCGACGTTTGTCGGCTGGCGAGTGGCCAAGCGCGGCGGCGATAACCCCGAGTCGGCGCTGTTCAGCCTGTTTTTGCTGGGCATGCTCGCGGCGCGCATTGCCTTTGTCGCGCTGTACTGGTCGCATTACCGCACCGACCCGTGGCAGATCATCGATCTGCGCGACGGTGGATTCCTCGCCTGGCCCGGGGTGATCGTGCTGCTGCTGGCGGCGTTGTATCGCGGCTGGCGTCGTCCCGGTTTACGCCGACCGTTGGGCTTTGGTGTGGTCAGTGGCGTGGCGTTCTGGCTGCTCGCCACCCTCTCGCTGAACATCTACGAACAGGGTACACGGCTGCCGGACATTTCCCTGCGCAATGCCGCTGGGCAAACCATCAAGCTCAGTGACTATCAGGGCGGGCCATTGGTGATCAACCTTTGGGCGACCTGGTGCCCACCGTGCCGGCGGGAAATGCCGGTGCTGGAAAATGCTCAGCAACAGCGCCCGGATCTGACATTCCTGTTCGTCAATCAGGCCGAAAGCATGCAAAGCGTGGCCACGTTCCTGGAAACCCAGGGCCTGAGCCTGACCAACGTGCTGTTCGACCGCAGCGGCCGTCTCGGTCAGGCCGTGGGTTCCATGGCGCTACCGACTACGCTGTTCTATAGCCCGGACGGTCGCTTGCTGACCAGTCACCTCGGTGAACTGTCGAACGCCAGCCTCGCCCGCGCCCTGGAAACCTTCGACACTTCACCTTCAAGCCCGAATCAGGCCGTTGCCCCGGCCAACTCTGCAAGGAAACTGCCATGCCCCGCCTCCGCCACCTGCTGACGCTGACCCTGGGCACTGCCCTGCTGCACTTGCCGTCGGTGCAGGCTGCTGAAGAACTGCCCGCGGCGATCAAGAAGATCGAAGCCAAGGGCGCGAAAATCGTCGGCCAGTTCGACGCCCCCGATGGCCTGCGCGGGTACGCCGCGCAATACCAGAATCGCGGCATGGCGCTGTACCTGACCCCGGACGGCAAACACGTCGTGGTGGGCAATCTGTACGACGCCGACGGCAAGGACCTGAGCAGCGAACCACTGCAAAAACTGGTGTACGCGCCAATGTCCAAGGAAGTCTGGGCCAAGTTCGAGGCGAGCAACTGGATTCAGGACGGCAACAAGGATGCGCCGCGCACGGTGTACCTGTTCAGCGATCCGAACTGCCCGTACTGCAACATGTTCTGGGAACAGGCGCGGCCATGGGTCAAGGCCGGCAAAGTGCAGCTGCGCCACATCATGGTCGGCATCATTCGTGAAGACAGCCCGGGCAAATCCGCCGCGCTACTGGCGGCGAAAGACCCGGCCAAAGCCCTGGAAGATCACGAAAAGGCTGGCAAGGGCAGCGCGCTGAAGGCTCTCAAAGACATTCCGGTCGCCGTGCAGAGCAAACTCGCGGCGAACATGCAGTTGATGGAAGACCTGGAACTGCAGGCCACCCCGGCGATTTTCTACCTGGACGACAAAGGCGAACTGCAACAACAGCAAGGCGCGCCTTCGCCGGACAAGCTGGTGAAGATTCTCGGGCCCAAGTAGTTTTTTCATCGTCTGAACCGGCCCCAATCGCGAGCAGGCTCACTCCTACAGTTGACTGCATTCCTTCAGCAAGAATGCGGTCCCTGTAGGAGTGAGCCTGCTCGCGATTGAAGATCACACGGTGTGTCTGTTGCACTCGCTCAAGAAGCCGAGCAGCGCTTCGGTGACAAACGCGGAATTTTCCAGATTGGAGATATGCCCGGCCTCCGGCACCAGCACACACGGGCAGCCAATCAATTCAGCCATTTCCCGGGCCTCCGACGGTGGTCGCGGTTTGTCCTGATCGCCGCACAGCACCAACGTGGTCGCTGCGTTGAGTTCGCCCAGACGTGGCAACAGGTCGTCGCGGCCAAAGGTGATGCGCCCCATCGGTACGATGCTTTCGCGCAAGCGCTCGGGCGAATAACTCTGCAGTTTTGCGCGGAAGTCCTGATACAGCGCCGACTGCGGGTCGATGCCCGGGCGGAAGAAGATCGGCACGACAATGTCCAGCAGTTGCTCGGAGATGGTGCCGGTGTCTTCGATCTGCTTGAACAGCGAGAAGTAATACTGCCGGGTCGGTTCCGGCTCGACGCCGACGTAAGTGTCCATCAGCACCAGACCGTTGAGACGTTGCGGCGCGGACAGTGCCAGGCGCGTGCCCCACATGCCGCCGACCGATAGCCCGACGAGGGTGACGCGGTCGATGTCCAGATGATCGAGCAGGGCCTGCGCCTGACGGGCGATGTCGTCCAGCGATGTGGTGCCTTCAGGTAACTTGCCGGACTCGCCATGCCCCCACAGATCCAGGGCAATGACGCGATAGTGCGGGGTCAGCGCGGCGATCTGCGGCGCCCACATCGCTTGATCCCAGAGATAACTGCCAGCGAGCAACACGGCCGGGCCGGTGCCTTGATCAATGTAGTGCAGTGCTTGTCCGTCAACCGTGAAAAAGGGCATCGACCACCTCCGGGAGAAAAAACAGAACCGGCAGACTGAGCTGCCGGTTGTGGATCGTCAAGGGTGGAAATGGTGCGTTTTGTGTTGATGCCACTGACGCCTTCGCGAGCAAGCTCGCTCCCACATGGTCCTGCTTACACAGTACTAAGTGTGGGAGCGAGCTTGCTCGCGAAGGGTCCGGAACAGGCAGTAGAGAATCAAAGCCCCTCCAGCTCCGCCATCAGATCATTCAACCGATCCACCTTCTCCTCGGTAATATCACTGGCCGCCAATCCATCGATGTACTCAGCCAGTTCCTCCACCGTGCTGCACTCGAACATCGCGCGCAGCGGCACATTGCGTTGCAGGGCTTTCTGTACCCGCGATGCAATTTGCGTCGCCAGCAAGGAATGCCCGCCGAGTTCGAAGAAGTTATCGCGCACGCCGACCTTTTCCACCTTCAACACCTCGGCCCAGATATCAGCCAGGGTCTGCTCCAGCTCGTTGCGCGGGGCCAGATAATCCTGGCTCTGCAACTGGCCGATCTCCAGCGCCGGCAAGGCGTTGCGGTCGAGCTTGCCGTTGGCATTGAGTGGCATCTGCTCCAGCCACAGCCAGTGCAGTGGCACCATGTATTCCGGCAGTTCGGCGCGCAGGCGCTGCTTGATCCGTTCCAGGCGTTCGCCCGGATTGAGCGCTGCATCGGCCGCGACCAGATAACCCACCAGGTGCTTGCCGTTGACGCCCTCCTGCACGCCAACCGCCGCGTCACGTACCTCCGGTTGTTCGTGCAGGCGCGCTTCGATTTCACCGAGCTCGATACGGTAACCGCGAATCTTCACCTGATGATCGACGCGGCCGACGTATTCCAGCACGCCGTCAGCGCGGCGTCGGGCCAGGTCACCGGTACGGTACAGACGCTCGCCCGGCGCGCCGAACGGGTTCGGCACGAATACCGGAGCCGTACGCAGCGGATCACTGACGTAGCCGCGACCGACACCGGTGCCAGCCACACACAATTCACCCACGGCGCCCAGCGGCACCAGATCCAGCGCACCATCGAGCAGATAGAGCAAGTTGTTGTCGGTCGGCGTGCCGATCGGCAAATAACTGCCGCGCGTCGAGGCCAGGTCAACGCGGAAGAACGCCACGTCGTCGGAACATTCCGCCGGGCCGTAGGCATTGACCAGACCGATGTCCGGGTAACGCAGCAGCCATTGATGCGCCAGTTCCGGCGGCATCGCTTCACCGGTCGGCAACATCCAGCGCAGACCGTCGAGGCTCATGTGGTCAGCGCCGAGCATGCCCTGAATCAGCGACGGCACACTCTCCAGCACGGTGATGCCTTGCGCCTGCACATGCGCCAGCAACCCTTGCGGATCGTGGGCAATCGCGTTCGGCACGATGTCGACCCGCGCGCCGAACAACGGCGCGGCGAGGAATTGCCAGACGGAAATGTCGAAGCTTTGCGAAGCGGTCTGCGCGATCACGTCGGCCTCGCTCAAGTCGAGGTACGGGCGTTTGCTCAACTGGTTGTTGAGCATGCCGCGCTGCTCGACCATCACGCCTTTTGGCAGGCCGGTCGAGCCCGAGGTGTAAATGACATAGGCGAGATTGTTCGGGCCGCTGTGAATTCCCAGATTACTCGCCGCTGCCGCCGACGCCTGCACCTCTTCCCACACCAGCAAGCGCGGACGATTCGAACAGCCGAACTCCTCGAGCAAGGTCTGCGCCTGATCACGGCAGGCAGCGCTGCACAGCAGCAACGGCGTGCGGCTGAGCTCGATGATGCGGCTCAGGCGCTGGCTCGGCAGGCCCGGGTCCAGCGGCAGGTAACCGGCGCCGGCCTTGAAGCTGCCGATGATCATGCCGAGCAGGTCGAGATTACGCTCGGCGAGCAACGCCACCGGTTGATCCATGCGCACACCGGCAGCGACCAGTGCATGGCCGACGCGATTGGCATTGTGGTTCAGCTCGGCGTAGCTCAATTGCTGATCGAGGCAACTGGCGGCAATGCGCTGCGGATGCGCCGCGACCTGGGCTTCGAACAGCGCCACGTAGCTTTGCTCCAGCGGATAGTCGTGGCCACTCTGGTTGCAACCGTGCAGGAGGAAATCGCGCTCTTCATCGCCCAGCAGCGGCAAATCGGCCATGTCGCCATGGAAGCCGTCGACCAGCGCCAGCAGCAGGCGCTTGAACTCAGCGAGCATGCGCTCGACCGTCGTCTCGTCGAAGTAACGCTGGTCATACGACAGGTGCAGGCCAAGGTCATCGCCCGGGTAGCACACCGCCGTCAGCGGGAAGTTGGTGTGGGTACGGCCGGAATCCGAGGTAGCATTCAGGCTCTGCGCGCGGTCCAGTACCGAGACTTCCACCGGTGCGTTTTCGAACACGAAGAGACTGTCGAACAGCGGCTGGCCTTTGGGCAATTCGCTCTGTTCTTGGATATTCACCAGCGGCAGGTACTCGTACTCGCGCAGTTGCATGTTGCTGTCGAGCAACGCGCTGAGCCACTGGCGCACGCTGCTGCGCTGATCGTCCGCAGGCATCTTCACCCGCAGGGCGATGCTGTTGATGAACAGGCCGACGGTGCGCTGCATTTCCGGCATGTCCACCGGACGCCCGGCCACAGTCACGCCGAACAGCACGTCGCGATCACCGCTCAGGCGTCGCAGGACCAGAGCCCACGCCGCTTGGGCGAAGGTGTTGACGGTCAGTTGATGTGCCTGCGCCAGCTCCCGCAGACGTGCGCCGTCCTCGACATTCAGACGAGTGTAACGGTCGCCGACGATCATGCCGCCGCTGTCACCGGCATGCTCGCGCAGGAACGGCCGGTCGCTCGGGATCGGCGTGGTGCGTTCGAAGCCTTGCAGATTCTGCCGCCACCACTGCCGCGCTTCGGCCAGGCTTTGGCGTTGCAGCCAGCCGATGTAGTCGCGATAACGCGGCGGCACGCTCAACTGCGCTTCACGACCTTCGCCAAGGGCGGTGTAGATCTCGAAGAAGTCGTTCATCAGCAGCGAGCGGCACCAGGCGTCGATGAGGATGTGGTGATTGCTCATCATGAACCAGTAGCGCGCCGCGCCGACCTTGATCAGGCGCAGGTGAAACGGCGCCTGATTGAGTAGATCGAAACCGGCCTCGCGCTCGCTTTTCAGCAAGGCTTGCAGCTTGGGTTCCTGCTCGGGTTCGGCGACCGCGCTCCAGTCCAGGTACTCGATCGGCGTGCGCCCGGGCGTGTGAATCACTTGCAGCATGTCTTCGCCGACGTTCCAGCAGAACGAGGCACGCAACGCTTCGTGACGGGCGACCACCGCTTGCCAGGCCTGAGCGAAACGATCGGGATCGAGTTCGCTGTTGATGCGATAACGATCCTGCATGTAATACAGACCGGTGCCCGGTTCGAGCAGAGTGTGCAGGAGCATGCCTTCCTGCATCGGCGTCAGCGGATAGACGTCTTCGATGTGCGCGGCCGGCACCGGCAAGGCGTCGAGTTGCGTCTGGGTCAGTTTTGCCAGCGGGAAGTCCGACGGCGTCAGACCGCCGGCCCCGTCCTGCAGGCAATGTTCGATCAGGCTTTGCAGCTCACCGACGTAAGCATCGGCCAGAGCGTGGATGGTCTGCGCGTCATAACGCTCGGCGCTGAAGGTCCAGCGCAGGAGCAATTCGCCGCCATACACCTGACTGTCGACGCTCAGCTCGTTCGGCAACGACGCCTGTGGATCGTGGGCGGCACCGACCGGCTCATCGAGAGGACGGAACAGCGCATCGCTGCCGAAGCTCTGGTCGAACTGGCCGAGGTAGTTGAAGGTGATCGGCGCGCTCGGCAGCGCGGCCATGCTCTGCCGGCAGCCGTCATCGGCGAGATAACGCAGCACGCCATAACCGAGACCTTTGTGCGGCACGGCACGCAGTTGTTCCTTGATCGCCTTGATCGAAGCGCCCTGCCCGGCGGCCTCTTCGATGGTGTGCGGAGTCAGGCGCAGCGGGTAGGCGCTGGTGAACCAGCCGACCGTGCGGGTCAGGTCGATCTCGTCGAACAGGGTTTCGCGGCCGTGGCCTTCCAGTTGAATCAGTGCCGAGGGCTGGCCGCTCCAGCGGCACAGCACACGGGCCAGCGCGGTCAGCAGCAGGTCGTTGACCTGAGTGCGATATGCGCTCGGTGCCTGTTGCAGCAACTGCCGGGTGCGCTCGGCATCGAGGCGTACGCTGACGGTTTGCGCATGACGATTCTGCCCGCCGCCCTGCGGATTCTCGCATGGCAGGTCAGCGCTCTGCCCGGCCAGTTGCGCTTGCCACCAGCTCAATTCTTCACGTAGCGATTCGCTGCCGGCGTAGGCCTGCAATCGCGCGGCCCAGTCCTTGAAGGCGCTGGTTTTCGCCGGCAGTCTCAGCGGCTGCGCAGCGTCGAGTTGGCGATACGCCGTTTGCAGATCGTCGAGCAACACGCGCCAGGAAACACCGTCGACCACCAAGTGGTGGATGGCGATAAACAGGCGTTGCTGCGCATCGGCGCCATCGACCAGCACTGCGCGCAGCAACGGGCCGTTGTGCAGATGCAGACTGCGTTGTGCGTCGGCGAACAGGGCTTCGCACTGATCCAGCGAATCGACGCTGAATTGCAGGAGAACGTCCTCATCCGTCAGCGGCTGATGCGTTGCTCGCCATGCGCCATCGGTTTCGCTGAAACGCAGACGCAGTGCATCGTGCTGCTCGATCACCGCCAGCAAAGCCTGGCGTAAACGTTGCGGCTCGAGCGGCACAGTCGGTTCCAGCAACAGCGCCTGATTCCAGTGCTGGCGCTCAGGAATTTCAGTGTCAAAGAACCAATGCTGAATCGGTGTCAGCCGCGATTCGCCGTCGACCAGACCTTGCTCGGCAGTCACCTGCTGCGTGCGACTGGCAACTGCAGCGAGCGTCTGCACGGTCTGATGCTGGAACAGATCACGCGGGCTGAAGTGAATACCCTGCTGACGCGCGCGGCTGACCACCTGAATCGATAGAATCGAGTCGCCACCGAGTTCGAAGAAGTTATCGTTGAGGCCGACCTGCCTGACGTTGAGCACGTCGCACCAGATCTGCGCCAGGGTCTGCTCCAGTTCGTTGCTCGGCGCGACGTAGTCCTGCCGATTGAGCTGCGGATCCGGTGCCGGCAAGGCGCGGCGGTCGAGTTTGCCGTTGGCGGTGAGCGGCATGCTCGCCAGCAGCATCAACTGGGTCGGCACCATGTAATCCGGCAGTTGCGCCTTGAGGTGAGCTTTCAGGGCCTCGCGCAATTCAGCTTGTTGCGCCTCACTTTGCTCGGCTACTTCGGTCACCAGGTAGCCCACCAGTTGCTTGCCACTCGGTGCGTCCAGCGCCAGCACTACGGCTTCGCGGATCGAAGGGTGATCGAGCAGGCGCGTTTCGATTTCGCCCAGCTCGATACGGAAACCACGGATCTTCACCTGATGGTCGATGCGCCCCAGATACTCGACCAGACCATCGGCACGCTGGCGCACCAGGTCGCCGGTGCGATACATGCGCCCGCCATCAGCGGCAAACGGGTCAGCGACGAAACGCTCGGCGGTGATGCCCGGACGGTCGTGATAGGCCTGGGCCAGACCGGCGCCGCCAACGAACAACTCACCGGTCGCACCTTGCGGCACCAACGCCAGATCGGCGTCGAGAATGTACGCGACCCGCGCGCCGATCACGCTGCCGATCGGCACACTGCCGGCGCCCTCTTCCAGCACCTGCGGCGCCAGACTGGCCAGCGGCATGACCACGGTTTCGGTCGGGCCGTAGGCGTTGAAGAACTGCGCCGGTTGGAACGCCGCGCGGATGCGCTGCAGATGCTCGCCGGTCAGCGCTTCGCCGCCGGTGATGATCATCCGCACCGGCAGGAATTCGTTCTGTGTAGCGAGGAACTGCGCCAACTGGCTGCCGTAGCTTGGCGTGAAGCCGAGGACGGTGATCCGATGCGCGCGAATCAAGCCGCAGATTTCTTCCGCATCCCACTGGCCTTGCGCCCGCAACACCACTTGCGCACCGCTGAGCAGCGGCACCAGCAGACGTTCGGTGGCGGCGTCGAAGTTGATCGAATAGAAATGCAGTTCACAGTCGTCCGGGCGCATGCCGAAGCATTCGATTACAGCCTGGCAATGCATGGCGATTTCGCCGTGGGACACCACCACGCCTTTCGGTTTGCCGGTCGAGCCCGAGGTGTAGATCAGATAAGCCTGATGTTGCGGCAGGCTGATAAACGGCAACTCGCTGGCCGGGTAGTCGGCCAATGCCGGGCTGTCATCTTCCAGGCACCAGCGCGCCACGCTTGGCGGCAACTCGCCGAGGGCTTCGAACATCGCCCGATAACTGAGCAGCAAACCGATGCGGCTGTCTTCGATCATGTAGTGCAGGCGGTCGAGCGGGTACTCCGGATCCAGCGGCACATAGGCGCCGCCCGCCTTGAGAATCGCCAGCAGGCCGATGACCATTTCCAGCGAACGCTCCAGCGCCAAGCCAACCCGCACTTGCGGGCCGACCGCGCGTTCACGCAACGCCCAGGCCAAGCGATTGGCGCGGGCATCGAGCTCGGCGTAGCTCAGGGTCTGTCCGGCGAAGGTCAGCGCCGGCGCGTCTTTGCGCGCCAGTGCCTGTTCAGCGAACAGGTGATGGATGCACTGATCGAGACGATGCTCGCCCGGCTCGACGCCGAGGCTGTCGAGCAGCTGCTGTTGCTCAGGCTTATCGAGCAGCGGCAGTTCACTGAGGCGTTGCTGCGGATCAGCGATCAACGCTTCAAGCAGGTTGCGCCAATGCCTGGCCATGCGCGCGATGGTCGGTTCGTCGAACAGATCGGTGCTGTAGGTCAGGCAGCACCCGAGGCGATGGTCGAGGTCGGTGACTTCCAGATTGAGGTCGAACTTGGTCGCCCGCGCATCGTTGGCCAGATACTCGACGGTCATGCCGGCCAGCGTGCGGCTTTGCTGGAATTCCCAGCGCTGGACGTTGCACATCACCTGGAACAGCGGGTTGTAAGCGGCGCTGCGCGGCGGTTGCAAGGCTTCGACCAGATGATCGAACGGCAGATCCTGATGGGACTGGCCTTCGATCACCGTGTGGCGCACTTGCTCGAACAATTCGCCGACCGACATCTGCCCGTCGAGCTGGCAACGCAGCACCTGGGTGTTGAGGAACGCCCCGATCAGCCCTTCGCTTTCCGGGCGGATGCGGTTGGCCACCGGCGCGCCGATGCGCAGGTCGGTCTGGCCGCTGTAGCGGTAGAGCAACGTGGCGAGCGCGGCGGTCATGGTCATGAACAGGGTCAGACCGTTTTGCCCGTTGAACGCCCGCACCCGGGCGGCGAGATCGTCGCTCAGATCGAAGCGGAACAGCTCGCCCTGATGGCTCTGTACCGGTGGACGCGGACGGTCGCCGGGCAATTCCAGCAGCGGATGTTCGCGGCCCAGTTGTGCAGTCCAATAATCGAGTTGGCGCTGACGCTCGCCGGATTCCAGCCACTGGCGCTGCCAGACGCTGTAGTCGAGGTATTGCACCGGCAGCGGTTCAAGCGGTGATTCGCGCTCGTCGACGAACGCTTCGTACAACGCGCTGAGTTCACGGGCAAAGATGTCCATCGCCCAGCCTTCGGTGACGATGTGGTGCAGGGTCAGAACGAAGTAATGCTCGTGCTCGGCAGTCTTGACCAGACAGGCGCGCAGCAGCGGGCCGGTTTCCAGGTCGAACGGCTGGTGCGCCTCTGCATCGGCCAGTTGCTGGACTTGTAGCTCCCGGACTTCTGCCGGCAGGCTGGAGAAATCCTTCCAGCCCATGCGCACGCCGGTCTCGGCATGCACTTGCTGGCGGGCGACACCGTGAACACTTGGGAACGTTGTGCGCAGGGTTTCGTGACGCAGGATCAGCGCCTGCAACGCCGCCTCGAAATGCTCGACATGCAGCACGCCACGCAGGCGCGCCATGCCACCGACGTTGTACGCCGGGCTGTCCGGTTCCATCTGCCAGAGGAACCACATGCGCTGCTGCGAATAGGACAGCGGCACCGCTTGGCTGCGATCGACTTTGCCGATCGGCAGTTGTTGGTTGGTGCGGCCGCTGGCCTGGATCAAACGGATCTGTTCGGCGTAATCGCCCAGTTCGCTGTGCTCGAACAGCGTGCGCAGCGGCAGCTCGACGTCACAGGCCTGACGTGTGCGCGAAATGATTTGTGTGGCCAGCAGCGAGTGACCGCCGAGGGCAAAGAAATCGTCACGCAGGCCAATCTGATTGAGGCCGAGCACTTCACGCCAGATGGCGGCGATTTGTTGTTCCAGTTCGCTGACCGGTTCGACGTGTTCACGCACCTGCCATTGCGGTTCAGGCAAGGCGCGGCGGTCGAGTTTGCCGCTGGGGCTCAGCGGCATCGCGTCGAGGCGCAGCAGTTGCGCCGGGACCATGTACTCCGGCAGCTCGCCGGCCAAGGCGGTTTTCAGGCGAGCGATTTGCTCATCGGCATCTTCACGCAAATCGGTTGTCGTGAAGTAGCCGATCAGTTGCGCACCGGCAGCGGTTTCGCGCACCAGCACCACGGCTTGGGCGACGCCCTCCTGAGCGAGCAGCCGCGCCTGGATTTCTTCCGGTTCAACGCGAAAGCCGCGCAGCTTGACCTGCTGGTCGAGACGGCCGAGGTATTCGATCACACCGTCGGAGGTCCAGCGCGCACGGTCGCCAGTGCGGTACAAACGTGCCCCCTGCTCGCCCAGTGGATCGACGACGAAGCGTTCAGCGGTCAACGCCGGACGGCGGAGATAGCCACGGGCCAGACCGCTGCCGCTGATGCACAGCTCACCCGGCACGCCCGCCGGAACCGGGTTGAGATCGGCATCGAGGATGCGGCAGATCACATTGCCCAGCGGCCGGCCAATCGGCGAGCGCTCGCCATCGGCAGTTGTGCAGTGCCAATGGGTGACGTTGATCGCGGTTTCAGTCGGGCCGTAGCGGTTGTGCAACTGCACCGCCGGCAGTTGCGCGAGGACGCGATTGCGCAGTTCGGCGGGCAGGGCTTCACCGCCGGAGAATACCCGACGCAGGCTGGTGCATTCGGCACTCAGCGGCTCGTCGATAAACAGCGCCAGCAACGGCGGGACGAAGTGCAGCGTAGTCACGCCGTGCTCCTGGACCAGTTGCGCAATGCGATGCGGGTCACGGTGCTCGCCCGGGGCGGCAAGCAGCAGGCGCGCGCCGGTGATCAGTGGCCAGAAGCATTCCCACACCGAGACGTCGAAACTGATCGGCGCTTTTTGCATCAGCACGTCGGTTTCGTCGAGAAGGTAAGTGTCCTGCATCCATTGCAGGCGCTCGGCCAGCGCGGCGTGGGTGTTGCCGACGCCTTTCGGTTGCCCGGTGGAACCCGAGGTGTAAATCACGTAGGCGAGGTTGTCGCCGTGCAGGTGCAGGCCCGGTGCGTGGCTCGGCCATTTGTCCAGGTGCAAGGCGTCCATGGCGATCACACTGACACCGTCGCTGGCTGGCAGGCGCTCAAGCAGTTCGGTCTGGGTCAGGAGCAATTCGACGCCGCTGTCGCTGAGCATGTAGGCGAGGCGTTCGGCCGGATAATCCGCATCCAGCGGTACATAAGCGCCGCCAGCCTTGATGATCGCCAGCAGACCAATCAGCAATTGCGGTGAACGCTCGGCGGCGATGGCCACGCACACGTCCGGGCCAACGCCTTTGTCGCGCAGGTAATGCGCGAGTCGGTTGGCTTGCGCGTGCAGCTCGGCAAAATCCAGGCTACCGCCGTCCCATACCAGTGCGGTGCGTTGCGGGGTGTGTCGCAATTGTTGCTCAAGCAATTCCGGCAGCCACTGTTGCGCCGCGGTGCACGGTGCGATGCTCCAGTCGTTGTGCTGTTGTTGCTCGCTGGCGGTCAACAAGCGCAGATCGCCGATGGCCTGCTCTGGACGTTCGCAAACCGCGCTTAGCAGATTATAAAAATGCTCGGCCAGTCGCTCGATGGTCGCGGCGTCGAACAGTTCGCTGGCGTAGTCGAACGACAAGGTCAGGCGTCCGTTACGGTCTTCTTCACTGTGCAATTGCAGATCGAACTTGGCTTCGCGGCTGTGCCACGGCAGCTCTTCGGCGAGCAGACCCGGCAAGCGCTTGAGCGCACTGAGGTCGCGCTGCTGATGGTTGAACATGACCTGGAACAGACCCTGTTCGCGGGCCTGCGGGAAGGCTTCAAGCAGTTGCTCGAAGGGCAGATCCTGATTGGCTTGAGCACCCAGAGCAGCCTGGCGGGTCTGGCCTAACAGCTCTGCAAACGGCAGGCGCGAATCGATCTGTGCACGCAGTACCTGGGCGTTGATGAAGAAGCCGATCAGGCCTTGGGTTTCCAGGCGCGGGCGGTTGGCGTTGGGCACGCCGATGCGAATATCGCGCTGGCCGCTGTAGCGGTGCAGCAGACTTTGAAATGCGGCGAGCAGGAGCATGAACGGCGTGGCTTCGTGTGTCTGCGCCGTGTGCCGGATCGCCTCGCTGAGCTGAGCACTCAGGCGCACGCTGCGCCGCGCGGCGCTGTGACTTTTTTGCGCCGAGCGCGGGTGGTCGGTAGCCAGTTCCAGTGTCGGATGCTCATCGCCCAACTGCGCTTTCCAGTACGCCAGTTGCCGCTCGCCCTCGCCTTGCGCCAGCCATTGCCGTTGCCAGTTGCCGTAGTCGGCGTATTGCGTGGGCAGCGCTGCCAGATTCGCCGTCGTACCCTGCGCAGCGGCGGCGTAGAGGCGCGAGAACTCGTCGAGGAGAATATTCAGCGACCAGCCGTCGGCGATGATGTGGTGCAGGGTCACCAGCAACTGATGCTCTTCCTCATCGAGGCGCACCAGCGTCACTCGCAGCAGCGGGCCTTTTTCCAGATCGAATTGAGTGCGCGCCTCGTCTTCGCGAATCTGCTCGGCGCGGGTTTCACGCTCGGGCGCTGGCAGGCCGCTGATGTCGATCAGTTGCAGATTGAATTCGGCAGCGGCGAGCACTTGCTGCAATGCCACACCGTCGCGTTCGAAGAAACGTGTGCGCAAAGATTCGTGGCGTTCGATCAGTTGCTGGAAGCTGCTGCGCAAGGCGTCTTCATCCAATTCGCCACGCAAGCGCAGGCCACCGGGAATGTTGTAGGCGCTGCTGTGCGAGTCGAGTTGCCAGGTAATCCACAGACGGTTTTGCGCCAGCGACTGTGGCATCGGCTCGCTGCGCGACAGCGTGGTGATCGCATCCTGGGCGCTGCCGCCGTCCTGTTGCTGCTGCGCCACAGCGGCGGTGAAGGCGGACAAAGTGGGGGCTTCGAACAGCAGGCGCAGACTCAGCTCTACACCCAGTTTTTCGCGAACCCGCGCGACCACTTGCGTCGCGGCGATCGAGTTGCCGCCGAGCAGGAAGAAGTGATCGTCGGCGTTGATCTGTTTGACGTTGAGTTGCTCGGCCCAGATCTGCCCGATCAAGGTTTCGAGATCCGAAGTGCTGCTGATCGCGTTTTCCGTTACCGCTGTGATCGAAGGGAACAGCGCATAGCTGTCGAGGCTGCCCTCGGCCAGACGATTGCGGCACGCCGAGCGCTGCAGTTTGCCGCTGGAGGTTTTCGGCAACGCGCCCGGATTGAGCAGCACCACCACACTTGGCGCCTCTTGATACGCCTCGGCCACGGCTTGACGAATGGCTTTGATCAGCGCTTCTGGCGGAAGGATTTTCTGTACGCTGCGGCTGATTTCCGCAGCGATGCCGATGCCCTCTTCGCCGTCGTGATCAACCGCGAATGCCGCCACGCGGCCCTTGCGCACGACTTCGACTTCACGTTCGACGGTCTGCTCGATGTCCTGCGGATAGAGGTTGTGACCACGGACGATGAGCATGTCTTTCAGGCGTCCGGTGACGAACAGTTCGCCGTCCCGAACAAAGCCCAGATCCCCGGTGCGCAACCAGGTGCGGCCGGCGTGCTGAACGAAGGTCTTGGCGCTGGCTTCGGGATTGCGCCAGTAACCGTGGGCGATGCTCGGGCCGGCGGCCCAGACTTCACCGACGGCGTTATCGGCGAGTTCTTCGAGGGTATTCGGGTCGACAATCAGCACCGCGTGCTCAGGCTGGCTGATGCCACAGCTCATGATCGCGCTGCCGGCGCCCGGCTCTGCGCGGTTTTGCGCCAGCGCCTGATCGTCCACGCGCAGCGCCGGGATGCCGGTGCCGCGGGGCGTGCCGGCGACAAACAGGGTCGCCTCGGCCAGACCGTACGAAGCCATGAAACTGCTTTCGTTGAAACCGCAGGCGGCGAATTTCTCGGCGAAACGTTCAAGAGTGTCGAGGCGGATCGGCTCGGAGCCGGAATAGGCCACGCGCCAACGGCTCAGATCAAGGCGCTCCAGCGCCGATTCGCTGACCCGCTCGCTGCACAGGCGATAGGCGAAATCCGGCCCGCCGCTGATGGTGCCGCCGTATTCGGCGATCGCTTCCAGCCAGCGCAATGGCCGCCCGAGGAAGTACGCCGGCGACATTAGAATGCACGGCACGCCGCTGAAGATCGGCTGCAGCAGACCGCCGATCAGACCCATGTCGTGATACAGCGGCAACCAGCTGACGATGACGTCGTCCGGGTTGACGTCGATGCCGAATCCGTGACGGATCAGCAGTTCGTTGGCGACCAGATTGCCGTGGCTGACTTGCACGCCCTTGGGCAGCGCGGTGGAACCGGAAGTGTATTGCAGGAAGGCGATGTGCTCGGCCGGCAGGTCCGGTTCAACCCAGCGTTCGGCCAGCGCGCTGTCGAGTGTGTCGACACATAGCAGAGGCGGCGCCCCGTCGATTTGCTGCAAGGCGTCGCGCAGGTCGGCGCTGGTCAGCAACAGCTTCGGTTCGGCGTCGGCGATGATCGACAGCAAACGCTCCTGATGATGACGACGCGCGGACTCCGGCGGATAGGCCGGCACCGCAATCACACCGGCATACAGGCAACCGAAAAACGCCGCGACGTAATCCGCACCACTGGGAAACAGCAGCACCGCGCGCTCACCGAAACCGGCCTCGGCCTGCAACGCAGCGGCGATGGTGCGCGCGCGTTGATCCAGTTCGCGATAGCTGAGCACCACAGCCTGCTCGGCGTTTTCGGCGAGAAAACGCAAGGCCAGTCGGTCCGGCGTCAGGGCTGCGCGACGCTTGAGGGCATGGACCAGGGTGCTGGGGAGTTCGAACGCGTCGGTCATGAGGTTTCCTGCCTGAATTCGGCTTGCAAGTGGAATCGGGGTGCTGCGTCACGCCTGTCGATAGGCGTGCGGGGCGCGGTCTGTGCCGACCGCGCAAGGCATCGGAATGCGCTGTGGCCGGGGATCTACACCCGCAACCATTCACCAATGAGAACGAATGACGTCTGCAAATAATTAGTCGGCAGCCGCGACGTCCAGTGGGGCGAGGGTGCGGCGGCGTGTCGCAGTTCGCAAAACACATCGACTTACAGCACTACTTCTCTTTCTCATTTGACAATCATTATCATTCAACATAATTTGTCGCTCGATGTGTAGGACGGCGCCGTCCCCCGAGGCCCTCCCACTAACCTATTGGCAGCAAGGTGATTTCCATGACGGAACAAGTATCCACAAGCAGGTGCGATTCACCGCTACTTCAGGCATTCGTCGACAATCGACTGATTCTGGTCAAGATTGCAGCCCGCATTACCGGTTGCCGGTCTCGTGCCGAAGATGTGGTTCAGGATGCGTTTTTCAGACTGCAATCGGCGCCGCCGATCACGTCGTCGATCAAGGCTCAGTTGAGCTACCTGTTCCAGATCGTGCGCAACCTCGCCATCGATCACTACCGCAAGCAGGCGCTCGAACAGAAATACTCAGGCCCGGAAGAGGAAGGCTTGAACGTGGTGATTCAGGGCGCTTCGCCGGAAACCTCGCATATCAACTTCTCGACCCTGGAACACATCGCCGATGCGCTGACCGAGCTGCCCAGCCGCACCCGCTACGCCTTTGAGATGTACCGCTTGCACGGCGTACCGCAGAAAGACATCGCCAAGGAACTCGGCGTTTCGCCGACCCTGGTCAACTTCATGATTCGTGATGCTCTGGTGCACTGCCGCAAGGTCTCGGGCAGTCGGCGGGATGTGGTGAACGCGGGTCGTCGCTGAACCCGCGTCGCCTGAAGGAAAAAAGATCGCAGCCTTCGGCAGCTCCTACATGAGGAATGCATTCCTCTGTAAGAGCTGCCGAAGGCTCGGGCCGCGATCGGACGATCTTTTTGCTTGATGCGATATCAGGCCAACCGGCACCGATCAAAAAACCGCTCTCGCCCGAGAATCATCAGCGCCGCACGCTTGTGCGGGAAATCGAATTCCTTCTCGCAGTGGAAGCACTGATTCTGCATATGCCCGATCATCCTCGCGTTATCGGCACGCGGCTCGGCGACCACGCGCTGGGTGCGTGGGTCATCGAGAAACAGGTAATGCACCAGCGCAGATAACCAGCTCGCCACCTTGTGCGGGCCGCGATGACTTTCCTCGCCGACCAGCATGTGAATGCCACGGTCGTAATCGCCGGCATGGTAGAACGGCGCGATGCGGTCTTCCTTGGCCCAATAGGCTTCGAAATAGGCAAATGGCTGATCGTCAAAACAGCCGATCAGCGTCAACGTGTGCGGATCGGCATCGAGCTTGCTCAGATATTCGCGATGCTGCTCAAGGCTGCCCTCCTCCTGCCAGAAGCTCGCCACGCGCGGGGTGTTCTGCCAGCGATTGAAGCGCGACAGATCTTCCTCGATTTCCAGCGTGCGCAAGGAAATCCACGCGCCGAGCCGCGCATCGAAACGCCGATAGACTTCACCCCGCGGCTTCACCGGGCGCAGCGGATGGCGCTTGCCCTGGCTGATGACCATTTGCTGCGGATAGCTGCCGGTCATTGAAGCGCCGAGCCACGGTTGCGGCAGTTGCCAGAACAGCGTGCGCTCGCAGCGATATTCGCCGGCAACTTCCGTGTTGATCAATAAACCAGTGAGCAAGGCTTCGCTCGGCGGTTGATCGAGTTGCCAGGTCAACTGCTGACACGCCGGGTCACGGGCGAACAACCAATAGCAGGCCGCCCACAGGGCTTGCCCGGGCGGAAGGGCGAAACGCTCGTCGAGCTGGATCGGACCTTTGCCGTCACGGTCGAGGCGCAGCCGAATCAACGGCTGCCCGTCCAGGCTCAGGCTCAAGCGGCTCTCGGTGGCATCAGCGATCAATCGACTGCCCGAGGGCAACGCCAGGGCAGTCAGGTCATTCAGATTGGACATGGGTCGGGCTCACGTAATCGTCGACAGTTCAACGAAGTGACGTGAGCCGGGAGGGGAAATTTAAGCGCTAGACAAAAACAGTGTTCAGGGATGAGGCACCGGCACTACGGCAATCCTGTACGGTTCGAAAATCTTCAGCAGTTCGCCATTGTCGCGCAGGGCTTGCAGCAGCTTACCGAAGGCTTCGCCAGTGATCGGAGCGCTCGGTCGCAGAATCGCGTAGTGGTGATAGATCTGATCGGTACGCTGCGAGGGCAGCAAAGCATCGCGGACCTTTTCGTTGCGCAGCAGGTAATCGAACAGATAGGAACGGGTCACCAGGGCAATGTCGGCGCGCCCGCGCAGGACCATCAGCAGATTGCTGTCGTGGGAATAGGTCAGCGTGGCGTTGTAGTTTTTCGCGAGGTATTTCGGGTCGGCGTTGAAGTTGGCAAATTCGTAGTGATAACCGCTGAACAGTGCCAGACGCTTGCCCGACAGGCTGGAGAAATAGCTCTGCTGGCGGCCGTCTTCGCGTTGCGCGACGAAAATCTCGGCGTCTTCCAGGCCCATGTCGACGTCATCGTGGGGAATGTCTTTCCAGCCCCACTCGGGGTTTTCGAAGATCGCCATGTCGATCCGGCCCTGCTTGAAATCACCGAAGCGGCGCGGGATCGACGTCGGCACCAGGACGAACTGATAGTCGCTCTGCGAACTGTTCAGCGCTTCGATCAATTGTGGCAACAGGCCGGTGTCGGCGCCGTTCTCCGGGCGAATCGTATAGGGCGGGAAATGCGCGGCGCCGACCCGGACCAATTGCGCTGACTGAGCGGGCAATACCCATAACGCAGCCAGCGCAGCGAGCATCAGCCCGGCGGCTGTCCGAATTGGCGAAGACTTCAAAACACCCCACTCCCCGAAAAAAATAGCGATCAATGCATTCAAGCTAGGCGGTTTCGCCGACTTAGCCAGTTTCCCGGCCGGTCCGACAACCGTTCAACGCCCTTCGAGGACCAGAATCAGCGCCTCATCGGCGAGTTGATCGAGGCTCAAACTGCCGCCAGCACGGAACCAGGTAGTGGTCCAGGACAGTGCGCCGGTGAGGAAACGTCGGGTAATAAAAACGTCGCCGCGAATATAGCCGGCGTCCTTGGCTTCACCCAGAACCTGCAGCCAGATGTCCTCATAAACGTCACGCAGGGCGAGGACTTTAGCCTGGCCATCTTCGGACAATGAGCGCCATTCGTACACCAGCACCGCCATCGCCTCGCCGCTGCCGCCCATGATCGACTGCAACTCGCAGCGAATCAGCGCCAGCACCTTGTCGCGCACGTCGCTTGCCTCGGCCAGGGCTGCGCGCATGAGCGCGGTGTTGTAGCGGATGGTTTCCTCCATCACCGCGCGCAGGATTTCGTCCTTGCTTTTGAAGTGATGAAAAATGCTGCCCGACTGAATGCCCACAGCGCTGGCCAGATCGCGCACCGTGGTGCGCTCGTAGCCTTTGTTGCGAAACAGGTGAGCCGCCACTTGCAGCAATTTGCCGCGGGCGCTGTCGGGGTCGGTCAGCTGGCCTTGGTCGACCAGTTCGCGCATGACCCGCAGGGCTTTTTGCTCGTCCACCCGTTCTCTCCTACAGTCGATCAGTGTGTTGCCCCCTGTTACCGCAGGGTTGCGCGCAATTTAAGCCGCGCGCGGGCACCAAGCAAGCGCTTGGGCAGAAGAATGTTTCGCCTGTTTACAAACCAAGCGCTTGCTTGGTAGCCTCCAGACACTTCTGTCGCAGGTTCCTGAGTCGGAGATAAAAATGCCAACCACCGTGCGAATCGGCTGTGCCAGTGCCTTCTGGGGCGACACGTCCACCGCTGCCGCCCAGCTTGTCTCGGGGGGAAACCTGGATTATCTGGTATTCGATTATCTGGCCGAGATCACCATGTCGCTGATGGCCGGCGCGCGCCTGAAAGACCCGCAGGCTGGGTTCGCTGGCGACTTCGTTGAAGTGCTGGCGCCGCTGCTGACGCAACTGGCCGAGCAGAACATCCGCGTGATCAGCAATGCCGGCGGGGTCAATCCGCAGGCCTGTGCGGCGGCCCTGCAAGCGGCGTGCGACCAGGCCGGGGTCCAGCTGAAGATTGCCGTGTTGCTCGGCGATGACCTGCAAGGACAACTCAAAAACCCAGCCGACATCCGCGAAATGTTCAGCAGCGCCCCGCTACCGCGAATGTGCGTGTCGACCAACGCCTATCTCGGCGCGCCAGGGATTGTCGAAGCCTTGCGCCTGGGCGCCGACGTAGTCATCACCGGTCGGGTGGTCGACAGCGCCGTGGTCAGCGCGGCGCTGGTCCACGAATTCGGCTGGTCGTGGCATGACTACGACAAACTCGCCCAGGCCGCACTGGCCGGGCACATCATCGAGTGCGGCGCACAGTGCACCGGCGGCAATTTCACCGACTGGCGCGAGGTGCCGGATTACGAGCACATCGGTTTTCCGATCGTCGAGGTCAATGCCGATGGCCAGTTCCTTGTCAGCAAACCGGAAGGCTCAGGAGGGCTGGTCACACCGCTGACCGTTGGCGAGCAGATGCTCTATGAAATCGGCGATCCGCAGGCTTACTTGCTACCCGACGTGATCTGCGATTTCACCCAGGTCAAACTCCAGCAACAAGGCAAAAACGTCGTGCAGGTGCACGGTGCCAAAGGCCTGCCACCCACCGACAAATACAAGGTCAGCGCGACATATCCGGACGGTTTTCGCTGCACCGCCAGTTGCCTGATGGCCGGCATCGACGCGGTGGACAAGGCGCGGCGGGTCAGCCAGGCGATTATCGACAAGACCGCCGAGATGTTCAGCCTGAGCGGCTGGGCGCCCTACAGCGAAACCCATGTCGAACTGCTCGGCAGCGAAGCCACTTACGGCCCCCATGGCCAGCGCCGCGACAGCCGCGAAGTGGTGATCAAAATCGCCGTGCGCCATCCCGACAAACGCGCGCTGGTGCTGTTTTCCAAAGAGATCGCCCAGGCCGCGACCGGTATGGCGCCCGGTCTGACCGGCATCGTCGGCGGACGTCCGACCGTGTACCCGGTCATCCGCCTGTTCTCATTTCTCGTAGATAAAAATGCCTGCACACTGCAAATCGACATGGCCGGTGAGCGCCATCCGTGCGCCCTACCCGATCCAGTGGCCCTCGACAGCGCAGATTTGCCGGTCGCCCAGCAACCGCCCAAACCCCAGGGCCGCGCCGATGCCAGTGTGCCGTTGGTGAAACTGGCGGTGGCACGCTCCGGCGACAAGGGCAACCACAGCAACATAGGCGTGATGCCGCGTCATCCCGATTACCTGCCGTGGATCGCCGAAGCGCTGACAACTTCGGTGGTTGTCGACTGGATGCGCCACGTCCTTGATCCAGTGCTCGGGCGTGTTGAACGCTGGTACCTGCCCGGCACCCACAGCCTCAACTTTCTCTTGGAAAACGCCCTCGGCGGTGGCGGTGTCGCCAGTCTGCGCATCGACCCGCAGGGCAAAGCCTTCGCCCAGCAATTATTGGAAATCCAGATCCCGGTGCCGCAGAGCATCGCCGAACAGCTCGACTAGAGGATGGTGTGCATGGCTTACGCGTCGATTTTCCGCGCCGATCTGTTCAGCGGCCGGAACCTGATTGTCACCGGCGGCGGCAGCGGCATCGGACGCTGCACCGCCCATGAACTGGCGGCGCTCGGCGCCAATGTGTTGCTGGTCGGACGCAAGCCGGACAAGCTGGAAAAAGTCGCCGCTGAAATCGCCAAGGACGGCGGCCGCGCGCACTGGAAGGCCTGCGATATCCGCGATGAAGAAGCGGTCAAACAACTGGTCAAAGAGCTGATCGCCGAACACGGGCCGATCCACGGTCTGGTCAACAACGCCGGCGGTCAGTACCCGTCGCCATTGGCCTCGATCAATCAGAAGGGGTTTGAAACCGTGTTGCGCACCAATCTGGTCGGCGGTTTTCTGATGGCGCGCGAAGTGTTCAACCAGTCGATGAGCAAACACGGCGGCAGCATCGTCAACATGCTCGCCGACATGTGGGGCGGCATGCCCGGCATGGGCCACTCCGGCGCGGCGCGCTCGGGCATGGACAACTTCACCAAGACTGCCGCGTTCGAGTGGGGTTATGCCGGGGTGCGGGTCAACGCCGTGGCGCCGGGCTGGATTGCGTCCAGCGGCATGGACACTTACGAAGGCGCATTCAAAGCGGTGATTCCGACCCTGCGCGAGCATGTGCCGCTCAAGCGTATCGGCACCGAATCGGAAGTCAGTGCGGCGATCGTGTTTCTGCTCAGCCCGGCGGCGGCGTTCATCAGCGGCACCACAGTGAAAATCGACGGCGCCGCCAGCCTCGGCAGTCGTGCATGGCCGCTGCACAAGGCCAGCCACAGCGAATCGTTCAACGGCTTTCACCGCGCCTATTTACCTGACGTGCTCAAGGACAAGGAATAAGCCATGGCGCAGATTCAGTCGCAACTCGACCCGCGCAGCGAAGCGTACGCGCGCAACCGCGCCGCCATGCTCGCCGCCATCGAGCAAGTGCAGCAGCTTGAACAGAACCTGTTGAACAAGGCCGCCGAAGCCAAAGACAAATTCAGCAAACGCGGGCAACTGTTGCCCCGCGAGCGCTTGAACCTGTTGCTCGACCCCGGCGCGCCGTTCCTCGAACTGGCCAGCCTCGCCGGCTACAAGTTGCATGACGACAAGGACGGCAGTTCGGCCGGTGGCGGGCTGATTGCCGGCATCGGTTACGTCTGCGGAATTCGCGCGATGGTGGTCGCCAACAACAGCGCGATCAAGGGCGGCACGATCTCGCCGAGCGGCCTGAAAAAATCCCTGCGCCTGCAACAGATCGCCCGGGAAAACAAACTGCCGATGATCACCCTCGCCGAAAGCGGCGGTGCCAATCTCAACTACGCGGCGGAGATTTTTGTCGAAGGCGCGCGCAGCTTCGCCAATCAGGCGCGCATGTCGGCAATGGGTTTGCCGCAGATCACCGTGGTGCACGGCTCGGCCACGGCGGGCGGCGCCTATCAACCGGGGCTGTCGGATTACGTCGTGGTGGTGCGCGGCAAGGCCAAGCTGTTTCTCGCCGGCCCACCATTGCTCAAAGCCGCCACCGGCGAAGTCGCCACAGATGAAGAACTCGGTGGCGCCGAAATGCACGCGCAGGTCGCCGGCACCGCTGAATATCTCGCCGAGAACGATGCCGACGGCATACGCCAGGTCCGCGAAATAATGCGCATGCTGCCATGGAATGAACAGCTGCCCTGGCTGCCGGAGCCGCCATACAACGAACCGCTCTACCCCATCGACGAACTGCTGGGGTTGATCCCGGATGATGCAAAAAAGCCCTACGACGTACGCGAAATCATCGTGCGGATCGCCGATGAGTCGGACTTTCTCGAGTTCAAGGGCGAGTTCGATCAGCAAACCATTTGCGGCCAATTGAAAATCCAGGGCCGCGCCTGCGGTTTCATCGGCAACAACGGCCCGATCACCCCGCAAGGTGCGAGCAAGGCCGCGCAGTTCATCCAGCTGTGCGATCAGAGCCAGACGCCGCTGCTGTTTTTCCACAACACCACGGGTTTCATGGTCGGGACCGAATCGGAACAGCAAGGCGTGATCAAACACGGCTCGAAACTGATCCAAGCGGTGGCCAATGCACGGGTGGCGAAACTGACCATCGTCGTCGGCGGTTCCTACGGTGCCGGCAATTATGCGATGTGCGGGCGCGGTCTCGATCCGCGTTTCATCTTCGCCTGGCCCAACAGTCGCACAGCAGTGATGGGCGGCGCGCAGGCCGGCAAGGTTTTGCGCATCGTTACCGAAGCGAAACAGCTCAAGGACGGCATCGAGCCCGATCCGAAAATGCTCGACATGCTTGAGCAGATGACCGCGCAGAAACTCGACAGCCAGTCCACCGCACTGTACGGCAGCGCCAACCTGTGGGACGACGGCCTGATCGACCCACGCGACACCCGCACCCTGCTTGGCTACTTGCTGGATATCTGCCACGAAGCCGACAGGCGTACGTTGCAACCCAACAGCTTCGGCGTCAGCCGCTTCTGACCGCCACGGATCCTACGGAGAACAACAACAATGATCTTCACCCCGGAACACGAAGCCCTGCGCCGCACCGTCCGCCAATTCGTCGCGCATGAAATCAATCCGCACGTCGAAGAATGGGAAAAGGCCGGGCGCTTTCCCATTCACGAGATTTTCCGCAAGGCTGGCGAGCTGGGTCTGCTGGGCATTTCCAAGCCGGAAAAATTCGGCGGCATGGGCCTCGATTACAGCTATTCGATTGTCGCCGCCGAAGAGTTCGGCACCATTCATTGCGGCGGGATTCCGATGTCGATCGGCGTGCAGACCGACATGTGCACTCCCGCCCTCGCCCGCTTCGGCTCCGATGAACTGCGCGAAGAGTTCCTGCGCCCGGCCATCACGGGCGAACAGGTCGGTTGCATCGGCGTTTCCGAAGTCGGCGCCGGCTCCGATGTCGCCGGGCTGAAAACCACAGCGCGCAAGGACGGCGACGACTACGTGATCAACGGCAGCAAAATGTGGATCACCAACTCGCCGAGCGCCGATTTCATCTGCCTGCTGGCCAACACCTCCGACGACAAGCCGCACATCAACAAGTCGCTGATCATGGTGCCGATGAATACCCCGGGGATCAGCCTCAGCTCGCACTTGGACAAGCTCGGCATGCGCAGCTCGGAAACCGCCCAGGTGTTCTTCGATAACGTGCGCGTGCCGCAGCGCAACCGCATCGGCCATGAAGGCGCGGGGTTCATGATGCAGATGCTGCAGTTCCAGGAAGAACGCCTGTTCGGCGCGGCGAACATGATCAAGGGCCTGGAATATTGCATCGACAGCACCATCGAGTACTGCAAGGAGCGCAAGACCTTCGGCAACGCGCTGATCGACAACCAGGTCATCCACTTCCGCCTCGCCGAACTGCAGACCGAAATCGAATGCCTGCGCGCCTTGGTCTATCAGGCCACCGAGCAGTACATCAAAGGCCAGGACGTCACCCGCCTGGCCTCCATGGCCAAACTCAAGGCCGGGCGCCTCGGCCGCGAAGTCAGTGACAGCTGCCTGCAATATTGGGGCGGCATGGGTTTCATGTGGGACAACCCGGTGGCCCGCGCCTATCGCGATGTGCGTCTGGTGTCGATTGGCGGCGGCGCCGACGAAATCATGCTGGGCATCATCTGCAAACTGATGGGCATCCTGCCGGGGAAAAAGAAATGAGCGGCCTGCCGGATTGCCACACGCTGGTGCTGGAACTGCATGGCGGCGTGCTGCACATCACTCTCAACCGCGCGGACAGCCGCAACGCGATGAGCCTGCAAATGGTCGCCGAACTGCGCGCGGTGCTCGCGGCGATACGCGATGACCGCGCGGTGCGCGCCCTGGTGCTCAGCGGCGCCGGCGGGCATTTCTGCGCCGGTGGCGACATCAAGGACATGGCCAATGCCCGGGCCCAAGGCGCGGAGGCTTATCGCGATTTGAACCGGGCGTTTGGCGCGTTGCTGGAACAAGCCCAGCAGGCGCCGCAAGTGCTGATCACTGTGCTGCAAGGCGCCGTGCTCGGCGGCGGATTCGGTCTGGCCTGTGTCAGCGATATCGCTTTGGCCGATCACAAGGCGCAGTTCGGGTTGCCGGAAACCAGCCTCGGCCTGATCCCGGCGCAAATCGCGCCGTTCGTGGTGCAACGGATCGGTTTGACCGAAACCCGCCGACTCGCGCTAACGGCGGCGCGTTTCGATGGCGCCGAGGCGCAACGTCTGGGGCTGGTGCATTTCGTTGAACAGGATGCGCAGGCGCTGGCCGAGCGGCTGGATGAGGTGTTGCAACAGGTGCTGCGCTGCGCGCCGCAAGCGAATGCGATGACCAAGAAATTGCTGTTGGCGAGTGCCGGGCAGCCGTCGAATGAATTGCTCGATGACGCGGCGCAGTGGTTCAGCGCGGCAGTGACTGGAGACGAAGGCATCGAGGGGACTATGGCTTTTGTGCAAAAGCGCAAACCGCGGTGGGTCAACTAAAAGCTTCGCGAGCAGGCTCGCTCCCACAGGTCGAAATTGCATTGCAAATGTGGGAGCGAGCCTGCTCGCGAAGAGTCCATCCAACCCACCGCAAAAACCTCAGGAAACCCCACCATGCCCGCCATCCACAAATCCCGGGTCGAAATGCATTCCAAATGTGGGAGCGAGCCTGCTCGCGATGAGGCCATCACATTCACCGCCATCATTTCAGGAACCCCACCATGCCCGCCATTCAGAAAATCCTGATCGCCAACCGCGGTGAAATCGCCTGCCGCATCCAGCGCACGGCCCAGGCCTTGGGCTATCGCACCGTCGCCGTGTTCAGCGACGCCGACGCCGATGCGCTACACGTACAAATGGCCGACCAAGCCGTGCCTATCGGCGCGGCGCCGGTGCAGCAGTCGTACCTCAACATTGCGGCGATCCTCGACGCCGCCCGGCGCAGCGGTGCCGATGCCATTCACCCCGGCTACGGCTTCCTCTCGGAAAACGCCGATTTCGCCCGCGCCTGCGCCGAAGCCGGGCTGATCTTCATCGGCCCCAGCGCCGAAGCGATCGAGTTGATGGGCAGCAAACGCCTGTCGAAGATCGCCATGCTTGATGCCGGCGTTCCATGCATCGCCGGCTACCAGGGCGCAGCGCAGGACGACGCGACCCTGGTGGCCGAAGCAGAGCGCATCGGTTATCCGCTGATGATCAAGGCCAGCGCCGGTGGTGGCGGACGCGGCATGCGCCTGGTGCACGAGGCCAGCGAACTGGCGGCGCAACTGCGCACGGCCCGTTCCGAAGCGCTGAACGGTTTCGGCAGTGACGAACTGATCCTCGAACAGGCATTGATCGAACCCCGCCATGTGGAAGTGCAGCTGTTCGGCGACCAGCACGGCCATCTGGTGTACCTCGGCGAACGCGATTGCTCGATCCAGCGCCGCCATCAGAAAGTCATTGAAGAAGCACCCTGCCCGGTGATGACCGCCGAGCTGCGCCAGGCCATGGGCGAGGCGGCGCTCAAGGCCGGGCGCGCGGTGGATTACGTCGGCGCTGGCACCGTAGAGTTTCTGCTCGACGCGCGCGGGCAGTTCTACTTTCTGGAGATGAACACGCGCCTGCAGGTCGAACACCCGGTGACAGAAATGATCACTGGACTTGATCTGGTCGCGTGGCAGTTGCTGGTCGCCGAAGGCCAGCCGCTACCGCTGACGCAGGAACAGATCCGCCTCGACGGTCACGCCATGGAAGTGCGCCTCTACGCTGAAGATCCTGCCGCAGACTTTCTCCCGCAAACCGGCCGAATTGCGGCGTGGCATCCAGCATCGGACCACGGCGCGCGCATCGATCACGGTCTGCTTGAAGGTCAGTCAGTCAGCCCGTTCTACGATCCAATGCTGGGCAAACTGATCGCCCACGGCGCCACGCGTGAAGAGGCGCGGCGCAAGCTGTTGCGTGCGGTGCAGGACACCGTGCTGCTCGGGGTGCAGAGCAATCAACGTTTGCTCGAAGGCCTGCTGCAACATCCGCAGTTCATCAGTGGCGATTTCAGCACCGCTTTCATCCAGCAGCACTTTTCCAGCCACGCCAGTCTCAACGCCCATGTGCCGACGGCGGAGCAACTGGCGATTGCCGTGGTGTTGTTCTATCAGGCCAGCGCCCTGCCCCATCGCCCGCCGCTGAACGGCTGGCGCAACAACGCCAGCGTGCCGTTGCACTATCGACTGGGCAGTGACGAGCAGGACTGGGCGCTATCGGTGCTCGCGCGCAAATCCGGCGAATGTGTCGTGCAACTGGGCGAGCGCACGCTGGAGTTGAAAATCATCGAGCACACCGCGCAGTCGGTGAGCCTGGAAATCGACGGCCTGCGCCAGCGCCATGCCTATCGACTGCACGACGGGCAGCTGTGGCTGTTCACCCATCCGGGCAGCCTGCGCCTGGAGGATCGAACTCATGCGCTGATCGACAGTCAGACCAGCGTCGCCTCCGGCACACTGAAAGCACCGATGGACGGTGCGATTGTCGACGTGCTGGTCAGCGAGGGCAGTACGGTCAGCAAGGGACAATTGCTGGTGGTGCTAGAGGCTATGAAAATGGAGCACCCGCTGAAAGCCGGCATCGATGGCGTGCTCAAACGGGTGCAAGTGAAGGTCGGCGATCAGGTAAAAAATCGTCAGGTTCTGTTGCAGGTCGAGTAGTCGCCCGGGCACAAGCGCGGGGTTTGACTACGCTCTGATAAATCAGAACGCGGAAATCAGGAACCCTGCGATGCCCCATTGGCTGGTCATAGATCTGGAAGCCACCACAGACGAGGGTGGCTGGCCGGTGACGGAAATGGAAATTATCGAGATCGGTGCGACGCTGGTCGATCGTGCCGGGCGCGAGCAGGATCACTTCCAGCGCTTCGTCAAACCGACCCGCCGTCCATTGCTGACGCCGTTCTGTCGGGAGCTGACGCACATCACCCAGGCCAATATCGATTCTGCGCAACCGCTGAGCGAAGTCTGGCCGGCCTTCGAGCGCTGGCTGGCGCAGCATCAGGCCCGCCTTGAAGGCTGGGCCAGTTGGGGCGGTTACGATCGCCAGCAATTGCTGCAGGAGTGGCAGCGCCTGAACATCGACAGCGGCCTGAGCAAAGTCCCGCACATGAACCTCAAACAACGCTTCGCCAAGGCCCGACGCCTGGAGCGACCGCTGGGGCTCAACGGCGCGTTGCAACTGGCCGGCATGCAGTTTTCCGGACAGCAACATCGAGCCCTGGAAGATGCCCGCAACACCGCTCGGTTGTTGCCACTGGTTCTGCCGCTATAGGCGCGTGACGGCGCGAAAAGCCTTGTGCATACTGGCCGCCCCCCTTTTAAGCCCTTTTCGAGGAATCCGCCCATGTTTAAAGTCAACGAGTACTTCGACGGCACCGTCAAGTCGATCGCCTTTGGCACCGCTGAAGGTCCGGCGACCATCGGCGTCATGGCCCCGGGCGAATACGAATTCGGCACCAGCCAGCGCGAGATCATGCACGTGGTGTCCGGCGCGCTGAGCGTAAAACTGCCAGACAGCAGCGACTGGGAAACCTTCGCCGCCGGCAGCCAGTTCAACGTCCCGGCCAACAGCAAGTTCCAGCTGAAAGTCGCCGTCGATACCGCTTACCTGTGCGAATACCGCGGCTGATCCCGCCGGTTTCACAGCGCAAAAAAATGCCCGTGTTCAGAAGACACGGGCATTTTTCATTTCAGCGACAGCCTATTCGAGAATTTCAACCGGCATGCCGACTTCCAGGCGGCCGTTGCTGTCGTTGACCAGGTTCTGTCCGAACATCGCGCCGTCGGCGGTGCTGCGGTGTTTCTGCAGCGTCGCGAACGGCTCGCGATCGGTGCTGCGCTCACCGGTTCGCGGGTCGACGGTGGTCATGATGCAGCGCGCGCACGGCTTGACCACGCGCAATTCGATGTCGCCGATGCGAATACGTTTCCAGTTGTCCTCGGCGTAAGGCGCGCTGCCCTCGATGACCAGATTCGGGCGGAAGCGCAGCATCTCCAGCTCTCGTCCTACCGTTTCCGAGAGCGCCAGCCGCGAGGCTTCGCCGATCAGCAGCAACGGATAACCGTCGGCGAACGCCACTTGATCATCGTCCCTGCCGAATCCCGCTTGCGTGGTGCGCGCTCGCTCCAGTGGCATTTGCACCAGACGTGTCGGTTTGCCGAGGAAGTCGCTGACAAAACGCGCGGCTTGATCACCGGCGTCCGGTACACGCAGGGTGTCACGCCAGATCGTCACCCCGCGCAGCTCGGCGTCGACCGCAGGCAACGGGACTTCGATGGAGCCCTGGTCTGGAGCGCTCAGGGTCAGACCGCCGCTGGCATTCCATAATGCCGACAACTGACTCATTTTCGCTTCGGCACGCTGGGTCAGAAAGCGGCCGCTGGCCTCGTCCACCAACATCCAGCGTCGGTCGCCCGCCAGCCCCAGCTTGTCCAGCTCGATGCTTTGCAGCATTTCGCCCTTGCCGGATTTCAACGGGTAACGATAAAGCGCGCTCAGACGCAGCATGGCCAGCTCCCTGATGGAAAAACGCCACCCTATACGAGCTTCAATGCTGAATCAAAGCCGTAGTGGGTTTGAACATATCTGTTGTGGGAGCGAGCCTGCTCGCGAACGCGCAGGCTCAGACAGCATTGATGGTGAATGTGCCGGCGTCTTCGCGAGCAGGCTCGCTCCCACAGGAAGCAAAATTTGCGTGTTTCACGCCGGCACGGCGTCGAGCATCAGACGCTGGCGCACCACATCGACCAGTTTGTCCGGCTGGAATTTGGAGAGGAAGTTGTCGCAACCGACCTTCTTCACCATCGAGTCGTTGAAACTGCCGGACAGCGAGGTGTGCAGCACGACGTACAACCCACGCAAACGCGGGTCATTACGAATTTCCGTGGTCAGACGATAGCCGTCCATTTCCGGCATTTCCGCGTCGGTGAAGATCATCAGCAGTTTGTCAGTCATGTGCACGCCGGTATCAGCCCAGGCCTTGAGCATGTTCAAGGCTTTCAAGCCATCGCTGGCGATGTGCATTTTCACCCCGAGCTGGCCGAGGGTATCGCGCAATTGCGAAAGCGCCACGTTGGAGTCGTCCACCAGCAACACTTCGCGGCCACGGGCGCGTTCGAGTACCGGATCGTCGAGTTTCTCGCGCGAGACCTTGGCGTTGTACGGGACGATTTCGGCGAGAACTTTCTCGACGTCGATGATCTCTACCAGTTGATCGTCGACCTTGCTGATCGCGGTCAGATAATGCTGACGGCCAGCACTGGTCGGCGGCGGCAGAATGGCTTCCCAGTTCATGTTGACGATGCGGTCGACACCGCCGACGAGGAAAGCCTGCACCGAACGGTTGTATTCGGTGACGATGATAGTGCTGTTCGGGCCCGGCACCAGTGGGCGCATCCCGATTGCCTGGGACAGGTCGATCACCGGCAATGTCTGCCCGCGCAGATTGACCACGCCGCAAACAAAGGGGTGGCGCTGCGGCATGAGGGTCAGCTTCGGCAGCTGCAGCACTTCCTGAACCTTGAACACGTTGATCGCGAACAACTGGCGTCCAGCCAGGCGAAACATGAGGATTTCCAGGCGATTCTCACCCACCAGTTGCGTGCGTTGGTCTACCGTGTCGAGAATGCCGGCCATCAATGACTCCTGGGCTTGTTCTGATGAATTCACTATTAAGGTTTATCGGCTGCATTCAGCTAATCTTGATTGCTGTAAACCACCCAGTAAAAATGCCATAAATGGTCATTGATGTCACACTGACATCATGGTTTACTGGCATTCGTGATTTCATCTGCTAGATTCATTGCGGCGCGACCTCGGTTTGCACGTTAGGTTCCCGCGCCTAAGGGATTCCCCTAGGATCAATCAGGCCCAACCTGATATTCGCCATTTCCAATAGCCATTACTGTGACGCCATTCTCATTGCATGAACGGAGTCAGGCTATTGTGTGCGATCGCAACCCGGTGGCAACCCACCCCTTGGAACCCCTCAGTCTGTGCACCTGCACGACCGGGCGCGATCTGCCGACGATTCACGATCGGCGCCACACACGGCCATCCGTCAACCAACACGACGTGGTGGAGATAAACATGCCAATCGACCGTAAAGACTGGGCGCAACGCTTCCCCGAATTTCTGGTCGAGGCTGAAACGCTGCTCGCCAAGTCCGAAGAGTGCCTGAACCATCTGCAACTGATCAGCAATGACAAGGATGCCATCGACTGCATGCTTGGCACCCTGCTCAAGCTGGCAGGCAGAGCCGACGCGCTGGCACTGGAAGCGATTTCCGAGTTTTCCCTGCATATCTACAGCCTGCTGAACTTGCCGCAGGATTGCGTCGATCTGCACGAACAGGCCCTCGATGCCTTGCGCGACTGTTTCACCCTGATGGCATGGCAGCTTGAGCTGGTCGACCATAAAACCGGGCAACTGAGCCTGGATGAAAGCGAGCAGGCAACCTTGCTCGAAGCCTTCGCCGCACAAATGGGTCAAGACACGTTTGAGCCAAAGATGATCAGCAAACGTTTGCTCTCTTCGGCTCTTACGGCGCGCCAGGCTTGAAGAAATGGGTCGCGATATTGTCGTAATTGAATAGTTCATACCTGCCAGCGACAATCCGGGTGAAATAATCAGCGCGACCAACGGTTAATTTCCATGTGCCGACCTCAGGGTTTCCCTGTTTGCCCCCAGCGACACTTCCAGGCACATCGACGTCGTCCAAAATACAACAACCCCAACCTTTTCCATTATGGAACTTGCGTCCACGATCCGCTATTTCCTGATCGTACAGACACATATAGCAACCGCGACCAACGGTATGTTAAGTGGTATTATGCCGCCGGTTAGTTGCCTGCCAGTTAATGGCAAAGTGACTGCAATGCTTCAGTACCGATGTTATTGCCAGTCAATGATTGCTTAACGAATGCGGTTTGAATCAATAACATAATTGACAGTATTTCCACACAGAGATCCGCCAGTCACCGGTCGGTCTGCCCGCAGCGAACATCCATTGGCTCCATCCGTTATGCACGCCAGTCTCAAGTCACTTACTACATGGCCACCCTCGCGGGAAAACGCTCGGCGCTTCACACTTGTGCTGTGTGTCCTGGCGACCCTTGGCAGTCTGCTGGCCTATGTCTTGTCGGCCCGGATCCCGCTGGGTTTGCTGGTACTCGACTTCGCCGCCACCGCTTGCGTCTGGGTGCAATACAGGTTGTCGCGCAAATCGATCAAATTCCAGCCGCAAGAACTGGCCGATCGACTGTTGCAAGTCCAGGAAAACGAACGTCACCGGCTTAGCCGCGAATTGCATGATGATATCGGCCAATTGCTGACCGCCGCCAAGCTGCAGAGCGACTGGCTCAAACGCCGCCTGCCGGAGGATCTGCAGGAGCAATGCGCAGTGCTCTGCGACACACTGGATGAAACCCTGACCAAGGTGCGTGACGTCTCGGCGATTCTCAATCCACGTCAATTGACCAGCCTGGGCCTCGAAGCGAGCCTGCGTGCGCACTTGCTCAAGACACTGGCCAACACGCCGGTCAACTGGAGTCTCGATTGCCAGCAACGGCTCAACGGCATTCCCGAGGAAATGGCCGTCGCGGCGTTTCGCATCGCTCAGGAGGCCGTGACCAACATCTTGCGGCATGCACAGGCGAAAAACCTGTTGATTCGGGTACAGCGTCTGCCGCAAGGTCTGACTCTGCTGATCAGCGATGACGGCCTCGGTTTCGCCCCGGCGGCCGACCCGGCCAGAGAAGGTCAACGCGGCATGGCCGGAATGGCCGAGCGCATCGAACAACTGGGTGGCACATTGAGCATCACTAGCGAGCCGGGCAAAGGCACTCGAATCGAAGCACTTTTCCCTTGGGCGCCTCGAGCGCTCGAACGGGCCAGTACGAATAAGGTTATGCGTTGACTTGTAACTTACTTCTGGTGGATGACCACTCGCTGATCAGGGCCGGCGTTCGCGCTCTGGTACTGGATATTCCCGGTTACGCGGTAATCGGCGAAGCCAACGATGGTTCGCAGCTGCTCGAAATGGTCGAGCAACTCAGTCCTGATATCGTATTACTGGATATCTCGATGAGAGAGACCGGTGGACTGGAGGCTCTGCAGCGCCTCAAGCGCGTGCGTCCGCAGAGCAAGGTCTTGATTCTGTCGATGCACACCGACCCCGCGCTGATCATGCAGGCGCTGGAGTCCGGCGCCCATGGCTACCTGCTGAAGGACACCACGGCGACTGAGCTTGAGCACGCGCTGGATGCCCTGCGCAACAACGAACGCTACCTGAGCCCGGCCATCGCCCATACCGTGATCAACCAGGCGTTGACGCGCAACCAGAAAAATCAGCCGGACATCGCCGACTCGCACAATCTGACCGCACGCCAGCTGGAAATCCTCAGGTTGATCGTGCGAGGCAAATCCACCCGGGAAATCGCCAACGGCCTGGGCTTGAGCGTCAAGACCGTAGAAACCCACCGCGCGCAGATCATGAAACGCCTGCAAATCTACGACGTCGCGGGTCTGGTGCTGTTCGCCGTTCGTGAGCAGATCATCAGCCTTGATGACTGATCGGCGTTTGCTGCGTCAATAAGGGCGAGTCTTTCGGCAGGTGCACCTGCAACGCGGCAGGTTTGGCCACAAACCGCAGACTGTCGCCTTCCAGCGGCTCGCCGTCGAGATTGATGCTCAGCCCTTCGGCAACCTTGATCTCGACCCACGGCAACCTCGCCCGCACGAACATGTTGTCCAGACCAAATCCCTCGCTCAACAGATTCTTCAGCGTCCCGACCAGTTCCTGAGGTGCCGGCAAGATGCTGATGTCCAGCAAACCGTCGTCGACCCGTGCCTCGGGGCACAACACATGGCCACCTCCGGCCTGCCGACCATTACCGATCCCCAGCGCCAGCAGGTCGCCTTGCCAATGGAAATCGGGGCCCTGCAGCTCGCCATATGCCGCATGCAATTCACTGAAACGGGTCAGGCCGGTAAACAGGTAAGCGGCGCCGCCCAAGACTTTTTTCAAGTCTTCCGACGTATTGGCAGTGACCTGACTGCCGAATCCTCCAGTGGCCATATTCAGAAAAATCTGCCCGCCCACTTCGCCAAGATCGATGTCTGAAGGTTCAACATCCAGCAGCTCAAGGGCTTCGGCAGGTTCCAGCGAAATGCCAGCGGCGCGGGAGAAATCGTTGGCTGTCCCCAGCGGCAGCAGGACCAGACTGGCCTTATGCGGTTGTTGAGCCAGTGCTTCGGCAATATCGCGCAAGGTGCCGTCGCCGCCGCCGGCAATGATCTTCGTGTAGCCGGCGGCCAACGCCTCCTCTACCAAGCGCTGGGCGTCCCCCGCTTCCCAGGTCAGTCGAACGGCGAGTTCCCACCCCAGCTCACGCCTGGCTTCGACGGCAGCCCGGACACCCTCGTTGAGTGCCTGTTTGCCATGCAAAATCAACAGTGCCCGGCGTTCACTCATAACGTCACTCCAAGAATTGAATCGGTTGAAACATCTTGACCGCTGCGCGACGTAAAAAAGCCACGCGATTGCTAATTAATTCCGTTGATAAAAGCCGGCGTGCTACAGAGCGGTATCTTTTCTTACGAAACAAGAGGAATCGGCTTAATTGACCACGCCTGACCATTGGGTCACCGTGTGCTGGCAGCATCAACCTTCAACCCAACAACACAAGGATGTGCCGGAAATGAACGGATACCCCCCGATTCTTCTTCATGAATCACAAGATGGAACAGCCAGCAGCAAACAGACAACTGAGGCGTTCGGCGAGTACTTTCATGCAAAACCATGAAACCAAGGCACCGGTGAGCCCGGTCGCCGATCTCTCCGAAAGTCGTGCCAATAAAAAATCCGATTTCTGTAACAGCGCCAAGCCCACTGGAGAGTTTGATATGGAACCCCGTGTCAGCGAGCTGGAAACCCACTTCAAATATATGCGCCGCGACATGGACGAAGTGCTCAATGATGTTCGAACTATAAAACACCGTCTGGCGTATTCGGCGGGTGCAACGGCTGTACTGCTGGGTCTGCTGGGCTGGGTGGGCAACAGCCGATTCGACCAGTTGGTCACGCTGATCAGCAACTGACCGAATGAATCATTGCACGCGCCGCCTGTTGCAGCCGACGCGTGCATGGCAAGGCCGGCTATCCCAGCAGATCACTCAGCGGAATGAAGCTCACTTCTTCACCCTCGCTCAGCGTACGGCCCTCTCGAACTTCCACCAATCCGTCTGCCCACGCCGCGCTACGCAGCACGCCAGAGCTCTGGTTGCGATAAATGGTGGCCCGTCCTTTTTCCAGACGCCCGCGCAGATATTCGCGGCGGTTTCCGGCCACTGGCCAGACAAAGCCCGCAGGCACGGCAAACCTGAGAGGTTCGACGTCCTGCACACCCATGCGTCGCAAAAGATAAGGCTGCGTCAGCAATGCGAACGTCACCAGTGTGGAAGCAGGATTGCCAGGCAGACCGATGACCGGCACATTGCGGAAATACCCGACCGTTAGTGGTTTCCCCGGCTTGATGGCCAGTTTCCACAGGGCCAGCTCACCTTCTTCGCGTAATGCGATACCGAGAAAGTCAGCTTCACCGACCGAAACACCGCCGGTAGAAAGAATCAGATCGACATTTTGCAACTCACCGAGCCGGGCCCGAGTGGCAGCCAGATCGTCCGGGAGGATTCCGCCATCGATGACTTCACATCCAAGACGCTGCAGCCAACTGCACAGAAGCACGCGATTGCTGTTGTAGATCTGGCCCGGCCCCAACGGCTTCCCTGGTTCAACCAGTTCATCACCGGTGGACAATACCGCTACGCGCGGCTTGCGCACGACGTTGAGGCCAGCACAGCCAAGCGAAGCCGCCAAGCCCTGTTCAATCGGTCCCAATCGGGTGCCTGCCTGCAGAACCATTTCACCGACTGTGGTTTCCTGGCCTTGCGGACGAATGTTCTGCCCGGCTTTCAAAGGCTCGAGGAAACGCACCCGGCCATCGGCCTGAACGTCGGCGTTTTCCTGCATCTCGACGCAGTCGGCACCCGGTGGCAGCGGTGCCCCGGTGAAGATCCGCGCGCAAGTACCAGGCTCGAGCGGTTCCGGAGACTGTCCGGCAAATACTTTCTGACTGACCGGCAGTGGCTCGCCTTGCCAGTCGGCCAGGTTCAAGGCGTAGCCGTCCATCGCGCTGTTCGGCCACGGCGGCAGATCCAGTGTCGAGATCAGATCTTCAGCCAGTACCCGTCCTTCGACTTGAGCCAGCGGCAAGTGCTCGCACTCGACAATGCGCGACGCATCGGCCATGTCCAGCAAACGCTCAAGCGCCGTTTCGACGGGCAGCAAACTGCCGGTCTTGCCTGGCTTACCCACGGGATTCACAAGGCGCCGCCTGCTTCAGATGCGTGACGAAGTTGCACGGACGATGACGGGCGTCCAGTTGCTCAGCGAGGATGCCGTCCCATCCGGTGCGCACCGCATTGGTCGAACCCGGCAGGCAGCACACCAGCGTACCGTTGGCCAGACCTGCCAGGGCACGGGACTGCACGGTCGAAGTGCCGATATCGGCCACGGAGATCTGGCGGAACAGTTCGCCGAATCCGTCGACCTGCTTGTCCAGCAGGCATGCTACCGCCTCGGGTGTACTGTCACGCCCGGTGAAGCCGGTGCCGCCAGTGATCAGCACAACCTGAACCACATCGTCGGCAATCCAGTTGGCGACTTGCGCGCGAATTTTATACAGATCATCTTTAAGCAGAACGCGCTCCGCCAGCGCGTGACCGGCCGCGATCAAGCGATCGACGAAGACCTGCCCGGAGGTGTCGGTTTCCAGGGTTCGGGTGTCGCTGACAGTCAGCACCGCAATATTGAGCGGCACGAAAGGTACATCAGCCTTGGCTTTCATAGGCTCTTCCAGTTGTAGGGGAAACAGCCCGGTGTTATATCACAGCGGCCCATTTTTCCGCCGCCCCTCTGGAGAGTCGTCATGCCCCCGAACAGCCCATTGCCGCCCTGCTCCGTCCTGCTTCTGGCCGGTGGACGCGGTCAACGCATGGGCGGTCAGGACAAGGGACTTATCGAATGGCAGGGCGAGCCGCTGATCGCGCATTTGCAGCGCAAGGTACGGTCGCTGACCGACGATCTCATCATTTCGTGCAACCGTAACCGCGAGCGTTATGCCACGTTTGCCGATCAGTTGGTCATCGATGACGAAGGCGATTTCCCGGGCCCCCTGGCCGGTATTCGTGCAGGGCTGAAAGCGGCGCGCCATGCGCATCTGCTGGTGTTGCCGTGTGATGTGCCGCGAATCGACAAGGCCTTGCTGCAAGACATGCTCTTCACTGCCGATCAGCAAAGTGAAAAACCTTTAATGCTGCGCCACGGCGAGCACTGGGAACCGCTGCTGTGTGTGATTCCGGTAGCTTTGTCACCGGCCTTCGAAACGGCCTGGCACGCTGGTGAACGCAGTCCCGGACGGGTGATGCGCAGTCTCGACGCGGTCGCATTGCAATGCCCCGACAAAGATCCGCGACTGGCCAACCTCAACACCCCCGAATTGTTACATCTGCATAACACTGTGTCAGACTGACATTATCCAAGGAACTCTCACGCCTTGTTTACGTCTCAAGCTCAGTAACCAGAAGATTTCCCATTCGGAGACACACTCATGACTCAACGGACCCTCGCCACTTTCATGCTCGCACTGGGCCTGGCAACCCTCGCCGGTTGCTCCTCGCCGACAGTGATCACCTTGAATGACGGTCGCGAAATCCAGGCCGTCGACACCCCGAAATACGATGATGATTCGGGCTTCTACGAGTTCCAGCAACTGGACGGCAAAGAGACCCGCATCAACAAGGATCAGGTTCGTACCGTCAAAGAGCTGTAAGGCTCCGGGTCGATACCGGATACAGAAAGCCCGCATTGCGATGCGGGCTTTTTTATGGGCGCAGCAAAAGTGCATCAGTTTTCACCACTGCAAGGTGATCCGGCTTTCGAACTCCCGTAAATCACCCGTCACCGGGTCAATGAAGCGCAAGCCCTGCGCGAGCAGCTTCAACGGATTGGCGTAGTCGTCCTCGACATCTTTCAGCACAGTCGGATAAAAAGGATCGTTGCAGATACTCGCGCCAAGCGCGGTCATGTGCACACGCAGTTGATGCTTTTTGCCGGTCACCGGAAACAGGCCATAGCGCCACAGATCGCCGTTTTTCTCACGCACCTCGACTGCCGTTTCGGTATTGCTGGCACCCGGTCCTTCCTGCATACGGAAAAATGGCTCGCCATCGACCAAGCGGCTCTTGTGCACCAGCGGGAAATTCAGCCCGGGCAGCGCCGGGGCAATCGCTTCGTAGCGCTTGTCGATCTGGCGTGTCGGAAACAGGGACTGATAAGCCGAACGGGTTTGCGGATTGGCCGAGAAAATCACCAGCCCTGCGGTGTGCCGATCAATTCTGTGCAGTGGCACCAGATGCGGATTGTCCAGCCGACGGATCAGCCGCCGCAGCAGGGTCTGTTCGACATATTCCCCGGCCGGCGTCACCGGCAGAAAATGAGGTTTGTCCGCCACCACCAGATGTTCATCGGCGTAGAGAATCGACTCGACCACCGGGATCGGTTTTTCGTCCGGTACTTCCCGGAAGTAATGAATCCGCAAGCCTTCCTTATAGGGCAAGTCCAGCGCAATTGGCTGGCCCTGGGCATCCAGCACCCGCCCCCGGGCGATCCGGTCGAGCCACTGCTCGCGCCCGACCGCACTGAAGTGCTCGCACAGGCAATCGAGGACCGTCGACCAAGGACCGGGGGGCAAGTACAACGTGCTGGCCTGATTGTGCGCAGCGGAAAATACGGGACTGGACATACGAAACAAGAATCCTCAATGCAGGCCGGCATTATCCAACACCAAGGCAAAGCCACCTAGCGCAGTTTCTTCAAGCCGGAATCGACTTGAGCGCCGCCGCTTCGGTGAACTCCTTCAGCCAGCGCAACACATCGACCGCTTCCCAACGCCCCGGGTCGTACAACGCGTACAACAGGCCCTGATAACCGACCACATCCAGTTGCTTGTGATAACCGGCGCGCTGGAACAGGGCTTCGATCTCGGCAAAGCAGGTATTGAAATGCAGCTTGTTGAACGGCGTCTTGCCTTCCGTGACCAGCCCGTCCAGGCGCAATTCGAGGACGGCCTCGCGCACCACGTCGACCGACATCCGGTTGACGCTGCTCTTCAACTGTTCGACATTGACCACGGTTCATCCCTCTGACTCGATTGCTGTATGGACATACAGTAACCGAAGAAGCCAGCGAGTGCCAACGCAAGGATGGGTTGCTGCGACCAGCGGAATGAAGAAGCCAAATCTGCGTCAGCTTAAAAACGCCACGATATCGTCTGCACTGAACGGCCAGTCCAGTTCCGCGCCAGTATCGACCCGCCGCAGTACCGGAATGCGCAAGCTGTACTTTTCGAGCCGCGATTCGTCTTCGGCAATGTCCATCAGTTCAACCAGCAGACCATGCTCGACCAAGGGCATCAGCTCGGCTTCGGCGACTTCACACAGATGACACCCGAGGGTGCCGAACAGCTGACATTCAGGAGGCATGGCGGCGTTACCGGAAAACAAGTGAGCCCATTCTAGGACGGCCCCGAATCCTCGTCGACCCACCGCCGCCCAAAGGAGGCAACGCTGCTGGCGCAAAATCCTGACGCAAATCATTCGGCGCAATTTGCAATTGCATCATCCTCGCGGACTTTTTGCCTCTACGCTTCAGAGGCCAACGCCCTGACAGCGGAGTGTCCCGTGTTTGCAAATCTGTTGATCATTCTCGCCTCGTCCCTGGTGGTGATCGCCCTGTTCCGCCGCCTGCGACTGCCGCCGGTGCTGGGTTACCTGTGCGTGGGATTACTGGTCGGGCCGAACGCGTTCGACTGGGTCAACGAGAGCGAACATCTGCCGGATGTCGCTGAGCTGGGCGTGGTGTTTCTGCTGTTCTCGCTGGGCCTGGAGTTTTCCCTGTCGAAGATGATTGCGCTGCGCCAAGTGGTGTTTCGCCTGGGCAGTCAGCAAGTGCTGATCAGTACAGCGCTGCTCGGCACACTTTTGATGGGGCTGGGCATGCCGCTGATGCCAGCGCTGTTGCTCGGTGCCGGTTTATCGCTTTCATCCACGGCGATTGTGACCAAGGAGCTGGGCAGTCTCGGTGAGGTATTCAGCAGCCACGGTCAGAACGCGGTCGGCGTGCTGCTGTTTCAGGACGTCGTCGCGGTGTTGCTGCTGACGCTGGTGCCCGTGTTCGCCGGCGCCAGCGCGCAGGCCTGGTACTGGGCCTTGCCGTTGACCCTGGGCAAAACCGTGGTGCTGTTCTTCGGCCTGCTGCTCGCCAGTCGCTGGTTATTGCCACGGCTGTTTCATGAGGTGGCGGCCTCGCGCTCTGCGGAGCTGTTCGTCCTGCTGGCACTGGTGATCGTGCTGCTCACCGCCTGGCTCACGCACCTGTTGGGTCTGTCACCCGCCCTCGGCGCGTTTCTCGCGGGCATGTTGCTTGGTGAAAGCCACTACAGGCACCAGATCGAAGCTGACATCCGGCCATTCCGCGACATCCTGCTCGGGGTGTTTTTCGTCAGCATCGGCATGCTGATCGACCTGCAACTGTTCGTCAGCCACAGCCTGTTGATCATCGCCCTGACCCTTGGCCTGATGCTGATCAAGGGCATCGTGGTGGCGCTGCTGGTGAAGTGGCGTGGCAGTGACAGCGAAACCGCGTGGCGCAGCGGCCTGGCGCTGGCCCAGGGCGGCGAGTTCTGTTTTGCGCTGATGGCGCAGATGCAGCAGAACAGCCTGCTACCGGCCGAACCGGGTGCCCTGCTGCTCGCGGCGACCTTCTGCTCGATGCTGCTCACGCCACTGCTTCTGCGCGCGGCGCCGCGGATTGCCGCCGCGCTGCATCACAAGCCCAATCAGGAAGCGCAGATCGAACAGATCAGCGCGCTCAATGCCGATCTCGACCAGCACGTGGTGATCTGCGGCTACGGCCGCGTCGGCCAGTCCATCGGTCGTTTCATGGGCAACGCGGGACAATCCTATGTCGCGCTGGACAACGACCCGGTGCGGGTACAGGAAGCCGCGTCCGCAGAAAGCGACGTGCATTACGGCGACTCGGCGCGTGGCGACCTGCTTGTTGCGGTGGGCCTGTTACGCGCCAGGCTGCTGGTGATTGCCGTCGATCAAAGTGATGTGGCGTTGCGCATACTTCGCGAAGCCCGCCGACTCAACCAACAGGTGCCGATTCTGGTGCGCACCCGCGACGACAGCCAATCCGCCGAGCTGAGAGCCGCCGGCGCCACCGAGGTGGTGCCGGAGCTTCTGGAGTCGAGCCTGATGCTCGCTTCACACGCGCTGATCATGCTTGGCCTGCCCGCGCATAAAGTGCAGGAGAAAGTCGATCAGGTGCGCATTGATCGCTATCGCCTGCTCCATGGTTTCTATCCCGGAGCCAACGATGAGGAAATCTAGTCCTGACTCACCGCGCCGATCTTGTGCAGTGACAGGTCGGCGCCGTAATACTCTTGTTCCTGACTCAGGCGCAGCCCATGCAATGCCTTGATCGCGCCATAAACGACAAAGCCGCCAACCAGCGCCACCGCGACGCCGAGCGCGGTGCCGATCATCTGGCTGATCAGGCTGACCCCGCCGAGGCCACCCAGCGCAGTCTGGCCGAAGATGCCGCAGGCAATCCCGCCCCAGACGCCACACAGGCCGTGCAACGGCCACACACCCAAGACATCATCGATACGCCATTTGACTTGCGCAGCGGTAAAGCACCAGACAAACAAGGCCCCGGCAATCGCCCCCGTCACCAGCGCACCGACCGGATGCATCAGGTCGGATCCGGCGCAAATCGCCACCAGACCGGCCAACGGCCCGTTGTGCAGAAAGCCCGGGTCATTGCGCCCGACGATCAACGCCGCAACAGTACCGCCGACCATGGCCATCAGCGAGTTGACCGCGACCAGGCCACTGACACCTTGCAGGGTCTGCGCGCTCATCACGTTGAAGCCGAACCAGCCGACAATCAGGATCCACGAACCCAATGCCAGAAACGGAATGCTCGACGGCGCAAACGCGACCAGGCGCCCATCGCGATAACGACCATTACGAGGTCCGAGCAGCAAAACAGCGGCCAATGCCAGCCAACCGCCCATGGCATGCACCACCACCGAACCGGCGAAATCGTGGAACGCCGCGCCAAACTGCGCCGCCAGCCAGCCTTGCAAGCCGAAGTTGCTGTTCCAGATCAATCCCTCGAAGAACGGATAGATAAACGCCACGATCAGCGCCGTCGCACACAACTGCGGGACGAAACGCGCGCGCTCGGCAATGCCGCCGGAAATGATCGCCGGGATCGCGGCAGCGAACGTCAGCAGGAAGAAAAACTTTACCAGTCCATAGCCATGGTCGGCCGTAAGCACTGCAGCCGGTTGCATGAAGGTGACGCCATAGGAGATCCAATAGCCTATAAAGAAATAGGCCAGGGTCGAAACGGCGAAGTCGCTGAGGATTTTCGCCAGTGCGTTGACCTGGTTTTTCTGCCGGACCGTGCCGACTTCGAGAAAGGCGAAACCGGCGTGCATCGCCAGTACCATGACCGCGCCGATCAGAATGAACAACGTATTGGAGCCGTGAACCAGCGTGTCCACAGCGCTTTGCAGATTTTCCATGGAAGGCAGACCTGAAGGCTAAAAAGGCACCAAAGCGGTTCATGGACGAACTTCATGCACCAAGTTGCGACCAGACAGTCATCCGACCGCAGGGTCGATGAACTGATTTGGCGCACAGGTCGATGTCCGATAACGAACCGCGAGCAAATGAATTAGAGTTTTTCTGCTGGACGCCCGGCAACAGCGCACTCACACCTGGCGACGCACCACGACACAGCAAAAGTTGTACCAGCCATTTGCACTGAACCTTCACGCAAGGCTCATACTCGAAAGCTTCAACGCCACCTACGGAGATCCACCAATGGCCAGCATCAAGGCAAAGACTGCTCAAGAAATCCTGATGAACGACTTCCAGACCCTGGTCGCCGACACCGAACGCTTGCTCGAGCACACCAAGACCCTCGCTGGAGACCAGGCCGATGAGCTGCGCGCACAGATCCACGACAGCCTGTTGCGCGCCCGGGAAACTCTGAAAGTGACTGAAGACACGCTGCGCGAGCGCGGCCAGGCGGCGGTCACCGCTACTGAAGATTATGTGTCGGCCAACCCATGGCAGTCGGTGGGCATCGCTGCCGGTGTCGGTTTCCTGATCGGCCTGCTGGCCACTCGGCGCTGATCATGTCGATCGGTGAATCCGGCCCGACTGCGGGCACCGCCTCCTCCACGCGTCGTCTCGGCGCCGCCGTTCTGGGCCTGCTGCACAGTCATGTCGAATTGTTCGGCATCGAATTGCAGGAGCAGAAATCACGCACTGTCAGCCTGCTGCTGTTCGCCGGTCTGGCACTGGTATTCGCCCTGCTGTTGCTGGTGGGTCTGTCGACGCTGGTGATGATCATCTTCTGGGACACCTACCGCCTGGCGGCGATCATCGGCCTGTGCGTTTTCTATACGCTGGCGTCGATCTTCTGCGGCCTGCGTCTCAAAGCCGCGATTTTCGATGAGTCCTCGCCTTTCCACGGCACGCTCGAAGAGCTGGCCAACGACCGGGAGCGTCTGCTGCCATGAGCCTGCCTGAACTTCCGCACAACAGCTCGCGCCGGGAAATGCGCAAGGCACTGATCCGCCTGCGCATGGAAATGCACCGTCAGGAAATCCGTCACGAAACTGCGCAAGTGCTCCTGCCGTTACAGCGCATGCGTGGCATGAAGCAGAACGTGCAGGACGGTTTCGGTATCAAGCATGCGCCGTTGTGGGGCGTGGCGGCGGTAACGCTGCTGGGCTTCCTCACCGGCAAAGGCTCGAAACGCAGCGGCGGTGGCGGTCTGACCCGACTGCTGCGTCTCGGCACCACGCTCGGACCGCTGATCAGACTGGTCATGCACAGCTCGGGCAAACGCTGAGTCGACGTCTCTGGCTACAATCTTGCAATAGCGCCGGGATGAATCTCCTTATCGGGGGGTTCAATCCCGCGTGCCTGTCCAACAGACGCGGCCCAACGAACAATAAGATTAAGGACTTGCCGTGATCGACGGGCACCCGCTCGCCTGCTTTCAGCCTTTCATCGATACCGCCACCGGACGCATAGCAGGCGTCGAAGCACTCGGTCGCTTGCGCCAGAACGATGGTCAATTGAACTCCGTCGGACCGTTGTTCGCCGATCCGCGCACCCCGGCCACTGCCCTGCGCCGTCTCGACCGGCAGATCCGTGACCACGCACTGAGCCGTCTGCATGAAGCGCCGGCCGAGTGGTTTCTCAGCTTGAACATGTCGCCACGCTGGATCAGCCGCCTGCGCGCCGACCAGGCCTTGCCCAGTCTCAAGCAATTGGCGCAACACGACATTGATCCGCAGCGGATTGTGTTTGAAATCACCGAACTGGGTGGCAATAGCGAACGCCTGGCCCACGTGGTCGCGCGCTACCGCGAGGCTGGAGCAAGAATCGCCATAGACGATTTCGGCGCCGGCTATTCGCAGCTGGATCGGGTGCTGGCCCTGCAACCGGACATTCTCAAACTCGACATGCGTTTGTTTCAGGCTGCTGCTCTTGGCGGTCCGAGCAGCGATGTGGTCAAAGCGCTCGCGCAGATGGCCGAGAAAACCGGCTGCTGGATCATCGCTGAAGGCGTCGAAACCGAAGCGCAGCTGAATTTCGCTCTGGAATGCGGCTCGCGCTACGTGCAGGGATTTCTCTTCGCCCGAGCGCAAGAAGAGTTCTTCGCTACGGATGCTTTCGTCGCACATTTCGCTCAACTGCGACAACGCTACGTGAATCAGAAACTCAGCGAGCGAGGGCGGCTGATGCAGATGCGCCAACAGCTCAGCGAGTTGATGGCGATTCTGCAGCAATGGGCGCAGGCCCGCGCGCCGCTTAGCGCGCTACCTCAACTGCAGGCGTTTCCGTGGCTGCTGCGTTTTTATCAGTGTGATCGTCACGGCACGCAACTGACGCCCAACCTGGAATGGCGTCACGATGGCTGGTTCGCCGATGATCGCTACCTGGGGCATAACTGGTCGTGGCGACCGTACTTCTACCATCTGCTCGCCGAAGGCTGGGAAGAACGGCGCCTGACCCTGTCCAGTACCTATCGCGATGCCACCAGCAACCAGTATTGCCTGACCGCCGGGCAGTTCTTCGACAACGGGGAACGCCTGCTGTTGATCGATATCGACGCGGCGGGCCTGTAGTTCTGCTTGCAGGCACGGGGCCGAACCGGGAAGCTAGGGCGATCAGTCACCAGACGGAGAGAATCAGCCTTGGATTGGCCTACCCTGCTTAACCGCGAACGCCTCGGCAAGCCGCTGCACAGCCCGCAAGAACTCGGCCGCAGCCCCTTCCACAAAGACCATGACCGCATCATTTTCTCCGGCGCGTTCCGCCGCCTCGGGCGCAAGACCCAAGTGCACCCGGTCACCAGCAACGATCACATTCACACGCGCCTGACCCACTCGCTGGAAGTCAGCTGCGTCGGCCGGTCGCTGGGCATGCGTGTCGGTGAAACCTTGCGCAGTGCGCTGCCGGAATGGTGCGACCCGGCCGACCTGGGCATGGTGGTGCAATCGGCCTGCCTGGCTCACGATATCGGCAACCCGCCGTTCGGCCATTCCGGCGAAGACGCCATTCGCCACTGGTTTCAACAAGCCGCCGGACGGGGCTGGCTTGACGGCATGAGCGACGCCGAGCGCGGTGATTTCCTCAATTTCGAAGGCAATGCACAAGGCTTTCGCGTGCTGACGCAGTTGGAATATCACCAGTTCGATGGCGGCACACGCCTGACCTACGCGACGCTGGGCACCTATCTGAAGTACCCGTGGACCGCGCGCCACGCTGATTCCCTCGGCTACAAGAAACACAAATTCGGCTGCTACCAGAGCGAACTGCCATTGCTCGAACAGATCGCCCACAAGCTTGGCCTGCCGCAGCTTGAAGATCAGCGCTGGGCACGCCATCCATTGGTGTATCTGATGGAGGCCGCCGATGACATCTGTTATGCGCTGATCGATCTCGAAGACGGTCTGGAAATGGAGCTGCTCGAATACGCTGAAGTCGAGTCGCTGCTGCTCGGCCTGGTCGGCGACGACTTGCCGGAAACCTATCGTCAGCTCGGACCGCAGGATTCCCGCCGGCGCAAACTGGCGATCCTGCGCGGCAAGGCCATCGAGCACCTGACCAACGCGGCGGCGCGGGCATTTGTCGAACAGCAGGAAGCCCTGCTTGCCGGCACGCTGCACGGCGATCTGGTCGAGCATATGCATGGGCCGGCGAAGCGCTGCGTGTTGAACGCCAAGGACATCGCCCGCAAGAAGATCTTCCAGGACAAACGCAAGACGCTGCATGAAATAGGCGCGTACACGACGCTGGAGATTCTACTCAATTCGTTCTGCGGCGCTGCGCTGGAGCAGCACAACGGTCGCACGCCGTCGTTCAAGAGCAGGCGCATCCTCGACTTGCTCGGCAACAACGCGCCGGACCCGCAGGGTTCGCTGCACAGTTCGTTTCTGCGCATGATCGATTTCATTGCAGGTATGACTGACAGTTACGCCAGTGACATGGCGCTGGAAATGACCGGGCGTTCGAGCCATTGACCATCCCCGCGTTCAGCCGGCTGTTGATCAGGCCGGCTGAATGCCCAGTGACGTTTTCCAACATAAATGTCTGTAACGCACCTTTTTAATCCTGCCCAGGTGCAATTTCGCTGAAGGCATCTAAATACAACAAACAGCGCTGCGTTAAACACAACTTTAAACACTGGCAAAATATTTGAAGATCGCTTATTGGCCACGGATGAATTTCTATTCATAGCCAGCGACAGCCCCGCGCTTCCTTACGCCAAACCTAATTTTGACGTAGTCCATTTCCTCATTACACGTAGGACTAATCCGATAACGTAGTCGCGACACTACCAGTCCATGCGAGTGTTCATGCATCTGAGCTAAGGTGCGCGCTTTATTCATGCTTGCATGGGACTCTATTTATGAACTCCGTTTTTATTGTCGACGATCATCCGGTGATCCGCCTCGCCGTGCGAATGCTCCTGGAACATGAAGGCTACAAGGTCGTCGGTGAGACCGATAACGGTGTCGATGCCATGCAGATGGTCCGTGAATCCATGCCCGACCTGGTGATCCTCGATATCAGTATTCCCAAGCTGGACGGCCTTGAAGTTCTGGCCCGCTTCAACACCATGGGCGCGAACTTCAAGATCCTGATTCTGACAGCACAGTGCCCTACGCTGTTCGGCATTCGCTGTATGCAGTCTGGAGCATCGGGATATGTCTGTAAGCAGGAAGACTTGAGCGAACTGGTCAGCGCAATAAAAGCAGTACTCTCCGGTTATAACTATTTCCCCAGCCAGGCACTCAATCCGGTTCGCAGCGATGACATTCGATATGCCGAACTTGAATTATTCAAATCCGTCAATGATCGCGAATTGATGGTGCTGCAGTTATTTGCGCAGGGGCGCACCAACAAGGAAATCGCCAAGGGCATGTTTCTAAGTAACAAGACCGTCAGCACTTACAAAAAACGCCTGATGCAAAAGCTCAAAGCCAGATCCCTTGTAGAACTTATCGAGATGGCCAAACGCAACGCACTTGTGTGAGAGCCCGCATGCCCAGCCGTCTAAAGGAATACTTGATTGCCTTGAGCGCAGCCCTGTGCCTGAGCGCCAATGCATCTGCCACGTCAGGCGCTTCACCTGACTACGCCTTGCTCAGCCGCTCGGCAACCGAAGCCGTCCAGATTGTTCTGCAACCGCCCCAACAGCAATGGCGGCAGGCCCGCAGTGAACTGATACTGGGCGCTTCCGCACCTGACTATCCGCCGTTCGACATGACCGTCAGTGGCAAGGACTACGAAGGGCTCACCGCCGACTACGCAGGTATCCTCGGCCAGGCCATCGGACTACCGATCCGGGTGCGACGTTTCCCTTCTCGCGATGCTGCAATTCGCGCCCTGGTCGACGGCCAGATCGACCTGCTTGGCACAGCGAACGGTTACGAAGCGGGCAACGCCAATCTCGCGCTCTCCAGACCTTACGCGGTCGATCAGCCAGTACTGGTGACCCGCGAGGATGAAACCCGCTCTTTAACCGACGGCCTCGCCGGACTGCGCCTGAGCATGGTGTATCACTATCTGCCGCTGCCCGAGATCAAAGCGCTGTATCCCAAGGCGCTGATTACCTGCTATCCGTCCTATCAGAACGCAATCAATGCCGTCGCCTTTGATCAGGCCGACGTGTTTCTCGGCGATACCCTTTCCACCCATTACATGATCAACAAGGGGTATCTCAACAATGTGCGAATGGCCAATTTCGGCAAGCAGGAAGCCCAAGGGTTCAGCTTTGCCGTGCGGCGCGCCAATCCACAGCTGTTGAGCATTATCGACTCGGTGCTCGAAGCAGTCCCTGGCAGTCAGCGCGAGGACATCGCCAAACGCTGGAGCGCCGGCAGCGACCTGCTGCTCACCGACAGAAAACTCCAGCTGACGGATCGTGAGGAGAAATGGCTCAAGCAGCATCCCGTCGTCAGCGTGGTGGTCAATGAGGCCTATGCGCCGCTGACCTTCTTCGACAGCGCCGGCAATTTTCGCGGCATCAGTGCCGATCTCCTCGAGCTGATCCGCTTGCGAACCGGATTGCGTTTCGAGATTCAGCGCAGTCGCAACGATGCGGAAATGATCAGGCAGATCAACGAGCACAAAGCCGATCTGATCGCTGCCTTGCTGCCAAGTGCCGAACGCGAAAAAAACCTGAGTTTCAGCCGTCCTTATCTGGAAAATTCCTATGTGCTGCTGACGCGCAAAAGCGCCGACGGCCCGACCAACCTGGCGCAACTCAAAGGCAAGCGGTTGGCAATCGCTCAAGGCAACCCGCTCATAGAAAGCCTGCGACAAGAACACCCGGGCATCGAATTGATTGAAACACCTGACACTTTCAGCGCCGTGTCGATGCTCGCGGAAAATCACGTCGACGGTGCCGTGAACTCATTGGTGATCGCCAACTACTTCATTTCATCGCGCATCTTTGCCCGCCCCCTGCAGATCACCACCACGATCGGCACCGGCCAGGCCGCCTTCTCGCTGGCGACTGCGCGTGACAACACCGAACTCGCCTCGATCATCAACAAGGCACTGCTGAGCATCGCTCCGGAAGAACTCGGTGTGATCAACGGTCGCTGGCGCGGTTACTCCACCGCTTCGCAGAACATCTGGCAAAACTACCAGCGCCTGTTCTACCAGGTGATCGCCGCCGCCGGGCTGATCCTGCTGCTGTTACTGACCTGGAACGCCTACATGCGCCACCAGATCAAACAGCGCCAGGCAGCCGAACGCGCGTTGAACGATCAGCTGGAGTTCATGCGTTCGCTGGTCAACGGCACGCCGCATCCGATTTACGTGCGGGACCGACAGGGCCTGTTGCAAAGTTGCAACGACAGTTATCTCGAAGTATTCAACGCCAGACGCGAAGACATCATTGGCAAAGGCGTCATGCAGGGCACGCTGAGCAATGCCTTCGAAGCTCAGGCGTTTCAGGCCGATTATCAGAGGGTTATTGCCGAAGGCATTCCTCTGATACTCGACCGCCCCTTGCACATCGGCAACCGCCGCTTGACGATCTACCACTGGATCCTTCCCTATCGCGACTCCAGCGGCGTGGTCAAAGGGATCATTGGTGGCTGGATCGATATCAGCGAACGCCGCCAATTGTTTGAAGAACTGCGCGCGGCAAAAGAGCGAGCGGACGAGGCGAATCGGGCCAAGAGCACGTTCCTGGCGACCATGAGCCACGAAATCCGTACGCCGATGAACGCCGTGATCGGCATGCTCGAACTGACCCTCAAACGCATTGAGCCGCAGCATCCGGATCGCGCGTCGATCGACACGGCGTACCATTCGGCCAAGGATCTATTGGGGCTGATTGGCGATATTCTCGACATCGCCCGGATTGAGTCCGGGCGGCTGAGCCTGTGCCCGGAATGGATCAATCTGGTCGACACGGTGACGTCCGTCGCGCGCATCTTCGACGGCCTCGCGCGGCAGAAAAACCTTATCCTGCAAGTCGTCTTCAACCCGCCGGATCCGGCTGTGGATGTACACCTGGATCCGCTGCGCTTCAAGCAGGTGTTGTCCAATCTGGTCAGCAACGCGATCAAGTTCACCGAGCACGGGCACGTGCGGATTACTCTGGATCTGATGACGTCGGATACACCGGCACGGGCTTTGGTACAACTGACCGTGCAGGACAGCGGCGTTGGTATCAGTGCCGAAGATCAGCAACGCTTGTTCGAACCGTTTGCCCAGGCGGAAAATGCCAGCCCTCAAGCCAGAAGCGGCGCAGGACTGGGACTCGTCATCAGCCGCAACCTCTGCGAGATGATGGGAGGAAAGATGCAGCTGAGCAGCCAGCTGGGCATTGGCACTCAGGTCTGTGTGTCGCTGCCGCTGGACAGCCTGCCAGCGCAGGTCACTCCGGCAAGAAACGAGGCAGTGATCAAGCCTTCTGCAACGCCTCTGCATGTACTGGTCGTCGACGACCATCCAGCCAACCGCTTGCTGATGTGTCAACAGCTGGAGTTCCTCGGGCATCGGTTCAGCATTGCCGAGGATGGCTGCAACGGCCTGGAACTGTGGAAAACCGCGCATTTCGACCTGGTGATCGTCGATTGCAACATGCCATTGATGAACGGTTACGAGATGACCCGTGCGATTCGCCAGTTGGAGCTGCAGAATCGCCGACCGCCGTGCACGGTACTGGGGTTCACGGCCAATGCTCAGCCCGAGGAAGTCCAGCGCTGCAAACTCGCCGGCATGAATGATTGCCTGTTCAAGCCGCTGAGTCTGACCTTGCTCGGGCAGTGGATCGACGGGATCACGCCGACTTCGCCCGCACCGGTGTTCGACCTGCAGAGCCTGAGCCTGCTGACCGGCAGCAACCCGGCGCAGACGCGCCGCATGCTCGTGGAGCTGCTCAAAAGCAGCCGCCTCGACCGCCAGGAACTGCTCGCGCTGTCGCCCGAGGACGATCGCGAAGCGCTGGCCGTGGTCGCCCACAAGATCAAGGGCGCGGCACGCATTGCGCAGGCCACACGGTTGATCGAATGTTGCGATGCCCTCGAAGAGGCTTGCCTGCACGCGCTCGCCACGCAGGAGATCGCCCGCCGCTGGGCGGCCACCAGCCAGGCGATGCTCGACCTGGAACAGGCTCTGCAGCATCAATTGTCGCTGGCTGATCAAGGCACACTGAGCGAGTCTTAACTATGCTTGGGCGCTGAGCAGTGAGTCGAACATTCATGGAGAGCCTGAAATGCCCAGCCCACTGCGCCACGAGCAGCGCCGCTTGCCGCTGCATGTGCACATCAGCGTCATGTTCACCTTTCTCTTGTTGCTCACCGGCGTGGTGCTGGGCCTGTTCAATTATCACCAGACCACGCAAATCATCCTGTCGAGCAGCGAGAAACTGTTCGATCGTATCGAACAGGATGTGCGCCTGGACCTGCAGGCTACCTACCAACCGATCCGTCATCTGCTGAGTCTGCTGGCGGACACCCCGGCCGCTCAGTCTGCCGATCTTGAACAACGTCTGGCCCTGCTCAAGCCGTTCAGCCAGTCACTCACCGACAACCCGGCACTGGCTTCGCTGTATCTGGGTTACGCCAATGGCGATTTCTTCATGGTGCGTGCGCTACGTACGGTGGCCCTCAAGGCCCAGCTCCAGGCACCGCAAGCCGCGGCATATCAGGTCTGGAGCATTGAGCATGACTTGCAGGGCGTGGCGCGCTCGCAATCGCTGTTCTTCGATCAGGCACTGACGCCGATCAGCCGTCGCGATCATCTCGAAGACGTGTACGATCCACGCAGCCGAGCCTGGTTTAACGATGCCCTGCACCAGGCCGGACAGATCACCACCGAACCCTACGTATTTTTCTCCACTCACAACGTGGGCACCACACTGGCCCGGCGCAGCAGCGAGAACGCCGTGATTGGCGCCGACCTGACTCTCGCTTCGCTGTCGACCGCCCTCGGCAAGCATCGCGTTACACCTTCGACAGAGATCGCGTTATACGACGCCGACGGCAATGCCGTGGCCTACCCCGACAGCCATCGCCTGATCGTCGATGATCGCAGCGCACGGCTGGCCAGAGCGTCCGATTTGAGCCCGGAGCTGAACGCGCTGCTCACCTCCGACACTATCGGCAAGCGTCTACAGGTAAACAACCGACAGTGGATTGTTGCGCGCACAAGCATTGAGGAAGGCGGGCCGAAAGGCCTGCAACTGGCGCTGCTGGTGCCCGAAGACGAGTTGCTGGCGGACGCTTTTCGCATGCGTTGGCAGGGCGCGCTGATCACTCTGGCCATACTGTTGCTGTGCCTGCCACTGGGCTGGGTGATTTCGCGGATTCTGGTCAAGCCGCTGCACGCACTGGTCAAGGAAGCCGATGCCATTCGCAGCTTCGACTTCAATTTTCCGCTGGCGCGACGCTCTCTCGTACTGGAAGTCGACCAATTGAGCCTGTCGATGGCGCGGATGAAAGAGACGCTGGGAAGTTTCTTCCGCATCACCGATAGCCTGTGCGCCGAAACGCGTTTCGCCCCGCTGCTCGAACGCGTGCTGTTCGAAACCGTACAGATCGCTCAAGCGCAGGCCGGCCTGATCTATCTGCGTGAAGCCGACGGTGCGCGCATGGAACCTTATGGGCTGGTGATTGATGGCGTGCCGCAGGCGCTGGAAGCGTTCGACATTCAGGGACGAGAGCTGCATAAAAACACCGGGCCGGCGTGGTTCGAACAATTGGCCAGCGCCGACAATACAGTCAGCCATCTGGGCTTCGATCAAGCCGGCGACTTGCAGAAAATTCTGCTGGCCATGCAATCACCGCGCATCCACCTGATCGGTATCCGCCTGCACAACCAGCACGACGAAACCATCGGCCTGCTGATTCTGCTGGTCAATGACAGCGGCGCGCCGAGCGATCTGGAAAAGCTGCGGCCCGACCGTATAGCCTTCTTGCAAGCGGTCTCCGGCGCGGCGGCGGTGAGCATCGAAAGTCAGCGCCTGCAAGCTCGGCAAAAACAGCTGCTCGATGCCTTCATTCAATTGCTCGCCAGCGCGATCGATGCCAAGAGCCCGTACACCGGGGGACATTGCCAGCGCGTACCGGAGCTGACACTGATGCTCGCCCAGGCCGCTGCCGCCAGCCACGACCCGGCGTTCAGCGCCTACCAGCCCAGTGAGGATGAATGGGAGGCCCTGCACATCGCTGCGTGGCTGCACGATTGCGGCAAGGTCACGACGCCGGAATATGTGGTCGACAAAGCCACCAAACTCGAGACCATCAACGACCGCATCCACGAAATCCGTACCCGCTTCGAAGTGCTCAAGCGTGATGTCTGGATCAACTACTGGCAAACGCTGGCGAGCGGTGCTGACGAGGCTGCGCTGGCCCGCGCGCGCGACAGTGAGCTGCTGATGCTCGACGACGACTTTGCCTTTGTCGCCCGCTGCAATCTTGGTGGCGAAGCCATGGCCGAGGCTGATCTGCAACGCCTTGATCAAGTCGCCCAACGCACCTGGATGCGCACGCTGGATGATCGTCTGGGCGTGTCGTGGGAAGAAAACCGCCGTCAGGCAAAAACTTCGCCGCCCACGCTACCCGTCAGCGAAAGACTCCTGGCGGACAAACCCGAACACTTGATCGAGCGCGACAAGAGCGAGTTGATTCCGCAAGACAATCCGTGGGGATTCAAACTGGATGTGCCCGAATACAAATACAACCGCGGCGAGCTGTACAACCTGAAGATCGCTCGCGGCACGCTGACCCGCGAAGAGCGTTACATCATCAACCACCACATGGTGCAGACCATCATGATGCTCAGCCATCTACCCTTCCCCGGTCACCTTGACAGCATTGCCGAGATCGCTGGGGGCCACCATGAAAAAATGGACGGCACCGGGTACCCCAAACGCCTGAAACGCGAGGAAATGAGCCTGCCGGCCCGGATGATGGCGATTGCCGATATTTTCGAAGCGCTGACAGCGGCTGATCGCCCCTACAAGAAAGCCAAGCCGTTGAGCGAGGCCCTGGGAATCATGGCGACCATGTGCCGCGAAGCACACATCGATGCGCCGCTGTTCGGCCTGTTCATCAGCGAGGGGGTGTATTTGCAGTATGCGACGCGGTTTCTCGATCCCGCGCAAATCGACAGCGTGAATACGGCCAGCCTGTTGCACAAGGCTGGCCTCAGCGGCTGATCAGCAGTCGGTCAGGCGCAGGAAAATCGCCGCCAGCTGCTCGATACCTGCCTGATCTTCGGCGCCGAAACGCGCCAGTTTCGGGCTGTCGAGGTCAAGTACGCCGATCAGACGACCGTCCTTGATCAAGGGCACCACCAATTCGCTGTTCGAGGCGCTGTCGCATGCGATATGGCCGGGAAAGGCATGCACATCCTCGACGCGCTGGGTCTGCAGGCTGGCAGCGGCGGCGCCACATACGCCACGCCCGAACGGGATACGCACGCAAGCGATCTGGCCCTGGAACGGTCCAAGCACCAGCTCTTCGTTGCGGTTGAGGTAGAAACCGGCCCAGTTCAAATCATCGAGCTGGTTGAACAGGAACGCGGAAAACTGCGCGGCATTGGCGATGAAATCGCGTTCGTCCGCCAGCAGCGATTCCAGTTGCGCGGCCAACATACCGTAGCCTTCGAGGCCCTGGCCGCTGTGTTGCAAATCAATCATGCCTTGTGCTCCAGCAATTTCAGTCCCACCCAGTAGCGGGCGAATTGATACGCGCAACGTCCGTTGCGATTACCGCGGCCGGTGGCCCAGCGCACGGCGAGGATGTCCAGTGCTTCGTCGCGCTGCCAGCTCAGGCCGGCCCTGGTGGCCAACTGGCCGATCCAGTGTTCGACGACATTGAGGAAGTGCTCTTGAGTGAACGGATAAAACGACAGCCACAGACCGAAACGGTCCGACAGGGCGATCTTGTCTTCCACCGCTTCGCTCGGGTGCAGTTCACCGTCGACGCGCTTCCAGTTTTCGTTGTCGCTTTCCTTTTCCGGCACGAGGTGGCGCCGGTTGGAAGTGGCGTAGAGCAAGACGTTGTCGGGGGCCTGCTCGAGCGATCCGTCGAGCACGCTTTTCAGCACGCGGTAGTCGCCTTCACCGGATTCGAACGACAAATCGTCGCAGAACAGCACGAAACGTTGTGGCAACTTGGCAATCTGCTCGACCACCCGTGGCAAGTCGGCCAGGTGATCGCGCTCGATCTCGATCAGGCGCAGGCCGGCGCCGGCGTGCTCGGCCAGCAACGCACGCACCAGCGAAGACTTGCCGGTACCGCGCGAGCCCCAGAGCAAGGCGTGGTTGGCCGGCATGCCATCAAGAAATTGTTGTGTGTTGCGCCCCAACTGCTCCAACTGCCGGTCGACGCCGATCAGGTCGGACAGACGCATGTCGAGGCTGACTTCCAGCGGCAACAGGTAACCGCTGCGACCGTCACGCTGCCAGCGCGCGGCCAGACATGTGTTCCAGTCAATGACAGGACGTGGTGCCGGCAACAGCGGTTCGATCCGCGCCAGAACCGACTCGGCGCGTTCAAGAAAAGCATTCAATCGGGAATCCACGTCTTCTCCTCGGGCACTTTCACAGTGATGATGACTATCGAGCGACGACACACAGGTAAAATCACCTCAGCAAGCCTTGTTACAAGGCGATTCGGGAACCTCGGTATCCATACATGATCGACTATGCTTGAGCAGCGAAGGGAAACGGAAGTGGTTCAACACCCCATGGATATCAAATTCACCCACCGGCTGTCATACAAGCAAGCCAGGCTTACCGTGCTGGTCGGGTTCATTCTGGGCACCCTGCTCAGTCTGCTGCAGATCGGCATCGATTATGCCAGCGAAGACGCTTCCATCAACCGGGAAATCCTCGCGCTGCTGGAAATCAGCCACAATCCGGCTTCGCGCATCGCCTACAACATCGACGCCGAACTGGCGCAGGAACTCACTCTCGGCCTGCTGCGCTCGCCGGCGATCATCGCCGCGCAACTGATCGACAACAACGAAACCGTGCTGGCCAGCGTCAAACGCCCGGAGCTGCAGAGCAACTATCGGCTGATCAGCGACTTCCTGTTCGGCGCCAAGCGGCATTTCGAAGATCGCCTGTACCTTGACCACTTGCCCAACGAATCCCTCGGCGTCCTGAAGCTGGAAGTCGACACCTATGCCTTTGGCAGCCGCTTCCTGCGCCGCGCGGAAGTCACCCTGCTCAACGGTTTCGCCCGCAGTCTGCTGCTGACCGGGATCCTGCTGGCGCTGTTCTATGTGATGCTGACCAAACCGCTGGTGCGGGTCATTCGTGAACTCAGTGGCCGCGATCCGCGCAGCGCCGAGCCGACCACGCTTGAGTGCCCGGCCGGGCATGGCAACGATGAAATCGGCGTGCTGGTCAAAGTCGCCAATCAGCAGTTCGAGAACATTGCCACCGAAATCCAGCAACGGCGTACGGCGGAAAACCGTCTGACCGAATATCTGGCACAACTTGAAGACATCGTCTCGGCGCGTACCGCCGAGCTCAAGGCGATCAATGCCCGTCTCAGTCAATCCAACGAAGAACTCGAAGCGGCACGCCGCACGGCGCTGGACATGGCCGAAGCGCGTTCGGCCTTTCTGGCCAACATGAGCCATGAAATCCGCACGCCGCTCAACGGCTTGCTCGGAATGATTGCGCTGTCGCTGGACGGCCCACTGAATGCCGAGCAGCAGCAACAACTGTCGATTGCCCACGACTCGGGCAAGGTGCTGGTGGAACTGCTCAACGATATTCTTGACCTGTCGAAATTCGACGCCGGGCAACTGGAGCTGGAAAACATCCCGTTCGACCTCGGTTCGCTGATCGAGGACACCGCCAACCTGCTCTCACAAAATGCTGCGCCGAGCGTTGAGCTGACCTGTTTGATCGAGCCACACTTCCCGGCGCTGGTGCTGGGCGACCCGACGCGGGTACGGCAGATTGTCAGCAACCTTTTGTCCAATGCGCTGAAATTCACCCGCTTCGGTCGGGTCGATGTGCGTCTGTCGGCGTACAAGGGTGGCGTGCGCATCGAAGTCTGCGACACCGGCATCGGCATCGCCCAAGAAGCACAGTTGAAAATCTTCCAGCCGTTCACCCAGGCCGGCGCCGGCATCACCCGTCAGTACGGCGGCACCGGGCTCGGGCTGGCGCTGACGTATAACCTGTGCGAAGCGATGCAGGGTCGGCTGACCATCAGCTCCGAAAGCGGTTTTGGCAGCCAGTTCTGTGCCGAGCTGCCACTGCCCTGCCACACCCGCGCCCTGGCGCCGGTGCCATTACGCGGCAAGGTCCTCGCCATCACGGCCGCCAGCAGTGGTCTGGCAGAGCTGCTGAAAAGCCTGTTGCCGGTGTGGGGGCTGGAATACACGCAGCGCACCATCGATGATTCGCTGCTGGGCCTGAATCCGGACGTACTGATCACTGATTGCCCCGAGTGCCTGTTCGGTCTGCGCCCGAACATCACCGCGCCGATTCTGCTGGTGACTGCTTACGGAAGTTTCCTGCCCAGCGAAGAAGCCGCCGCCCTCGCCCCCTTGCAGCAGCAGGCCCGGCCGCTGGCGCGCAATGCGCTCTATCAACATTTGCGGCGGATTCTGCAGCCGGACGTCGCCACCCTCAGTGAAGCGCAAGCGGATGCTTCGCCGTCCGCACGTCGGGGCAAGGTGCTGCTGGTCGAGGACAACCCGGTCAATCAACTGGTCGCCAAAGGCATGCTCGGCAAGCTTGGCTGCGATGTAGTGGTGGCGGGCCATGGCGCCGAGGCGCTGGACCAGCTGGAGTTTGCCGATTTCGATCTGGTGTTGATGGACTGCAACATGCCGGTGATGGATGGCTATGAAGCCAGTCGACAGATTCGTCAGAGCGGGCGCTGGCCGAATCTGCCGATTGTCGCGCTGACCGCCAATGCGATGTCCGAGGAGCGCGAACGCTGCCGCGCCGCAGGCATGAGCGACTACCTCGCCAAACCGTTTCGTCGCGAAGAGCTGGCCGCGTTGCTGGATCAGTGGATGCCGACTACGCCAGCGTTTTGATCTGCCCGAGCAGGTGATCGAGACCGGCGCGTAAATCATTGAGCCGGCCGAGATCCACGCCGCTGTCGCACAGCAGGCGCGCCTTCAGCGGCCCGACCTGCTCGCGCAACGCCTGCCCGGCAGGCGTCAGACTCAAATGCACTTCGCGTTCATCCCGCGCCGAGCGCCGCCGCTGCACCAGTTGCAACTGCTCCAGACGCTTGAGCAACGGCGTCAACGTGCCCGAGTCCAGCGCCAGACGTACGCCCAAGGCTTTTACCGTCGGCTGCTCCGGTGCAGCGTCCTGCCATTCCCAGAGCACCAGCATCGCCAGGTACTGCGGGTAAGTCAGACCCAATTGATCGAGCATCGGCTTGTAGGCGCGAATCACCGCCCGCGAGGCTGCGTAAAGCTTGAAGCACAACTGGCTGTCGAGCTTCAGCGAATCAACCGGCAGGCTCATTTCAGCAGAGCTTCGATCTCGGAGCTCAAGTCCTGCGGCTTGGTCGTCGGGGCGAAACGCTTGACCAACTCGCCGTCCTTGCCGATGAGGAATTTGGTGAAGTTCCACTTGATGCCTTGGGAGCCAAGCAACCCAGGGGCGCGCTTCTTCAACTGCACGAACAGTGGGTGAGCATCGGCGCCGTTGACGTCGATCTTCTTGAACAGCGGGAAGCTGACGCCGAAATTCAGCTCGCAGAACTCACTGATGGCGCCCTCATTACCGGGTTCCTGTTTGCCGAACTGGTTGCAGGGGAAACCCAATACCACCAGCCCCTGGTCCTTATAGGTCTGCCAGAGTTCTTCGAGGCCTTTGTATTGCGGCGTGAAGCCACACTTGCTCGCCGTGTTGACCACCAGCACCGCTTTGCCGGCGAAATCGGCCAAGGTCTTTTGCTCACCCTTGATGGTCGTGCACGGGATATTCAGCAGGTTGTCGCTCATGGGACGGCTCCGCAATGGTCGGGAAAGCGCAAACATAACGAGCAATTGAATTGTGTGCAATCTAATTGCCGGATAAAAAGGCGACGCAATGTCGCCTGTTCTGTTTATTCGCGGGGTTTGAGATCCAGGCACACCGAGTTGATGCAATAACGCAGTCCGGTCGGTGGCGGGCCGTCCGGGAACACGTGCCCCAGATGCGCATCGCAGCGCGCGCATTTCACTTCGGTGCGGATCATGCCGTGGCTGGTGTCGCGAATTTCAGTCATCGCGCTTTCGCCGATTGGCGCGTAGAAGCTCGGCCAGCCGCAGCCGGAGTCGAACTTGGTCTTGGAGTCGAACAGCGGCTCGTCGCAGCAGACGCAGTGGTAGACACCGTCGATTTTCGTGTCGTTGTATTTGCCGGAGAACGGGCGCTCGGTGGCACTCAGACGGCAGACGTTGTACTGCTCGGGGTCGAGCATGGCCTTCCACTCTTCCAGGGTTTTCTGCAACTTTTCCATCATCACACCTCAGCGGCTGAAAAAGCCCGATCTGTACCTTTTCCACGGATCGGGCGGCACGTATGATTGCGCCTCGTCACGCGCCAGTCTGGCAGCCAGACCGGGCGCATTCAAACGGATTCTGAGCGCAAAAGCGTCAGACCTCCGCCTGTGCGAAGACGCAGCAATCCCAGTACGGTTGTCCATCCGCCGCCTGGATCGTTCATTTTCGGGATCACATCGCCATGCAGTTCAGCAAATCGAACAAGCTCGCCAACGTCTGCTACGACATTCGCGGCCCGGTGCTCAAGCACGCCAAACGACTGGAAGAGGAAGGCCAGCGCATCCTCAAGCTGAACATCGGCAACCCGGCGCCGTTTGGTTTCGAAGCGCCGGACGAAATTCTTCAGGACGTGATCCGCAACCTGCCGACCGCGCAAGGCTACAGCGACTCCAAAGGCCTGTTCAGCGCGCGCAAAGCGGTGATGCAGTACTACCAGCAGAAGCAGGTCGAAGGCGTCGGCATCGAAGACATCTACCTGGGCAACGGCGTTTCCGAACTGATCGTGATGTCGCTGCAGGCGCTGCTCAACAACGGCGACGAAGTGCTGGTTCCAGCGCCGGACTACCCGTTGTGGACCGCTGCCGTCAGCCTCGCCGGTGGTAACGCGGTGCACTACCTGTGCGACGAAGGCGCCGACTGGTTCCCGGATCTGGCCGACATCAAGGCCAAAATCACCCCGAACACCAAAGCCATGGTGATCATCAATCCGAACAACCCGACCGGCGCGGTTTACTCGAAAGAAGTGTTGCTGGGCATGCTGGAAATCGCCCGCGCGCACAACCTGGTGGTGTTCTCCGACGAGATTTACGACAAGATTCTTTATGATGACGCCGTGCATATCTGCACCGCTTCGCTGGCGCCGGACCTGCTCTGCCTGACCTTCAACGGGCTGTCGAAATCCTACCGCGTGGCCGGCTTCCGCTCCGGCTGGATCGCCATCTCCGGGCCGAAACACAACGCGCAGAGCTACATCGAAGGCATCGACATGCTGGCCAACATGCGTCTGTGCGCCAACGTGCCGAGCCAGCATGCGATCCAGACTGCGCTGGGCGGTTATCAGAGCATTAATGACCTCGTCCTGCCGCAGGGTCGCCTGCTGGAACAGCGCAACCGCACATGGGAACTGCTCAACGACATTCCCGGCGTCAGCTGCGTAAAGCCGATGGGCGCGCTGTATGCGTTCCCGAAAATCGACCCGAAGGTTTGCCCGATCCATAACGACGAGAAGTTCGTTCTCGACCTGCTGCTTTCCGAGAAACTGCTGGTGGTACAGGGCACGGCATTCAACTGGCCGTGGCCGGATCACTTCCGCGTGGTCACCCTGCCCCGCGTCGATGATCTGGAAATGGCCATCGGCCGCATCGGCAACTTCCTCAAGTCCTACCGCCAGTAAAGGGCCAGCAGTGCGCAACGGATTGGCTGTTGCGCACTGTCTGATTCAGCAACACATCTTTAACCCGCACCTTTGCAGCCCTTCTACACTTGCGATGCGAGCCGTGCAGACGTGTCTGACCTAATGGCGGCGGGACGAAAGGGTGTGTCATCCGTATCGGAATCAAGGGTGGGAATTTTCTTTTCCCTCAGGAAACCGCTGTAGGACACAGTTTGAAATAGTCACTCGGTTGAATACCCCGATGCCGCACCTTATATACCCCGCAGTACGCTACATCTTTAGCTTGAGGAGAGTTCTACAACCATGATGCGCATCCTGCTGTTTTTGGCCACTAACCTGGCGGTCGTGCTGATAGCCAGCATCACCCTGAGCCTGTTCGGCTTCAACGGGTTCATGGCGGCCAACGGGGTCGACCTTGACCTCAGTCAGCTGCTGGTTTTCTGTGCGGTCTTTGGTTTCGCCGGTTCGCTGTTTTCGCTGTTCATCTCCAAGTGGATGGCGAAGATGAGCACCGGTACGCAAATCATCAGCCAGCCACGCACCCGTCATGAGCAATGGCTGCTGCAAACGGTCGAGCAACTGTCCCGTGAAGCCGGAATCAAGATGCCTGAAGTCGGTATCTTCCCGGCCTACGAAGCGAACGCCTTTGCCACCGGCTGGAACAAGAACGACGCGCTGGTCGCCGTAAGCCAGGGCCTGCTCGAGCGTTTTTCGCCCGATGAAGTGAAAGCCGTGCTGGCCCACGAAATCGGTCACGTCGCCAATGGTGACATGGTGACTCTGGCGCTGATCCAGGGCGTAGTGAACACCTTTGTGATGTTCTTCGCGCGGATCATCGGTAACTTCGTCGACAAGGTGATCTTCAAGAACGAAGAAGGCCAGGGCATCGCCTACTATGTGGCGACCATTTTCGCCGAACTGGTGCTGGGCATTCTCGCCAGCGCAATCGTCATGTGGTTCTCGCGCAAGCGCGAATTCCGTGCCGACGAAGCCGGCGCCCGCCTGGCGGGTACCAGCGCTATGATCGGCGCACTGCAACGTCTGCGCGCCGAACAGGGCCTGCCAGTGCACATGCCCGACACCCTGAACGCCTTTGGCATCAACGGTGGCATCAAACAGGGCTTCGCCCGCATGTTCATGAGCCACCCGCCGCTGGAAGAGCGTATTGACGCATTGCGTCGTCGCGGTTGATTCAACCAGTTTAAAAAGAAGGCCCGCAGTGATGCGGGCCTTTTTTTGTGTCCGACAATTATGCGCTGGCAGTGCCGACCCTTTCGCGAGCAGGCTCGCTCCCACCTTTGAAATGCATTCCCCTGTGGGAGCGAGCCTGCTCGCGAAGACGCCGGAACTGTTAACAAACAACTATCTGGAGGAAACCCGGTAAACCCGCTCCACCAGCCATTCAGCCCCAGCCTGCAGAAACTTCGGGCTTTCGGCCAAGACATCCCGCTCTTCCAGCCTCTCCACCTGCCAAGCCTCACCCAGCAATCGCTGCACCTCATCATCATTCACCGCAAACGGCGGCCCCGGAATCTGCGCCTGATCGTAATCCAGGGTAATCACCAGCCCTTTCATCCCCTGCGCCAGCAGCTGCTGCAGATGCGCCGCGTAGCGCTCGCGCATCGCCTCCGGCAAGGCAATCAACGCCGCGCGGTCGTACAGCGCAGCGCAATCTGCGACGTCCTCTGCCGTCAGTGCAAAAAAATCACCGCACCATAATTCGAACGCACCAGTGCGATAAACCTTGAATGCACCCTGCTCGCTGATCTGCGGCTGCAACTGATGTTCGCTGAAAAACTCCTCGACAGCCTTTTCCGACAGTTCAACCCCGAGCACCGAATGCCCCTGCCCGGCGAGCCAGAGCAAATCCAGACTTTTCCCGCAAAGGGGCACCAGCACACGCGCCGACGACGCAATCGCCAGATCCGGCCAGTAGCGCTGCAAATACGGGTTGGCCTCGGGCTGATGAAAGCCAATCTGGTTGGAATCCCATTTCTTGTACCAAAACTCAGGCTGCATGGCTCACTCCCGAAAAACCGATGAAAAACCGCAGAAACTTATATTGGATTCAGATCGATGACCTGACTGAAGATGGCTCATCTTAACGCTGAGGAGTCCGTCCATGTTGCCCAGCCTGTTTATCTCCCACGGTTCACCGATGCTGGCGCTGGAACCCGGTGCCAGCGGCCCGGCATTGGCACGACTGGCCGCCGAGTTGCCACGCCCCAAAGCCATCGTCATCGTCTCGGCACATTGGGAAAGCCAAGAGCTGCTGGTGGGCAGCCATCCGCATCCGGAGACCTGGCACGACTTCGGCGGTTTTCCGCGAGCGCTGTTCGAAGTGCAATATCCAGCGCCGGGCAATCCGCGGTTGGCAGCCGAAGTGGCTGAGCTGCTGAACGCCAATAACCTGCCGGCGCGTCTCGATCCGCAACGGCCGTTCGATCATGGCGTCTGGGTGCCGTTGTCGCTGATGTATCCGCAGGCCGATATTCCAGTGGTGCAAGTCTCGCTGCCGAGTCGTGGCGGGCCGGCGTTGCAGACACGAGTTGGCCGTGCGCTGGCGAGCCTGCGCGAACAGGGCATTCTGTTGATCGGCTCCGGCAGCATCACCCATAACCTGCGCGAGCTGGACTGGCATGCCGGGCCGGAAAGCGTTGAACCATGGGCGCGGGACTTCCGTGACTGGGTAATCGAAAGGCTCGCAGCCGACGATGAGGCGGCGCTGCACGACTATCGTCGGCAAGCGCCGAATGCCGTGCGCAGTCACCCGAGTGATGAGCATTTGTTGCCGTTGTATTTTGCGCGCGGTGCTGGCGGTGAGTTCAGCGTGGCGCATCAGGGCTTTACGATGGGCGCGTTGGGTATGGATATTTATCGTTTCGGTTAACAGCAAAAGATCGCAGCCTTCGGCAGTTCCTACAGTGGATCACATTCCAAAATGCAGGAGCTGCCGAAGGCTGCGATCTTTTGATCTTGAGAACAGGCAAAAAAAATCCCCGAACCAGTCGGGGATTTTTTTATCTGCGATCAATCAACCCAAGGGCGGATCAATCTTCGCGGTAGCGACGCAGCTTGAGCTGCTTACCGGCCACGCGAGTGTCCTTCAGTTTGGTCAGGAGTTTTTCCAGACCTTCTTCCGGCAGCTCGACGAGGCTGAAGCTGTCCCGCACCTGGATGCGACCGATCGCTTCACGGGCCAGACCGCCTTCGTTGAGGATGGCGCCCAGCAGGTTTTTCGCAGCGATACCGTCACGCGCACCCAGCGCGGTACGGCAACGAGCACGGCCTTCGCCCAAAGGCATTGGCGCGCGACGCTCGCGGTCACCACGGTCCGGACGATCACCGGTGCGCTCAGGACGGTCGCCACGCGGTGCGTTGTTCGGCACCAGCGGACGTTCCTTCTCGATCGCCGCCAGGTTCAGCGCTTGACCGTTGGTAGCCTTGCGCAGCAGCGCAGCAGCCAGTGCACGCGGGGTGCAACCGATGTCGGCGGTCAGGCGATCGAGCAGTTCACCGTGAGTCGATTCGGCATCAGCAACCAGCGGCGACAGGCTGTTGGTCAGTTTCTTGATGCGTGCATCGAGCACAGCCTGAGCGTCCGGCAGGCGGACTTCAGCAACTTTCTGACCGGTCACACGCTCGATCACTTGCAGCATGCGGCGCTCACGTGGAGTCACCAGCAGCAGCGCACGACCTTCGCGACCGGCACGACCGGTACGGCCGATACGGTGCACGTAGGACTCCGGGTCGTACGGCATGTCAACGTTGAACACGTGAGTGATGCGCGGAACGTCCAGACCACGGGCAGCAACGTCGGTCGCGACAACGATGTCCAGACGGCCATCTTTCAGCGAGTCGATAACGCGCTCACGCTGGTTCTGGGCGATATCACCGTTCAGCGCCGCGGCTTTGTAGCCTTTGGCGTCGAGAGCGCTGGCCAGGTCCAGAGTGGCCTGCTTGGTGCGCACGAACATGATCAGTGCGTCGAAGTCTTCGACTTCCAGCAGGCTGAGCACGGCCGAGGTTTTCTGGTCAGCGTGAACCAACAGGTGAGCCTGTTCGATCGCGGTAACGGTCTGGGTCTTGGTCTGGATCTTGACGTGTTGCGGATCGCGCAGGTGGCGTTCGGCAATGGCGCGAATCGACTGCGGCAGGGTCGCCGAGAACAACACGGTCTGGCGGGTTGCTGGCAGAGCCTTGAAGATGACTTCCAGGTCATCCATGAAGCCAAGCTTCAACATTTCGTCGGCTTCGTCGAGAACCAGATGGTTCACGGTCGACAGAACTTTCTCGTCGCGACGCAGGTGGTCGCACAGACGACCCGGAGTAGCGACAACGATCTGTGCGCCATTACGGATTGCCTTGAGTTGCGGGCCCATCGGCGCGCCGCCGTAAACGGCCACGACGGTAACGCCTGGCATTTGCTTGGCGTAGGTTTCAAAAGCGGTTGCTACTTGCAGCGCCAACTCTCGGGTTGGCGCCAGGATCAGGGCTTGCGGTTCGCGCTTGGCAGGATCGATGCGGTGCAGAATAGGCAGTGCGAACGCGGCGGTTTTACCGGTACCGGTTTGCGCCTGGCCAATCATGTCCTGGCCGGCCATGATGATCGGGATCGATTGCTGCTGAATCGCCGAAGGCTCTTCGTAGCCAGTCGCTGCGACGGCTGCAAGGATATTCGGGTTGAGATTAAAAGCGGCGAATCCGCCGGTTTCCTGGGTCATGGGTCTGCCTCTAAGTGCATCCGCAAAGACCCATGCTCCAAAGCTGCGCATGCCGTGTTGAGACTCAAGAGTCGCCCTGGCAGCTTTGTCGGCGGGGATTTGCGAAAACGAATGAATGAAGATGAATCGTCAAGGGAGAGCCCGCAATGCGGACGTGCAGCCGAAGCTGACTTCGGGAAATGCGCTACCTAAACGCGGCCCGGTTAAAGGCCGGCGCGCACTATACCGGATTTCGCCCGAAAAGGGAGCTTTTTTTAACGACACAATCCGTGTGTCACCGCCGTGCAACGGGGTTTTGCGGATAATCGCGCCACGGTCTATTTTGCAAGGGCCCGGCCCTGTGGGCGATGCCGCTAAAACGATTCACCGAGCTGCGGCAAAGCGCCGCGCCTTTGCCCTTCCCGCTTGAGGATTTCGCCATGAACCAGCCCTGCGCCGGCCGCGTCAGCCGAGAACGTCGTGGTCACCTGCACCTTATCGGCCTCGATCGGGCGGCCAAGCGCAACGCCTTCGACCTCGACCTGCTCAACGACCTGAGCCGCGCCTATGGCGAGTTCGAAGCCGACCGCGAAGCGCGGGTGGCCGTGGTGTTCGGCCACGGTGAACACTTCACCGCCGGGCTCGATCTGGTCAATGCCAGCGCCGCCCTGGCCGAAGGCTGGCAGGTGCCGCCCGGCGGTTGCGACCCCTGGGGCGTTTTCGTTGGGCCCCGGGTGAGCAAACCGGTAATTGTCGCCGCGCAGGGTTACTGCCTGACCATCGGCATCGAGTTGATGCTGGCGGCAGACATCAACCTGTGCGCGAGCAATACCCGCTTCGCGCAGATGGAAGTGCAGCGTGGGATCTTTCCTTTTGGCGGCGCGACTTTGCGTTTTCAGCAAATCGCCGGCTGGGGCAATGCGATGCGCTGGTTGCTCACCGGCGATGAGTTTGATGCCCACGATGCGTTGCGTTTGGGCCTGGTGCAGGAAGTGATGGCCAGCGAAGACCTGATGCCCCGGGCGATCGAGCTGGCCGAGCGGATTGCCCGACAGGCGCCGCTGGGCGTGCAGGCGACGCTGATGTCAGCGCGACAGGCTCGGTATGAAGGTGAAACAGCAGCGGCGCAGGGGTTGCCGGCGCTGGTGAAGAAGTTGCTCGCCACTGAGGATGCCAGGGAGGGGGTGCGGTCGATGGTGGAGCGGCGGCCAGGGATCTTCAAAGGGATCTGAAAGTTGCACCGTTCATGATGCCCCCTTCGCGAGCAAGCTCGCTCCCACAGGGGGAACGCATTCCAAATGTGGGAGCGAGCTTGCTCGCGAAGGGGGCATCAATGACAAATCAAGTTGCCGGGCGAATCGCCTTGATCAACGACTGCAACGAATACCCCAGCTGCGGCGCCAGCGCTTCGGCCCGTTGGGTCAGCGCCTGCATGTCCAGTGCCTGATCAAGATCCGCCGGGACGATCAGAATCACGTTGCCCTCCTTCACCGGCAATTCCCAGTAGTGCCGGTGATAGAGCCCGCGCAACAACGCCGCTCCCAGCGGTTTGCCGTCATCGGTGGCCCACTGGTTGATCACCAGCCAGCCGCCCGGATTCAGGCGCTTCTGACAATCGCCGAGAAAACTCCAGGCCAGATGCCCTACACCCGGGCCGACATCGGTGTACAGGTCGACGAAAATCAGGTCCGCCGGCTCGGCAGTCGGCAGCAATTCCAGCGCATCGCCGACGCGGATGTACAAACGCGGATCGTCATCCAGGCCCAAATATTCGATGGCCAGACGCGGGACGTCCGGGCGCAGTTCGATGGCTTCGACGTCTTCCAGCGGCAGGAATTTGAGACAGGCTTGGGTCAGCGTACCGGCACCGAGCCCGAGAAACAGCGCGCTCTCCGGCTGCTCATGGCACAACGCACCGATCAGCATCGCGCGGGTGTAATCATATTCGAGCCAGCTCGGGTCGGCGGTGAACACGCAGCTCTGCTCGATCGCATCGCCGAACTCGAGAAAGCGGTAATCGGCCACTTCCAGCACGCGAATCACGCCGAACTCATCCTGTACTTCGGCGAGCAGATGCTCGACGCGCTCCTCAGTCATTTCGTCTCCTGATGGTCACCGGGCGCGGTGACGCGATGGCGCCGCTGTGGCACCGTGGCAAAGCAGCGATTGTCGGCGATGGGGCGGGAACAGGTCACGCACTAATTGCTGCTAACATGGCGCTCCCCTGCGTATGAACTTCGAGACCGTGATGAGCCAACCGTGGAGCCCTGACAGCTGGCGCGCCCTGCCGATCCAGCAACAACCGCAATACCCCGACGCCGCGCACCTGCGCCAGGTCGAGCAGACACTGGCCAGCTATCCGCCGCTGGTGTTCGCCGGCGAAGCGCGCGAGCTGCGCCGTCAGTTCGCCGAAGTCACCCAGGGCCGGGCGTTTCTGTTGCAGGGCGGCGATTGCGCGGAAAGCTTTGCCGAATTCTCCGCAGCGAAGATCCGCGACACCTTTAAAGTGTTGCTGCAAATGGCGATCGTCATGACCTTTGCCGCCGGTTGCCCAGTGGTCAAGGTCGGACGCATGGCCGGCCAGTTCGCCAAGCCGCGTTCGGCCAACGACGAAACCATCGGCGGCGTGACCCTGCCGGCCTATCGTGGCGACATCGTCAATGGCATCGGCTTCGATGAAAAGAGCCGCGTGCCCGATCCGGAACGTCTGCTGCAGTCCTACCATCAGTCCACCGCGACCCTGAACCTGTTGCGCGCTTTCGCTCAGGGCGGTTTTGCCGACCTGCATCAAGTGCACAAGTGGAATCTGGATTTCATCGCCAATTCGGCGCTGGCCGAGAAGTACAGCCACCTTGCCGACCGCATCGATGAGACGCTGGCGTTCATGCGCGCCTGCGGCATGGACAGCTCGCCGCAACTGCGCGAAACCAGTTTCTTCACCGCCCACGAAGCGTTGCTGCTGAACTACGAAGAAGCCTTCGTGCGCCGCGACAGCCTGACCAACGATTACTACGATTGCTCGGCGCACATGCTGTGGATCGGCGACCGCACCCGTCAGCTCGACGGCGCGCATGTCGAATTCCTGCGCGGGGTGAACAACCCGATCGGCGTCAAGGTCGGCCCGAGCATGAACCCCGATGACCTGATCCGCCTGATCGACGTGCTCAACCCGGACAATGATCCGGGCCGTCTGAACCTGATCGCGCGGATGGGCGCGAACAAGGTCGGCGAACATCTGCCGGCACTGATCCGGGCGGTGCAGCGCGAAGGCAAGCACGTGCTGTGGAGCTCCGACCCGATGCACGGCAACACCATCAAGGCCAGCAGCGGCTACAAGACCCGCGACTTTGCGCAGATCCTTGGCGAAGTGAAGCAGTTCTTCCAGGTGCACGAAGCGGAAGGCAGTTATGCCGGTGGCATCCATATCGAGATGACCGGGCAGAACGTCACCGAATGCATTGGCGGTGCGCGGCCGATTACCGAGGATGGGTTGTCCGACCGTTATCACACCCATTGTGATCCACGGATGAATGCCGATCAGTCGCTGGAGTTGGCGTTTTTGATTGCCGAGACGTTGAAGCAAGTCCGGCGCTAAACCGAGTCGCCATCTTCGCGAGCAAGCTCGCTCCCACACAGGACCTGTGGCCTACACAAAACCAATGTGGGAGCGAGCTTGCTCGCGAAGGGGCCAGCTCAGACACCCTCAATTTGCGCCAATACCAGCCTGAGCCGAGCCGCACTCTCGCGCTGACAATTCAACTGCACCCGCGCCAGCCCCAGCCACTGCGCCATCCGCCGCAGATTCAGCGCCAGCGCCAGCATCCCCTCCTCGCCCAGCCCCGGCTCTTCCTCGTGAACCGCATGCACCGCCAACTGCCCCGCCGCCCGTTCGGCACGCAGATCAACCCGCGCGGCGATCCGTTCGTTGTGCAAAAACGGCAGCACGTAATAGCCATAGACCCGCTTGGGTTGCGGTGTGTAAATCTCCAGGCGATAGCGAAAATCGAATAAGCGCTCGGTGCGGCTGCGTTCCCAGATCAATGAGTCGAACGGCGACAACAGCGCACTGGCAACGACTTTTCGCGGCACTTTGGGCTCCGGCAGGCAATAGGCGATCTGCCGCCAATCGCCGACTTCGCACATCTGCAATTGCCCCGCCTCAACCAGTTCAGCCAGACGCGGCCGCGCATCCACAGGATTCAGGCGGAAATAATCGCGCAGGTCTTTTTCCGTACCGACGCCCAATGCCTGCGCCGCATGCAACAGCAGACCGCGTTGCGCTTCAGCCTCATCCAGCAGCGGCTGCTGCAGGACCGCTGCCGGAAGGACCCGCTCGGGTAGATCGTACAAACGCTCGAAACCGCGGCGCCCCGCCACCGTCACCTCGCCAGCGGCGAACAGCCATTCCAGCGCGTGTTTCTCGGCACTCCAGTCCCACCAGGGTCCTGCTTTGTCCTGCCGGGTCGACAAACTGCCGGCGCCCAGTGCGCCCCGCTCTTCAACCGAAGCCAGCACGCGGCGAATGGTGTCCTGTTGTTCGCGACCAAACTTTGCCAGTTGCTGATAGATGTCCTCGCCACGTCTGGCTCGCTGCATACGCCAGCGCAACAACGGGTACATCGTCAGCGGCAGCAGCGACGCTTCGTGGCCCCAATATTCGAACAGCGTGCGCCGACGCCCGGAACTCCAGGCAGCCTGGTCGAGCAAATCAGAGGAATAGGAACCCAGGCGGGAAAACAGCGGCAGGTAGTGCGAGCGCACCACGGCATTGACGGAATCGATTTGCAGCAGGCCCAGCCGTTCGATCAGCCGGTTGAGGTGGCTGGCGTTGACGGTCGGCGGCTGGCGCCCATTGAACCCTTGGGCAGCCAGCGCCAGACGTCGCGCCTGTTTGAGGGAAAAGGACACTGTCGCGGGCATTGATTCCTCCATGTCTGCTCGCAACCTACCTCACCTGAAAGGGGTTTGTGTAGCGATAGCCTCATCATTTATGCATCGGGTCGTCCCAGAACGGCCGCACGGTTTCGTGTTCGACATCGGCGCGGCTGATGCCGATGTCCTTCAACGCTTCGTCGCTCAGACCAGCGAGCAATTCCCGTTCACGGTGCAGCTCATACCAACGGCTGAACTTGTGCAGCAGATCGGACACGATATGGCCGTGGCCAGACTGCTGTTGTTCACTCACATACTCTCTTTGACCTTTCATCGTCTTGCCTCCTTTTGTGGATGGCTCAAGTCTCGCGCTGGCGCTAAGATCAATCCAACGAATGTTTCTGATGGCATGCATCACGGAGATTCATCAATTGTCCGCGTACCCCAGTATCGATACCGATGTCCTGCGCACCTTCGTCGCGATCGCCGATCAGGGCGGTTTCACCCGTGCTGGCGAGATGGTCAACCGCACCCAGTCGGCGGTGAGCATGCAGATGAAACGCCTGGAAGAAGACGTGTTGCAGCGCCAGCTGTTCGAACGCGATGGTCGCCAGGTGCGACTGACGGCTGAAGGCCAGGTGCTGCTCGGTTACGCACGGCGCATCCTCAAACTGCACAGCGAGGTGTTCAACACCCTGCGCGAGCCACACATGGTCGGCACCGTGCGCATCGGCACACCGGACGATTATGTGATGCGGTTTCTGCCGGGAATTTTGTCGCGGTTTGCGCAGTTCTATCCGCTGATCCAGATCGAGGTGCATTGCGAATCGAGCAAGCAGTTGCTGCAACGCACCGATCTGGATTTGTCGATCGTCACCCGCGAGCCGGGCAACGAGATCGGCCAGTTGCTGCGCAAGGAGCGCTTTGTCTGGGCCGAGGCGCAGAATTTCAGCGCCCACGAACAGACGCCGCTGCCCCTGGCAATGTTCAACAGTGATTGTTTCTGCCGCTTATGGGCGTGCAATGCGCTGGATGCGATGGGCCGCGATTACCGCATCGCCTACAACAGCAGCAGCCTGTCGGCGCTGATGGCCGTGGTCAGCGCGGGTCTGGCAATCACCGCGCAGCTGGAAAGCCTGATCACCCCGGACATGCGCATCCTCGGCGCCGCCGAAGACCTGCCGCTGCTGCCCGAGGCGAGCATCATGCTGATCCGCAATCTGAACAACCCGTCGCCAATCACCGAGTGCCTGGCCGAGCACATCGTCGAAGGTTTCAAACTTTAAACGCGAGCATCACCGCACACAGCACCAGGAATCCGCAGAACAGCCCGCGCAGAAGCTTTTCCGGCATGGCGTGGGCCACTTTCACGCCCCAACTGATGCTGAGCAGACCTCCGACCGCCAGAGGCAGACCGATCATCCAGTCGACCTCATGGTGCACGGCGTAGGTCACCAGCGTCACACCGGTGCTCGGCAAAGCCAGCGCCAGCGACAGACCTTGAGCGACCACTTGCGTGGTGCCGAACAGGCTGGTCAGCACCGGCGTCGCGACCACCGCGCCGCCCACGCCGAACAAGCCGCCCATGGTTCCTGACGCCGCGCCAAGCACGCCCAGCCACGGCCATGAATAGCGCATTTCGGCAGTCGGCGCCGGGCGCGGACCGAACATTTTCAACAGGTTGTAAGCCGACAGCGCCACCAGAAACGCGACAAAACCGATGCGCATGGTTTGTGCATCAATGCCCACCGCCCAGATCGAACCGAGCCAAGCGAAGCAGAAGCCCATCACTGCCAGCGGCAGCGCATGGCGCAATTCGATGCGGTTGCGCTGATGATAACGCCACAGCGCCAGCATCACGTTCGGTACCACCATCACCAGCGCCGTGCCTTGGGCGATCTGCTGATCAAGCCCAAACCACACGCCAAGCAGCGGAATCGCGATCAAACCGCCGCCAATGCCAAAGATCCCGCCCAATGTGCCAAGAGCAGCGCCGAACAGCAGGTACAACAGAAAATCCATCACAAGCGTAATCCTCTAACGACAGGCGGCCAATGCTACGCACTCGCGCCTAGCGGGGAAACGCACAGCAACGCACAATGGCTGTGCCGATTTTGCATAAGCGTTTTCCATGAATCCTAATCAACTGACCGATCAGCTCGGTTTGTTTCTCGATGTGCTGGAGAGTGGCAGCTTTTCTGCCGCGTCGCGCCGTCATCCACTGACGCCTTCCGCCGTGGCCCGGCGCATCGACAGCCTGGAGAGTGCCGTCGGCAGTCAGCTGTTCGTACGCAGTACCCATGCCGTGCTGCCGACTTCGGCCGGTCTGGCCTTTGCCGAACGGGCGCGACGGATCATCGCCGAATTGCAGCTGGCCCGCGCCGAAGCAGTGTCGTTGAGCAGCGCGCCGGAAGGCTTGATCCGCATCGATGCACCAGCGGCATTCGGACGGCGGCATCTGGCGCCGGTGATCGCCGACTTTCTCCTGCTGTACCCGGGACTCGATGTGCAGATGCATCTGATCGACAGCTTCATCGACATGGCCGGCAGCAGTCTGGGCAAGGTCGATCTGGTGTTGCGTACCGGGCAGTTGGCTGACTCGCGCCTGGTTGCTACTCCACTGGCAAGCATGGTCCGCGTGGCCTGCGCCAGTCCTGACTATCTCAAACAGCGCGGCGTGCCCAGTCATCCCGCGCAATTGAGCGAACACGATGGCCTCGACTGGGAAGGCCTCGCTCCGCCCTTTGCCTGGAAATTCGACGTGGACGGGCAGTTGCAATTGCACCGGCCATCGCGCGTGCGCCTGAGCGCCAACAACGCCGAAGCGCTGGCGTGTGGCGCGGCGGCGGGTCTGGGCGTCGCACACCTGCCAACCTGGCTGGCCAGTGATTACCTGCTGCGGGGCGAGCTGGTGCCGCTGTTCTGTGAAAACGGCCTGCCGCCGCCGGAGTCCACCGGCATTTATGCGCTGCGCATGGAACAGCAGATCCATTCGCGCAGTCGCCTGTTGCTGGAATACCTGAAAACCCGCTTCAGTCCGGTGCCGCCATGGGATCTGGCACTGCAACGGCAATTCGCCCGGCACTGACGCCGGGCATATTTATCTGGCGCCTTAAAGATTCGAGCGCTAGATTAAAAAACGATCAACGATCAAGGCTTTGACATGACTTCCGAACGCGACAACTGCGACGACCTGCTGCTCGACAATCAGGCGTGCTTCGCCCTTCACTCGACTTCGCTGATGATGACCAAGGTCTACAAGCCGCTATTGCAGGCGCTGGGCCTGACCTATCCGCAGTATCTGGCGATGATGGTGTTATGGGAGAAGGATGGTTTGACTGTCGGAGAAATCAGCGCGCGCCTGCTGACCGATCCGGGATCGCTGACGCCATTGCTCAAGCGTCTTGAAGGCGAAGGCCTGCTCAGCCGCACCCGCAGTCGTGAAGATGAACGTGTGGTGATTGTTGAACTGACCGCAGCAGGCCGCGCCTTGCGCGACAAGGCGCAGACCGTGCCGCAGTGCATTCTCGGCGCCAGTGGTTTCACCCTTGAGCGTTTGCAGAAGTTGCAGGCCGAGTTGCAAGCGCTGCGCGGACATCTGCAAGACAGCCTCAACTGAACGCACGCAGCCCCTGTAGGAGTGAGCCTGCTCGCGATGGCGGTCTGTCAGGCCACACATGCGGTGACTGACCCACCGCTATCGCGAGCAGGCTCACTCCTACAGTTGATTTGCGCCGCTTGAAAATATTTTTTACCCTTCGACGTCCTCCCCGCCCGCTCTATCTCAAGCCTTTCCAGCTGATTGATCTCCCGACAGTGGCCTTCCGCAAATCTTCTTCGAAAATTTATCTTGCGCGCTAAACATTAGCGCTATACATTCTCTTCACACCTACTTAGCGCGCAAACAATTAGCGCACAACAACACAACCAATGAGGCTCACACCATGCAAACTCTCTACACCGCAATCGCAACTTCCACTGGCGGCCGTGACGGTCGTGCGATCTCCAGCGACAACGTCCTCGACGTCAAACTGGCCACCCCGAAAGAACTCGGCGGTGCTGGCGGCGCGGCGACCAATCCTGAGCAACTGTTCGCTGCCGGTTACTCGGCCTGCTTCATCGGCGCACTGAAATTCGTCGCCAGCCAGACCAAGCGCAAGATTCCTGACGACGCATCGATCACCGCTCACGTCGGCATCGGCCAGATCCCTGGCGGTTTCGGTCTGGACATCGATTTGCACATCAGCCTGCCGGGTCTGGAACAAGCCGACGCGCAGTCGCTGGTCGAGGCCGCTCACCAGGTCTGCCCGTACTCCAACGCCACCCGTGGCAACGTCGATGTCCGTCTGCACGTGACCGTGTAATCACTCAAGCCCCCGGCCCGAACAAGGAACATTGAACATGAACACTTTCAGCAAAGTCTTGACCGGTACCCTTCTCGCCCTGTCGGTGCACAGCGCGTTCGCCGGTGATGTCGAACACAACACCCAGGCATTCCTCGATGCGCTGAATTCAGGCAGCGGCAAGCCTATCGAGCAGCTGTCGCCCAAGGATGCCCGCGCCGTGCTGGTCGGCGCGCAGTCCGGGGTCAAGTTGACGTTGCCCAAAGCCGATGTCAGCGATAAGACCATCCAGGTCGATGGTCAATCGTTGAGCCTGACCATCGTCCGCCCGGCCGGGGTCAAGGGTGAGCTGCCGGTGTTCATGTTCTTCCACGGCGGCGGCTGGGTGCTGGGGGACTTCCCGACTCACGAACGTCTGGTACGGGATCTGGTGGTTGGTTCGGGGGCGGCGGCGGTATTCGTCAACTACACCCCTTCGCCGGAAGCGCATTACCCGGTGGCGATCAATCAGGCCTACGCCGCGACCAAATGGGTGGCGGAACACGGCAAAGAGATCAACGTCGACGGCAAGCGTCTGGCCGTGGCCGGCAACAGCGTCGGCGGCAACATGGCCGCAGTGGTTGCGCTGATGGCCAAGGACAAGGGCACCCCGGCGATCAAATTCCAAGTGCTGCTGTGGCCGGTCACCGACGCGAACTTCGACACCGGTTCGTATAACCAGTACGCCGAAGGGCACTTCCTCACTCGCAACATGATGAAGTGGTTCTGGGACAACTACACCACCGACGCCAAGCAGCGCAACGAGATCTACGCCTCACCGCTGCGCGCCACCACCGCGCAACTCAAAGGCCTGCCGCCTGCACTGGTGCAGACGGCAGGCGCCGATGTACTGCGCGATGAGGGCGAAGCCTATGCGCGCAAACTCGACGAGGCCGGAGTGCCGGTTACGTCGGTGCGGTACAACGGCATGATCCACGATTACGGTTTGCTCAACGTGGTCAGCCAGGTACCGGCGGTGCGTTCGGCGATGTTGCAGGCGTCTGAAGAACTGAAGCAACACTTGAAATAACCACAGTCCCATTGTGGGAGCGAGCTTGCTCGCGAAGGCGTCCTGTCAGACAACATGCCGTTGAATGACACACCGCTTTCGCGAGCAAGCTCGCTCCCACAGGGTTCCGAGTGTTTCTAACAGGCACAAAAAAACCCGACTCAATGGTCGGGTTTTTTCTTTGCGCAAAAACCAGTGCTTATTTGGCACGGCCTTTGTAGGAACCGCCTTCGCGGGTATCGATCTCGATCATGTCGCCGATTTCGATGAAGTCGGCAACCGACAGTTCGGTACCGTTCTTCAGTTTGGCAGGCTTCATCACCTTGCCGGAAGTGTCACCGCGAGCGGAGCCTTCGGTGTAGTCAACCTGACGCACGATGGTGGTCGGCAGTTCTACGGAAACCAGACGCTCTTCGAAGAACACCGCTTCGCAAACGTCGGTCATGCCTTCTTCAACGAAAGGCAGAACGCTTTCGATGTCTTCGGCGTTCAGCTCGTACATGGTGTAGTCAGTGGTGTCCATGAACGTGTAGGTGTCACCGCTGATGAACGACAGGGTGGCTTCTTTACGATCCAGGATCACGTCGTCCAGTTTGTCGTCCGCACCGTAAACGGTTTCGGTCTTGTAACCGGTCAGCAGGTTCTTCAGCTTGGTCTTCATGATCGCGCTGTTACGGCCCGACTTGGTGAATTCAGCTTTCTGAACCAGCCAAGGATCGTTGTCGATACGGATCACGGTACCGGGTTTGAGTTCTTTACCAGTTTTCATTGCGGATATCCGAATTTGGATGGGATTTACAAAAATCTAGGCCGCGTATCATATCCAATTTACATAAAACTGTACCAGCGCCGTGGCAAGATCCGCCTGCAAGGCCTGTTCCAGACACCATGCCTCGGCATTTTCCTCGAGTTCAGACCAATGATTCCGCGCCGCCAGCCAGTGCTCGCCGATCGGTTGGCCGGCGCTCCAGGCTCGCCACAGACCGTTCATCGCCTGCGCAGCAGCAGGCGAAAGGCCTTGGGTGTAGAGATCGAGGAACGCATCGAGCTTGTCCAGATGGATGTCGTCGTCCTGCTGGTAGATGTGCCAGAGCATCGGCCGCCCTGCCCATTGCGCCCGCACGAACGAATCTTCGCCACGCACCGCATTGAAATCGCAGCACCAGAGCAAATGATCGTATTGATCCTGACGGACGAACGGCAGCACTTGTACGGTCAGCGACTCGCGCACATGAATCGCGCCGACCGTCAGGGTTTCCGCATCCAGCCAGTGCGCCACATCGCCGAGAATCCGCCCTTCCGGCACCAGCAGGTGAGTCGGCCGTGCATCGGCCGCCAGCACATCCAGCCAACTGGCCAACCCGGGGTTTTCATAAGCAAACAGCGAGATCAGTTGCGCGTCGGGCGCGGAATCGATGCCCAGACCTTGCAGGAATTTTCGCTGCGCCGGTCGATCCTGCTGAAACTGCCGACGCTGTTCGAGCAATCCGTGCTCACGCAGCAAGCCTCCGGTGCCCGGCTTGAAACCTGGAAAGAAGAAGAATTTCCGCACCGATTTGTATTTCACCGACGGCAAGCCGTGGCAACCGGTGACCCAGTCTTCGGCGCTGAGATAATCGAGGTTGAGCCACAACGGCGGCGTTTCCCGGGCGGCCATGCTGTCCATGTAATCAGTGGGCAGCTGACAGGCGAAGGCTGCGATGACTACGTCGGCAGCGTCCGCATGCGGCCACTCGCTCGGCCACTGTCGCACGTCGACACCCTGCTGCCACTGCTGCGCGACATCGACATCGATCTCTGGGCAGATACGCTCGAAGGCGCGCAGATCATCCACCCACAGGCGCACCGGCAACACATGTTCGGCCACCAATTGCCGGGCCAGGCGCCAGGTCACGCCGATGTCGCCATAGTTGTCGACCACGGTGCAGAAAATATCCCAGCGGGGTTTCGCTTCAGGCATGCCGTTCTCCCGTTGGCAAAAAACCTCGATTGTCCGCATAAATGCGCTCGCGCAGAAGAGCCGACGGCGATTAATCTTCGTGCGACAATCGCCAATCGCCTGCAACCATCCGCCAGGAGGCCGCCATGCCCTACCGTCCGAATCCGCGTCGACCCTTGCCTGTTCAGCTTAGCGCGCTGCAGCTGACCGGCAGCATTGCGCTGGGCCTGTGGCTGGGGTTCCTGGCGATTGCGCTGACCTGCTGGCTGCTATCGCGTCTGTTTTTTGCCGAGCAATTGGCCCCGGTCGCGCAAGCGGTGCAGCAGCGCGTCAATCCACCAGCAGCCGTCGAGCCACAACCGGAGGTTGCGCCGCCGCCAACGCCGATGTTCCAACAGTACGAAGAAAACCTGCGCAAGAATGAACAGCAGGCCCGACTGGATCAAGCGCGCGCCAATTCGCGCAATGCCTCCAATCCGAAATGCCAGTTCTGGCTGCAGCAGGACCAGACCGCGCCGACCGAAAAGAGCCGCGCCAACGTTTTGCAATTCTGCGATTGATCATGAACAAACACAGCGTCCACCAATTGATCCTAGACAAGCTGCGCATCGACCTCGACATTGCCGAGCGCGCCGCGCAAACCGCTTACGAAACCGCGACCCACGAAGAAAACATCGCCGAAAACAAATACGACACGCTAGGGCTGGAGGCGTCGTATCTGGCGGCCGGTCAGGCGAAACGGGTTGAGGAGATCCGTCAGTCACTGGCGCTGTGCCAGAACCTGACGTTGCGTGCCTACGATGAAAATCGCGGCATCGAAGTCGGCGCTCTGCTCGGTCTGGAAGACGAAAAGGGTCGCGAGCAATGGCTGTTTCTGGCGCCGGATGCGGCGGGCCTGAAAGTCGATGTGGTGGGTCAGCCGGTTACCGTCATCACCCCGCGCTCGCCACTGGGCAAAAGCCTGCTGGGCAAGTTCGAAGGCGATGAGGTGGAGATTCTGGTGGCGGGCACCCGGCAACAGTTCGCTGTCACCGAGGTGCTCTGAAGCGGGTAGTTAGTGAACGGGCAGTTCGACGCCGTCGAACAGCTCTTCCAGTTCCTGCTTGTTGTGGCACTGAATGGCCTTGGCCATGACTTCCCGGGTCAGGTGCGGGGCGAACTTCTCGATGAAGTCGCACATGAAGCCACGCAGGAACGTGCCGCGACGGAAACCGATCTTGGTGATGCTCGACTCGAACAACTCGCTGGCATCCAGCACCACCAGGTCGTTATCGAGTTTGGTATCGACGGCCATTTTCGCCACGATGCCCACGCCCAGACCCAGGCGCACGTAGGTTTTGATCACGTCGGCGTCAGCGGCGGTGAACACCACTTTCGGGGTCAGCCCACGGTGGCTGAACGCTTCGTCGAGTTTGGAGCGGCCGGTGAAACCGAACACGTAAGTAACGATCGGGTATTCGGCCAGCGCTTCGAGGGTCAGCTTCGGCAGCTTGGTCAGCGGGTGGCCGTGGGGTACGACCACGCAGCGGTTCCAGCGGTAGCACGGCATCATCACCAGGTCGCCGAACAGCTCCAGCGCTTCAGTTGCAATGGCGAAATCGACGGTGCCGTCAGCGGCCATTTCGGCGATCTGCATCGGCGAGCCCTGATGCATGTGCAGAGCCACGTCCGGGTATTGCTTGATGAAATTGCTGATCACCGGCGGCAGCGCATAACGCGCTTGGGTGTGAGTTGTGGCGATCGACAGGGTGCCCTTTTTCTCGTTGGAGAATTCCTGAGCGATCTGCTTGATGCTCTCGACCTTGCGCAGAATCTCGCCGGCGGTGGTGATGATGCGCTCGCCGGCCGGGGTTACGCGGGTCAGGTGCTTGCCACTGCGGGCGAATACTTCGACGCCCAGTTCATCTTCCAGCAGGCGAATCTGTTTACTGATGCCCGGTTGCGAGGTGTACAGGCTTTGGGCGGTAGCGGAAACGTTGAGGTCGTGGTGCGCCACTTCCCAGATGTAGCGCAGTTGTTGAAGCTTCATATCAATCCCTCAAAGCAGGTAGACGCCACGGGCATCAGCGACGGTATATAACTATATTAATGGTTTGAAGAATAAATCTAGAACTTTTTATCAAAACGCCATTATTCCTGCTTCAACGATCTTCCCGCCGCCGGCGCTCCATCAGTGGCACCAGATACACCGGCACCTTGGCCAGTTGCAGAACCCGCGCCGCCGTGCGCCCCAACGGTGTTTCCGCGCCGACGCCATGGCTGTGACTGCCGACGATCAGCAGATCGACCGAGAGCTTGTGCACCTGATCGAGAATCACCTGCGACGGATCGCCCTGCAGCACGCGCACTGCGCGAATGCGCTGCAGATCCTGTTCGCCGTCGTCCCCCAGTTCTTCACGAAAGCTGTCGAGCACCCGTTGTTCGATATTGGCGATGACTGTTTTCAGACCCTGACTATGGAATTCGTTCAATGCCTGTTCATCGAGATAGCTCTGCAGCACCGACTCGGCAAACAGGCCCATGGGTTCCACCGCGTGCACTACATACAGATCGGCATTGAAGGTGCGCGCCAACGCCAGGGCATGCTGCATCACGAACGGTGCATAAAGACCGAGGTCGGTGGCATACAGCATTGAGCGAATCATCGGGACCTCCTCGCGAGCCAACGATGGCGGAGATTGATTCAGCTTAGCAGTGCCTTGGCGAGTGCGACGTGCGACGCAACGTCCTGAATGAAAAGGCTCTAGATCGGCGGTTCGTTGCTGATGCCATGGGGTACGTGGCCGGTGGCGACGACTTCACGGGCCAGCTCGCAATGCCCGGTCTGGTCATCGAAGAACACGTCAGCGGCGAAGGCTTCGAGGAACGCCGACTTGGTCAGACCACCGAGAAACAGCGATTCATCGAGACGGATATCCCATTCGCGCAAGGTGCGAATCACCCGCTCATGGGCCGGCGCCGAACGCGCGGTCACCAGCGCCGTGCGGATCGGGCAGTCGTCATCGGGAAACTCGCGCTGCAACAGATTCAGCGCTGCAAGAAAGCCTTTGAACGGCCCGCCACGTAACGGCTCGCGCGCCGATTCGCGCTCCTTGGCCTGAAACGCTTCCAGCCCCCCAGACTGATAGACGCGCTCGGACTCGTCGGAAAAAATCACCGCATCACCGTCGAAGGCAATGCGCAATTCATCGCTGGCCGCGCGGCTGGCGCCACCGGACAGGATCGTTGCCGCGGCGAACCCGGCATCCAGCGCCGCACGCACGTCTTCAGCGTGAGTCGAGAGAAACAGGTCGCAACCAAACGCTTTCAGGTACGGATACGGACTGCGCCCACCAACGAACGCCGCGCGGGAAATCGCCAGCCCATAATGGTGAATCGAATTGAACACGCGCAGCCCGGTGTCGGCGCTGTTGCGCGAGACCAGAATCACCTCGACCCGCGCGCGGCCGAGGCGGCTGTTCAGGCTCAGAAGTTTCTCCACCAAGGGGAACGCATCGCCCGGCGCGAGGATTTCGTCTTCGTGCTCGATCTGATATTGCCGATAGGCTTCGACGCCGCTCGACAGGTAGACCTTGTGGCTTTCGCTGAGGTCGAACAAGGCGCGCGAGGAAATCGCCAGCACCAGTTTGTCATCGATGTTATTGGCCATGCTGCCCCCAAGACTCCGACTCAAATATTGCGTCGGTCGATAAAACCCAAATGGCGATACAACGCCTCGATGCGCGGCAACTCGCAGCCCGCCGCTTTCGCCGCCGCCAGTGGCCGGGCGTAGATCGCCTCTAGCTCCAGCGGGCGCTTGTGCGAAAAGTCGTGGTACATGCTCGGCCAGTAGTCGGGCATTTTTTCCGTCATGGTGAACAGGTACTCGGCATAACCAGGCGGGATCTCGTATCCACAGGCCTTGGCACCCTGCACCACTTCGGCCATCAGCGCCTGAATCGACATGCGGCTGTCGGCATCGGCCATCAGCACTTCAGTGCCCGCGCCGAGCAACACCGAAAGGCCGTTATACGGGATATTCCACACCAGTTTCTGCCAGCGCGCCTGATGCAGATTCGCCATCGCCTGCGACTCAATACCGGCCGCGCGGAACAGCCCGGCGCCCTCCTCGACGATCGCCATGCGCGCCACTTCATCGATCGCGGGACCGCTGTGGTAACCGACGTTTACCGCGCCAAGGGCCTGATGGGTAATCTGCCCCGGGCCTTCGCGATTCACGCAGATCAGGCACAGGCCGCCGAGCAGATGCAGCGAATCCGGCAGCAGCGGCCGCAGGCTGTCTTCGACATCCAGACCGTTTTGCAGCAACAGCACTTTTGCGTCAGATTTGGCCGCTTGAATGATCGCTGGCGCGAGGCCGGCGTTGCTGGTGGTCTTGGTGCCGACCAGCAGCCAGTCACAGGGCGGCATGTCTTCGGCGGCGCGATAGACATTGGCCGGATTCAACGTCAACACACCATGCACCGCACTGTTGATCTGCAAACCACGCTCCGCCACTGCGGAAAATTCGCTGCGCAACAAGAAGTGCACGTCGAAACCGGCACGCGCCAGCATCACCCCGTAAAAACCACCGATTGCACCGGTGCCGATAATCCCCACCACCGGTTTGCTGACTGTCTCGCTCATGGCAACTCCTCTGCAATTCGACCCAGCGCCTGCGCCACTGCCTGGTTGAGTTCAGCAACCGTCAGGCGAGCGTGCACTGCGCCAAAAAACTCACCGTCGCGCACCACAAACAGCGCCGGCAAATGAAACACCTGATAACGCTCGACCAGCCCGCCGTTATTACCGGCGTCGATCCAGCACAGCCGATCGATCGCCAGCGGCATGCCCGGCAACACCTCGCGGGCATAGCGACAACTGGCGCAGCCGACGCTGGTGAAAATCACCAACGACACACCGTCCATGGCCAGCAGCCGCTGGTCGGCGTCTAAGTCGGTCAGCTCGGATTCGCCCACTATACTGGGGGAAACAATGTCAGATGGCCGACACAGGGAGTCTGTGCTCATGGGACGTTTCATTCCTCATCCGGACGAAGTTCCGGTTGAATTGACGTTACTCAAGCCTGAATGCATTTCCAGACAACAGCTGCACACTATCAGCCTCGGCGGCATCGCTTGCAATTACCACCGCGCCTGGCGCCACGGCACCGCGCTGCAAGTGCGCATGCCGACGCTGAATGCCGACTTCAGTTATCCGGGCTATGTGGCCTGGTGCCTGCGCCGCAAAAAAGGCTATCTGGTGGGCATCGCTTTCACTGACGAACAGACCCTCTTCAGCGCGCGAATGGGTGAGCAGGTGTGTCAGATCGAACGCTATTCGCGCATGCAGGACAGCCACAATGATCTGCAGGATATTCAGGCGCTGGCCCTGCAATGGGTCGAGGAGCATGCCGAAGAGTTCTCCCACGACAACCTTTGCAAGGCTTTTGCGCAGCCAGCGCTGGACTAAAGCACGGTTTGCCCATTGTCGAGCCGCGTCTGACGCGCTAAGGTTCGGCTCCCCCGACGCGCTAAATCTGCTGTGCTCCGCCGCGCGGGGTCGCTGGCGGCCGGCACCCGTGACCTGACGAGTAAACGATGGCTGATTTACCGATCAACGACCTAAACGTCGCCTCTAACGAGACCCTGATCACTCCCGATCAGCTCAAGCGTGATATCCCCCTGAGCGACGTCGCCCTGCGCACCGTCACCAAGGGCCGCGAAGTCATTCGCAACATTCTCGATGGCACCGACCACCGTCTGTTCGTCGTGATCGGCCCGTGCTCGATTCATGACATCAAGGCTGCCCACGAATACGCCGATCGCCTCAAGGTGCTGGCCGAGGAAGTCTCCGACACTCTGTACCTGGTCATGCGCGTGTATTTCGAGAAGCCGCGTACCACCGTCGGCTGGAAAGGTCTGATCAACGATCCGTATCTGGACGACTCGTTCAAGATCCAGGACGGTCTGCACATCGGTCGTCAGTTGCTGCTCGACCTGGCCGAGAAAGGCCTGCCGACCGCGACCGAAGCCCTCGACCCGATCTCCCCGCAGTATCTGCAGGATCTGATCAGCTGGTCGGCCATCGGCGCGCGTACCACCGAATCGCAGACTCACCGCGAAATGGCTTCCGGCCTGTCCTCGGCGGTCGGCTTCAAGAACGGCACCGACGGCGGCCTGACCGTGGCGATCAACGCGTTGCAGTCGGTGTCCAGCCCGCACCGTTTCCTCGGCATCAACCAGGAAGGTGGCGTGTCGATCGTTACCACCAAAGGCAACGCCTACGGTCACGTGGTGCTGCGTGGCGGTAATGGCAAGCCGAACTACGACTCGGTCAGCGTTGCGCTCTGCGAGCAGGCGCTGAACGAGGCGAAGATCAAGCCGAACATCATGGTCGACTGCAGCCACGCCAACTCCAACAAGGACCCGGCCCTGCAACCGCTGGTGATGGAGAACGTCGCCAACCAGATCCTCGAAGGCAACCAGTCGATCATCGGTCTGATGGTTGAAAGCCACTTGAACTGGGGCTGCCAGGCGATCCCTAAAGACCTCGCCGACCTGCAATACGGCGTGTCGATCACCGATGCCTGCATCGATTGGTCCGCCACCGAAAATACTCTGCGCAGCATGCACGCCAAGCTCAAGGACGTGTTGCCGAAACGTCAGCGCACGTAAGCGTGGTTTTGCAGGCATAAAAAAACGCCGGACATTGTCCGGCGTTTTTGTGTGTGCGATTCAGATTTTCGCAGCGCGGCGCTGATGGCGTTCCATATAGCGCTCGACGTAGGAGCAGGATGGAATCACCGTGTAGCCCATTTCGTCAGCGTATTGCAGCGCGCGTTCGGTCAGCGCTGCGGCAATGCCACGGCCGCGCAGGGCATTGGGCACGAAGGTGCGATAGATATCCAGGGTCTGCTTGCCCAGATCCATGTAGGTCAGGTAAGCACGGTGACCGTCCACAGTGGTCTCGAATTGATGACCAGCCTGGTCATGGTGGATGGACAACGCCTCGCTCATCACTACTCCTCGCGGGTCTTGAATTGTGACCCCTACCTTACCGATGTTTTCCCGGCGAAGGAACATCTACGCCACCCCGTGCCTGATGGACACCGAGAAGAGCCACACCGATCTCGCGCTACCTGACACCTGCTCAATAGTAGGCACCATTGGCAAAAATGCTCAAGGCACGCTTGTCATCGGACGGTTTGGGCGCAAAGGCTTCGATGCTCGCAGGCCAGGCATGCAAGACGCTCTTGCGTGCCGTTTGCCTGAACATTGCCGGAATGTTGAGACTTAAGACGTGTAACCTTTTTTAAAGTCACCCCGTACATCAACAAAGATACGCGAAGCGGTTCGCAGAAGCGCAACAAAAGTGTGGACGATTCATTTAGAAAGACTTTAGCCGAAGTCGCAAAAACAGCAGGCGAGCGCGGGAACTTTTTCCGTTTGAGTCGCTCACGCCGGGGCTTGCAGCTGGATATTTTTTATACAGCGCGGTTAAAAGTTGCTCGAAAAAGAATCAACGCCTACAATTTTTTTTGCTTCTTGCGCTACGTCAGTTTACTTACTACAAGTAATGGGTAGTATGTACGCCGGCTATTTCCTCAATCGTGAGGAGACAGCCACTTAATTTGAAAGTCCTTGAAGGGGAACACGATGAACAACGTTCTGAAATTCTCTGCTCTGGCTCTGGCCGCAGTTCTGGCTACCGGTTGCAGCAGCGCATCGAAAGAAACCGAAGCACGTCTGACCGCTACTGAAGACGCAGCTGCTCGCTCCCAGGCTCGTGCAGACGAAGCTTACCGTAAAGCTGATGAAGCTCTGGCTGCTGCTCAAAAAGCACAACAGACTGCTGACGAAGCTAACGAGCGTGCTCTGCGCATGCTGGAAAAAGCTAGCCGCAAGTAATAATCCCTCGGGATTGTTATCGAGCCGATCCGGTTTCCGGGTCGGCTTTTTTGTGACCGGTGCTTTTCTCCGGGCCATAAAAAACCCGCCGACGCTGCACGCCTCGGCGGGTTTCGATCAACGCTTATTGCTGCAGGTCGATCGGTGCACTGCTCACCATCGGCGCCGAGGTATTCGGCACGGCGATCTCTACCGGCAGGCCATCCTCGGCTGCGACCACATCCCGCACCACATCCCAGTTCATGCGCAGGTTGCCGGTGATGTCTTCACGCTTGAGCATCGCGTTGATCACCGCTGTGTGCTTGTCGACCACCGACGGGTTGCCCTTGTCGTCGAGCGGCGTGTGCGCTTCCAGATAGACCTTGCCGCCACTGCGACCGAACTTGTACGGGTCGTTGATGATGCGCACCGAGGTGCCGACCGGGACCATGCCGGCCATTTCCAGCACGTTGTTGTTGAACATGCGGAAGCAACCGTGACTGGTGCGCATGCCGATGCCGAACTTCTTGTTCGAACCGTGGATCAGGTAGCCCGGCGTACCGAGGGTGAACTTGAACGGGCCCAGCGGGTTGTCGGGGCCGGCCGGCACCACGTTCGGCAGCGGATCACCGTCAGCGGCGTGCTCGGCCTTGATCGAGGCCGGAGGCGTCCACGTCGGGTTCGGCGTCTTGGCGATGATCGAGGTGTGCGCGATCGGCGAGCCCCAGCCTTCGCGGCCGATGCCCAGCGGGAACGTGTACACCACGTCGCGGCCTTTCGGGTAGTAATAGAGGCGGTATTCGGCGAGGTTGATGACGATGCCTTCACGCGGGCCCGGTGGCAGGATGAAGCGCGTCGGCAGGACGATCTCGGTACCCGCGCCGGGCAGCCAGGCATCGATGCCCGGGTTGGCCGCGACCATTTCCGAATAGCCCAGATCATAGGTGGTACCCAGATCGGCAAAGGTGTCTTCGTATTTGGCTTTGATCACCTGCACCTGGCCGACGATGTCCTCGCCGGGTGGTGGCAGAGGAAGCTCCAATGCAGCAACGGGACCGGCCACACACAGGGCGGCAAGTGACAGGCAGCGGGTGACGGCAGGAAAGCGCGGCAACATCCGGAAAATCCTTCGCATGATCATCAAGGGTATAAGAGCGCGATTGTACACCGCGGCCTGGGGATTCGGGAGAGACGCCGATGGACCGTGTCGCGCCCTGAAAGATCGCAGCCTCGTTGCACTCGTCAGCTCCTACATCTGGAACGCATTCCCCTGTAGGAGCTGACGAGTGCAACGAGGCTGCGATCTTTGTTCTTAAAGTTCGAAACGCAGCTCAGGCCAGATCGGCGAGGTGCCGCGCTTCTGCGATTCGAGAATCGCCCGGCACAGCGAGCACAGACGCTGATCCTGGAACACCCGGCGATCCACGCTCGACCAGCGCGGTTGCGCCGGCAACAGGCTGCCACAAAGGGTGCGATCGGCCGAGCCACCGAGTTCCAGCTGACGCGTCACCAGATGCACCCGCACTTCCTGGCAGGCGAACAGGTCCAGCTGCTCGTCAGGCTCGATCAGTTGGTAGGCAAACAGGGACCAGGCAGGACGCGGCATCGGGGGCTCCAAATTCGGGGGCGCCACATTAGCCGAAAGCCTGCCACTAGAAAAGCCTCATAACAGCGGTTTTAGCGTCGGCCAGACATTTTCCAGCAACTTGCCCTGAGCCCCGGCGGCCGGGTGCAGACCGTCGGCCTGCATCAGGTCCGGATGGCCGCCGACGCCTTCAAGAAAAAACGGCACCAACGGGATGTTTTTCTCTTCGGCGAGCGTGCCGTAAACCTCGGCGAACGAATCGGTGTAACGCTTGCCATAATTGGGCGGCAGTTGCATGCCGAGCAACAGCACTTTGGCGCCGCTCTGGCGTGAGCTGTCGATCATCGAGGCAAGATTTTGTTGCAATTGCGTTGGCGGCATTCCGCGCAGTCCGTCGTTGCCACCCAGCTCGAGGATCACCAGCGCAGGCTTATGCTCTGCAAGCAGCGCCGGCAGCCGCGCCTGGCCTCCGGCACTGGTGTCACCGCTGATCGAGGCATTGACCACTTTATCGTCGAAACCCTCCTGTTTGAGCCGCTGCTCGAGCAGCGACACCCACCCCAGACGGGTATCCAGGCCGAAACCGGCGCTGATACTATCGCCAACGATCAGGACAGTACCCGCCGCTGCGTTCTGGGCCATGCACATCAAGGCCAGGCCAGCACTCAAAAACCATACACGCATCGGATTCTCCATGGGCGCAAGCATTCTCACCGCGAAGAACCTCAGCAAAGTGGTCCCTAGCGCGGAAGGTGAACTGACTATCCTGCACGAACTCAGCCTGGAACTGAACAAGGGCGACAGCCTGGCCATCGTCGGCGCGTCCGGTTCCGGCAAATCCACCCTCCTCGGCCTGCTCGCCGGGCTCGACCTGCCGAGCAGTGGCGAAGTCACCCTCGCCGGCCAGGGCCTGAGCAGCCTCGACGAAGACCAGCGCGCACGAATCCGCGCCGAGCATGTCGGGTTTGTCTTCCAGTCGTTTCAATTACTCGACAGCCTCAATGCGCTGGAAAACGTCATGCTGCCGCTCGAACTCGATGGCCGCAAAGATGCCCGCGAGCGCGCCACACAACTGCTCCAGCGCGTCGGCCTCGGCCAGCGCCTGACTCACTCGCCGCGCCAGCTCTCCGGTGGCGAACAGCAACGCGTGGCCATCGCCCGCGCCTTCGCCGCCGAACCGGACGTGCTGTTCGCCGACGAGCCGACCGGCAACCTTGACAGCCACACCGGCGAGCGCATCAGCGACTTGCTGTTCGAATTGAACAAGGAACGCGGCACCACCCTGGTGCTGGTGACCCACGATGAACGCCTGGCCCATCGCTGCCGGCGCCTGATCCGTCTTGAAGCCGGGCTGCTGGTCGCCCCTCTGGAGCCTTGATGGCACGTCTGCCGCTGTTGCGTCTGTTCAGCCTTGCCCTGCGCCAGCTCATGCGCGATGCCCGCGCCGGAGAATTGCGCGTGTTGTTCTTTGCACTGGTGGTGGCCGTCGCGGCGAGCACCGCGATTGGCTATTTCGGTGCCCGCCTGAACGGCGCGATGATGCTGCGCGCGACCGAGTTTCTTGGCGCCGATCTGGTGCTGGAAGGCAGCTCGCCGGCCCGCGAGGAGCAAATCCGCAGCGGCACCGAATTGCGCCTGAAGCATGCGCAAGTGGTGGAATTCTCCAGCGTCATTGCCACCGACAACGGCATTCAGCTGTCGAGCATCAAAGCCGTCGACCGCGCCTATCCATTGCGTGGCGAGCTGAAAAGTGCGCCCGCGCCATTTGCCCATGAAGAAGTCGGCGGCGAACCGCAACCCGGTGAAGCCTGGGTTGAGGCGCGTCTGTTGACCGCGCTGGATCTGAAGATCGGCGACAGCATCGACGTCGGCATGAAGACTTTGAAGCTGACTCGCGTGCTCACCTATGAGCCGGATCGCGCCGGCAACTTCTACAGCCTGACGCCACGGGTGCTGATCAATCTTGAGGACCTCGCCGCGACCGGCGTGGTGCAACCGGGCAGCCGGGTGAGTTACCGCGAACTGTGGCGCGGCGAACCGCAGGCGCTGGAAACCTATCGCGAGTTGATCAAACCGGGCCTCGCTGCAAACCAGCGAATTCAGGACGCCCGTGACGGTAACCGGCAGATTGGTGGTGCGCTTGGCAAGGCCGAACGCTATCTGAACATGGCCAGTCTGGTCGCGGTGTTGTTGGCCGGGGTGGCGGTGGCGTTGTCGGCCAACCGTTTCGCCAGTCGGCGTTTCGACGCCAGTGCCTTGCTGCGCTGCCTTGGTTTGTCGCGCCGGGAAACCATGGTGCTGTTCAGCCTGCAACTGACCGTGCTCGGCCTGATTGCCGCCATCAGTGGCGCCCTGCTCGGCTGGCTGGCGCAACTGGGGCTGTTCGCACTGTTGCATGATTTACTGCCGAGCGATGTGCCGCCGGGTGGCCTGTTTCCGGCGATTGCCGGGATCGGCACCGGGCTGGTGGCACTAGCCGGTTTTGCCTTGCCGCCATTGGCTGCACTGGGTCGCGTGCCACCGCTGCGGGTATTGCGTCGCGATATGCTGCCGATCCCTTCGAGTACGTGGATGGTCTACGGCGCGGCGCTGGGTGCGCTGGGCCTGATCATGTGGCGTCTGAGCCTCGACCTGCTGCTGACCTTCGCCCTGCTCGGCGGTGGCGTGGTCGCCGCGCTGGTGCTGGGCGGCCTGCTGCTGTTATTGCTGCAAAGCCTGCGCCGCATGCTCGCCCGCGCTTCGTTGCCATGGCGTCTGGGCCTTGGCCAGTTGTTGCGTCATCCATTGGCGGCGGCCGGGCAGTCGCTGGCGTTCGGTCTGATCCTGCTGTCGATGGCGCTGATCGCGCTGCTGCGCGGCGAACTGCTCGACACCTGGCAAAACCAGCTACCGAAAAACGCTCCGAACTACTTCGCGCTGAATATCCTCCCGGCGGACAAACAGGCCTTCGCCGATCATCTGATCAAGGTCTCAGCGCAAGCGGCGCCGCTGTATCCGGTGGTGCCAGGACGACTGATCAGCATCAATGGCGAGCCGGTGCAGCAAATCGTCAGCAAGGACTCGGCGGGTGACCGCGCCATTCAACGCGATCTGAGCCTGACCTGGGCGGCGGATCTGCCGGCCGGCAACAAGCTCACCGCCGGCTCATGGTGGAGCGGTCAGCCGTCCGACGACGTGCCGGGGGTCTCGGTGGAAGGCAAGGTTGCCGAAAGCCTGAAACTCAAACTCGGCGATCACATGGTATTCAGCGTCGGTGGGGTCAATCGCGAAGCGAAGGTCACCAGCCTGCGCGAGATCAACTGGGACAACTTCCAGCCGAACTTCTTCATGATCTTCCAGCCAGGCACCTTGAAGGATCTTCCGGCCACCTACCTGACCAGTTTCTACCTGGCGCCGGGGCACGATCAGCAGATCGTCGAGCTGTCGCGGACCTTCCCGGCGGTGACCATCCTGCAGGTCGAAGCCTTGCTCGAACAGCTGCGCAGCATCCTCGCCCAAGTCACCCTGGCGGTGGAATATGTGTTGTTGTTCGTTCTCGCCGCGGGGATGGCGGTGTTGTTCTCCGGCTTGCAAGCGACGCTGGATGAACGCATTCGTCAGGGTGCGCTGTTGCGCGCGCTGGGTGCCGAGCGGCAATTGCTGATCAAGGCGCGACGCATCGAATTTGGTTTGTTGGGCGCAGTCAGCGGCTTGCTCGCGGCAATCGGTTCCGAGGTGGTCAGTCTGGTGCTGTACCGCTTCGCCTTCGACCTGCCGTGGCATCCGCATCCATGGCTGCTGGTGCTGCCGTTGATTGGCGCTGCACTGATTGGTGGCGCCGGCGTGTTCGGCACGCGTCGCGCACTGAACGCCAGCCCGCTGACAGTGTTGCGCGAGGGTTGATAGACTCAGGCGCTCTTAATCACAAGAAGTCGCCATGAGCCGTTATCGCCCTCCCCGCACCGCTGGCACCGCGTTGATCACCCCCGAGGGTGAAGCGCGGATGCGTGCCGAATTCCATGAGTTGTGGCATGTGCGTCGCCCGCAGGTCACCCAGGCCGTGAGTGAAGCGGCGGCGCAGGGAGATCGTTCGGAAAACGCCGAGTACACCTACGGCAAGAAGATGCTGCGCGAAATCGACAGCCGCGTGCGTTTTCTCACCAAACGCCTGGAAGCGCTCAAGGTGGTCAGCGAAAAACCCAGCGACCCGAACAAGGTCTATTTCGGCGCCTGGGTAACCATCGAAGACGAAGACGGCAAGCAATCGCGCTACCGCATCGTCGGCCCCGATGAACTGGACCTCAAACAGGGTTTGATCAGCATCGACTCGCCGCTGGCCCGCGCGCTGATCGGCAAGGCACTCGACGCCGAAGTGCGGGTGCAGACGCCGACCGGCGAGCAGTTCGTTTATATCGTTGCGATTGAATATCCGTAAGGCCAATCAGCGCCGAGTGATCAAGCCCTGCCGAGCGACGCGGGTCAGTTGCTTGATCATTTCCGGCGCATCTTCTGCGCTCGGCGCCTGAATCACCGCCAGATCAAAGCTGTCCGTAGCGAAACGCGCCAGCGACTCACCGTCATCGACAAACTGGATCAGGAACGCGGCAGGACCGCCGCTGCGACGTGGCCAGCCATCGAGATAACGCAACAGCGTCGGCTGATGTTTGCCGCCAAGCAGGATTTTCGGGTTGCGCTGGGTGATATGTGCCGTGATCGGCGCGGGACGTGCTGGAGGGCTTAGTGCGTTCATCTGTCGTGTCTCTGCCTCAAAAGTCTGCATGGCAGGTGAGAGGCAACACCGAACCAGCGCTTTAGCGGTATTTCGAAGCCCTGTTCCGGCTTCTGACGGTAACTGTAGAAGTCACCTGGCGCCCCGCAAGTAGCTGTTTAAATCGGCGCAGGAGCAACATCCTAGAGAACGTGACTGATCAGTGTCAAGAATCGCCCGCAACAAAAAAAGGCCCGCGCAATGCGGGCCTTTGCCTTGAGCCAGAGCCTTCAACCGGCGATGGCGCGATCCGCCGAGAGCTTGCCGGCACCTTCGATGAGTACCGCGATGCTACCGGCCAGCAGAGCCAGGGCGAACTCATAACCGTTGTTGGCCATGAACAGACCGTTGCCGATGTGCACCGAGAAGATTGCGACCAGCGAGAGGAACGCCAGACCGAGTGCCGCCGGGCGTGCCAGCAGGCCGATGATCAGTGCCAGACCGGCGAAGAACTCGGTACCACCGGCGAGCGAGGCCATCAGGTACCCCGGGGTCAAGCCGATGCTTTCCATCCATTGTGCGGTGCCGGCCAGGCCGTAACCACCGAACAGACCAAAGAGTTTCTGCGAACCGTGGGCGGCGAATATCACGCCGACAGCAATGCGCAGGACAGTCAGGCCGTAACCGGCGCGGGTGAACAGAACCTTGTTGATCAGAGAGCTCATGGGGCATTCCTTGTTGTGCAGAAGTGTTTGTGTGTTTGGGTTGGTCGCTATATTAATCAGTTTATTTCATGTTTAAAGCGCAAAAAATTCGCCATAACAATCGAATTAATAGATTATTTCCGTGTGACCACTTTCTGCTGGCGGGGCTCCAGCGACTCACGCTCCCGGTCGAATGCCAGGTAGTACTTGTTCACGCTATTAACATAGCTGACGGCGCCCATTCCCACCTGCTCCATGGCGATGCGCTCGACCTGGAAAAACCACTGGTTGGGATTCAGGCCACGGCGGCGCGCTTCGGCGCGCATGCCCTGCACGCGCTCGGGCCCGATGTTGTACGCGGCGAGGGTGAATGCCATGCGCTCACGCTCGTTGAGTTTCGGACTGCTGAAGAACTTGCGGCGGATCATTGCCAGGTACTTGGCGCCGGCCTGAACATTCGCATCGAGATTGTGGATATTGCTGACGCCGACCCGTTGCGCGGCGGATGGGGTGATCTGCATCAGCCCGGTCGGGCCGCTGCCGCTGCGGGCGTTGGGCTGCAGACGCGATTCCTTGAACGCCAGCGCCGCAAGATTGAGCCAGTCCATGTTCTGCGCGTCGGCATGCTTCTGCAGGGTCGGGCGGAGTTTTTCCAGACGCTGGCGATCGGCCTTGGCCAGCGGATTGTGCACCTGATACAGGCGCCGATAGATGCGCAGGAAAGCGGCGTCTTCATCAGACGGTTTCTTGTAACCGGTGAGGAAACGATCGATGCTCGCACGCAACATCGACGCGTCGCGGCGCACGAACCAATGTTCCTCGCCCGGCTCGCCGAGGCTCAGTTGCCGGTCGAGGCGCAGCTTCGGCAGGATCTTGCCCCAGCGCTCGGCAATCGGTTGCTCGACAATGGTCAGGTGGAAAATCCCGCCCTGAACCATTTCCAGCACGTCTTCCACTGCCAGCGTTGGATCGACCCATTCGATATTGATCGGCGCGAGTTTGTGCAGCGCCAGTTTCTGGTTGAGCTGGCTCACCACCTCCCCCGCCGCACTGCCAGTGGGCAGGGCCAGGGTTTTGCCAGAGAGCTGTTCGACCTTGGTGTAGCGTCGCTGGCCCTTGATGCCGACCAGCACCAGCGGCACGTCACTGGCGATCGGCTCACTGCTGGCGACGGCATAGCCCGATGGCAGATCGAGCAATTCGCCCGGCGCGACCATATCGCCCTCGCCACGCTGCAACGCGCCGAGCAGTTGATCCTTGGCTTTGGGAATGATTTTGAGGGTAACGTCCTGGCCGTCACGGGCATGGCCGTTGAGGTATTGCTCGAAGGCTCGCAGGCGGTGGTATTCGACACCAATGGCCTGGCCCTGGACTTCGCCGGAGCTGTTGCGGCTCTGATTGACCAACACCCGCAACACGCGGCTGTTGCGAATGTCCGAGAGGTCGCGAACCTTGGTCGCCGGCACGGCTTGCAACGGCCCGGGCAGGCGCGCGACCGCCGTCATCGGCAGCAGCAACGCAGCACACAACAGCAGCAGAACCGAGGGACGATGCATCCACTCTCCGAAAAGAATACGGGGCGATTGCGTCGCAAAAAGGACGAGATCACCGACGAAAACAGAGCGCTTTGTGCGCTGGTAAAGTGCGAGAGACTGGCACAGTGATGGCATTGCCGCCACCCCGGAGTCCCCCGCGGCCTCAACAGACAGCCATAAGTCGTTGTAGTTCTTGCCTTTTCTTATAAATCTACAGCTCTGATATGCTTTCCGGCCTTCGGCCCGAGGTAGCACCATGCAACTCATCGATATCGGCGTCAACCTGACCAACCCCAGTTTCGCCGACAAACACCAGGCCGTGCTCGACCGCGCCTACGCCGCCGGCGTCTGCCAACTGGTCCTCACCGGCACCAGCGTCGAGGGCAGCGAGCAGGCGCTGGAGCTGTGCCAGCAACTGGACGAAAGCGGCCAACGGCTGTTCGCCACCGCCGGTATTCACCCGCACTCGGCGAGTGACTGGAACGCTGACAGCGCGCGGCGCTTGCGCAGTCTGTTGAACGAAGCCAATGTCGTCGCGGTAGGTGAATGCGGTCTGGATTTCAACCGCGATTTCTCCCCACGCCCGCAGCAGGAAAAGGTTCTCGAAGAACATCTGGCGCTGGCCGCCGAGCTGCAATTGCCGGTGTTCCTGCATGAGCGTGATGCCAGCCAGCGCCTGCTGGAAATCCTCAAGGACTTCCGCGATCAACTGCCGGCGGCGGTGGTGCATTGCTTCACCGGCGAACAGAAAGCCCTGTTCAGCTACCTCGATCTGGATCTGCACATCGGCATTACTGGCTGGATCTGCGACGAGCGCCGGGGCACGCATCTGCATCCGCTGGTAAAAGAGATCAAACCGGGACGGCTGATGCTGGAAAGCGATGCGCCGTATCTGCTGCCACGCACGCTGCGACCGAAACCGAAAAACGGCCGCAATGAGCCGGCTTATCTGACCGAAGTGTTGCGCGAGGTGGCGTTGCATCGCGGCGAGACCGAGGAAGCACTGGCCGCGCATAGCACCGCGTGTGCCCGGGCATTTTTTAAACTTCCGACGCTGGTGTAACACGCAAAAGATCGCAGCCTTCGGCAGCTCCTACAGGATGTACGTCGTGCCAATGTAGGAGCTGCCGAAGGCTGCGATCTTTTGATCTGTTGATCCGCATCAAAAAATGGTTTTCCGCATAGCGGCACAATAATGGCACCTTGCCAAAACTGTTTCCGCTATCAGAGAAGACCTCCATGGGTGCCTGGCTTAGCAACATCTCGCTGAAATACAAATTCTGGGCGGTCAACGCGGTCGCCTTTGTCACCACCCTGCTGTTGGTGCTGTACGCCGTACATCTCGAACAGCAGGCCCGCAGCCAAGCCGCGCAGGCATCCGCTCAGGCGCAGGCGCAATTGCTCAAGGCCTGGCCGCCCGGGCAGGCGCTGCCCAGATCCGCTCAGGTGCTGACCTTCAAGCGCGGTGAAGCGCCGCGTCTCAACGATCAACCGCTACTGGAAATCAGCGGCCGCGTCGGTTGGAACGCCATCAATGAAATGCCGCTGTTCGGCGACAATCCGTTGGTCGGCGCCGAAGTGTTCAGCCGCGCCGACGGCGAGCAAGTGGCGGTCATTGCCCACGCGCCAAGCCTGAGCCAAGTGTTCAGCGAACGCTTCGCCCACTATGCGCTGGCGGTCTTCATCCTGATGCTGGCGATGCTCGGTGCTTCGCAACTGCTGATCCGCTTCCTGCTCAGCCAGCTCAACACCTTGAAAGACGTGATGCTGCACGTTGAAAAAACCGGCGACCTTTCAGCTCGGGTGCCGCTAGTGGGCAGGGACGAAGTCGGGCAGATGGCCAATGCCTTCAACGCCATGCAGGCCGGCTATCAACGCGTAGTGTCAACAGTTGCCAACACCGCGCGACAACTGGATGACGGTGCCGCGCGGCTGGCCTCAAGCATGAACGATGTGCGTCACGGCATGCTCGCCCAGCAGAGCGAAACCGATCAGGCGGCCACCGCGATCAACGAAATGACCGCCACCGTTTACCACATCGCTCAACACGCCGGCGCCACTCGCGACCTGTCGAAAACCGCCGATGGCCTCGCCGGCAGCGGCCAGCAAGTGGTCGCGCGGGTGCAGCAGTCGATTGCCGGGCTGTCCAGCGGCGTGCAGCAGACGGCGGAAATGATTCAACGCCTGGCCGAGGACAGTCAGAAGATCAGCGGTGTGGTCAGCGTGATTCACAGCATCGCCGAACAGACCAATCTGCTCGCGCTCAACGCGGCGATCGAAGCCGCACGCGCCGGGGAAATGGGTCGCGGCTTTGCCGTGGTCGCCGATGAAGTACGCAACCTCGCCAAGCGCGTGCAGGCGTCCACCGACGAGATCACCGGCATGATCGCGGCGTTGCAGGCCGGCACTCGCGATGCGGTGGATTTCATGCAGGAGAGTTCGTACAAGGCCGATGATTGTGTGCAGCAGGCGCAGGAGGCCGGCGCAGCTCTGGCTGAGATCACCGGCGCGGTGGCGCAGATGCGCGAGAGCAACACGCAGATCGCCGTGGCGGCAGAGCAACAGAGTCAGGTTGCCGAGGAGATGAACCGGGCGGTGGTGAGTATTCGTGATGTGACTGAGAATACCGTGCAGCAGACGGTGGACTCGGCGACGACCAGTGATGAGCTGGCGACGTTGGCTGGGGAGTTGAACAGGGCGATTGGGCAGTTGAAGCTTTAAGATCAAAAGATCGCAGCCTTCGGCAGCTCCTACAGGGGGGAACGCATTCCAAATGTAGGAGTGAGCCTGCTCGCGATGGGGCCAGATCGGACACCATCAAAAACAGCCATTGCCGCTATCAACTCAATAGCCAACCTTGATTCGCCGCCCTCCGCGCCCGGGCCTATTCTTCAACCATGAAGTTCAACATGGATCGAGGAGTAGCAAACATGGGCAAACGTCACCCCAACCTTCCCGCGTGGCAATGGCGCGCCTACCCGGGCAATCATCAGCATCCGACCAATCTGGTCCTGCACCTGATTGCCGTGCCGCTGTTCATCGTGGCTTTTCTGCTGATCGTGTCAGGGGTGTTCAGCCTGAGCCTGGCCAGCGTCGCCATCGGCGTGATCGGTATCGTCGCTGCGCTGGGTCTTCAGCGTCACGGTCACAGCCTGGAGGCGCAAGCCTCCGAGCCGTTCAGTGATCGCCAGGATGCCGTGTCACGTTTGCTGGTCGAGCAGTTTCTGACCTTCCCGCGGTTCTTTCTCAGCGGCGGCTGGTGGCGTGCCTGGCGTGAGCGTCATCGTCGGCATTGATTCAGGCAAAGATCGTCACGGTCTGGCGACTCATCGCAATCAATTCCCCTTTCGCACTCCACAGCTTCGCTGCGACATGGCCGTAGCCGTCGACAGCGTATTCGATATCGGCCAGGTATTGGCACCAGTCCAGCGTGCTCAAGTCGCGTAACGGCTGTACGAATTCGATGGTCCAGGTCAGCGTGCTGCCGGGTGCCGGTTTCTTCAGATACGGCAACAGCGCCGGCGGCCAGGCATCCACCAGCGCCAGCAGATGCGCCTCGTTGACCGGCTCCTCTTTGACATCCCCACGCAAGCGTACCCAACCGCCCATCAAGCGCGATGGCGTGCCAGAGAACGGAATACCGCCGGCGCTCCAGCGCATGGCCAGATGGCGCATGAATTCCGGGGTCACGCCTTTGATATAGGGCAGCTCCTGGCATTCGTCCCAGTGTTTCATTGTTGGCGCTGGATAGGCTTCGACGGCGACTTCCGAGGGCCGCGAGGCACCGAAGCTGCCCTGAATGATCGTCACCACCTGGCCATTTTGCATGGCGCGGCCCAACACCTGGCTGACCGCTTTGCCTTCGCGCAGCACGTCGACTTCAAAACTCACCGGCACGTCCGGCTCGACCGGGCCGACAAAGGTAATCGCCAGCGAACGCACCGGACGTTCCGACGGCACCCTGGCGCGCATGACTTCAAATTGCAGCGCGGCCACCAGCCCGCCAAAACTGGCGCGGCCCTGCCCCCATTCGGCGGGGATGGTCACTTCAGGTTGTTGGCGGACAGCATCGAGCAGATCGCAAAAGCGCATGGCAACCTCGGAAAGCGAAAAAGGAATGCGGCGATCTTAACCAGCCTGGGGCGGCGGCGCAGCGTCTATTCCGGTCAAATGGGCTGACAGATAGGCCTTGGCGCGTTTCAATTTCGCCGCAAAACCCTTGTAGGAGCTGTCGAGTGAAACGAGGCTGCGATTTTTTGATCGGTTTGCAAATCAAGATCAAAAGATCGCGGCCTTCGGCAGCTCCTACAGGGGGATGCGCAAGTTTCAGGATTTGAAACAAGTGGCGCTGAGCTTTTCCAGCACTTGATCGGCCTTCAGCTCTGCCTTGATCAACCCGGCCTGCCAAGTGGCCACACACGGTTGCAGATCAGCCTCCTGCTCGGCACGCGCCAGCCATTGCCAGCAATCGTGCCAGTCGCCCAATGCGCCTTGCGCGGATTTCAGGCGTTTGTAAGCCGGTTTCGGCAAGCGATCCAGCTCGGGATAGGCTTCGATGCCATAACGCACACGTTTGATCAGCAGGCGCAGACGATGGCGGTCATGGGCGGGATCCTGCAGCGCCGCGTCGAGTTTCTGCCATTGTTTGCCCAGACGTTTTTCAATGCGCTTATCCAGATCCTGGAGCAGACCCTGGCGCTGAGACGCGCGAAGAAACCGTGGAAAGGCGTCGAGAATCATCAGCAACGAAGCCAGCTCCGCACTCGCCGCCAGCGCCGGATACGCCTCGGTCATTTGCGCCAGGCGCCGCTGCGCAGCCTCGGGTTGATCATGCTCGAGCAGATACGCCGCGAGCACCTCGCGATCACGCCACGGCGTGGTCAGATCGCCCACCGCCGAAGCCGCCGCCTCCAGTTGCTCGACACCCGGCAAGCCGCGCAACGGCCGCAACAGACTGCGCAAGCGCCGCACCGTGGTGCGCAAATCATGCAACGCTTCCGGATCGGTGCGCGCAGTCAACCGCGCCTGACACGCCAGCAGCCGCACATCCAGGCTCAACACATGAGCCACCAAACGATCGATCATGGGGGTCTACTCCGTAGACAGCTTCAAGTTGCAAGCTACAAGCTCCAAGCTGAACGCGGTCGCCTTGAGCTTGCCGCTCGCAGCTAGAAGCTTGCAGCTGCTTTTTAACGTCCTGCGCGGGATTCGCGAATGTAGAAACGGGCTTTCTCGGCTTTCTTGCTGCAGCCTTCAAAGCCTTCGAATTGTTGCTGGGTCTTGGCGGCGGTCAGCAGCGACAGCGCTTTGGAATAGCTGACGGTGCCGGCGAAGCCTTCAGCCTTGGCCAGGTCCAGTTCGTGCCAGGCCGTATCGAGTTGACTGCCGCAGCTGTCGCGGTACGCGGTTTTGCCGGCGCAACCGGCCAGAACCAAGGCCATCAACGGTACACAGATCCAGGCTTTCATCACTCACACCTCAAGGTAGGTCAACAGTCGTGCAGGTAAGACGGTCAAGCGGCGAAAAAGTGCCTCGCCGGCCGGTCAAACCATGTGGCGCAGAGCATAGCGCGCAAGCGTGCGCCGCGAGCGAAAAACGACGTCACTGCCGCGCGCAACGACCTTGGCGATTGAGCCGCCTGGCCGATGCGTGCATTGTGCAGGCTTGTCGGGAGGAAGTTTGATGAAAAAGCGTGTCGCACTGGTGCTGGGCTCCGGTGGTGCCCGGGGCTATGCCCATATCGGCGTTATCGAAGAAATTGAAAAACGCGGCTACGACATCGCCTGCATCGCCGGTTGTTCGATGGGCGCGGTGGTTGGCGGGATCTATGCCGCCGGCAAACTGGATGACTACCGGCGCTGGATCGAAAGCCTCGATTACCTCGATGTGCTGCGCCTGGTCGACGTGAGCTTCCGCCTCGGTGCAATTCGCGGTGAAAAGGTCTTCGGGCAGATTCGCAAGATCGTCGGCGAGATCAACATCGAAGACCTGCGCATCCCCTACACCGCCGTCGCCGCCGACCTGACCAATCAGCAGGAAATCTGGTTTCAGGAAGGCTGCCTGCATCAAGCCATGCGCGCCTCGGCGGCGATTCCCAGCCTGTTTACTCCGGTGATGCAGGGCAACCGCATGCTGGTCGACGGCGGCATTCTCAATCCGTTGCCGATCGTTCCTGTGGTGTCCAGCCATTGCGATCTGATCATCGCCGTCAACCTCAACGCCACCAACCAGCGTCAGTACAAATTGCCGGTGATCGAGCGCCCAGCGGCGTTCCGTTCGCGCTTCGACAGTCTGATCAACTCACTGGGATCGAAGCTGCCATTTCGCCGTAAACCGGCGGAGCAGTTGTTGAAGCTGGAACAGGAAGCATTGCGCGCCGAGGCGGCAGAGATCAATCCGTGGCTCGAAGGCGTCGAGCCGGAAAGCCAGCAACCAGCGGCCGCCCCGGAACGCGAAGGCGCGCCGAAATCCGCCACCGGTTCGTTCATCATCGATAACGTCGGGCCGGCGTCGCTACTGGATCTGATCAACCAGAGTTTCGAGGTGATGCAGACCTCGCTGGCGCAGTACAAGATCGCCGGCTATCCGCCGGATATCCTGATCAACGTGCCGAAGCGGGTGTGCCGGTTTTTCGAGTTCTACAAGGCGCCGGAGTTGATTGCGCTGGGCAGACAGATTGCCAGCGATACGCTGGATCGGTATGAGCAGGAGCAGGGTTGAAATCCTGAACGTCCTTCAGTGTTTTTTCTGGCCTCTTCGCGAGCAAGCTCGCTCCCACAGGGGAATGCATTCCAAATGTGGGAGCGAGCTTGCTCGCGAAAGCGCCGGATCGGCCACTACAAAGCTACAGGCTGTTCTCACTCACCAACCGATACCCAACCCCAGCCTCAGTCACGATAAACCGCGGCCGGGTCGGATCATCCGCCAGTTTCTGCCGCAGATGTCCGACCACGATCCGCAGGTAATGACTGTCCTCGGTGTGTGTCGGCCCCCAGATATCCTTGAGCAATTGCTGCTGGGTGATCACCCGCCCCGGATGCCGCGCCAGTTGCGCCAGCACCGCGTATTCCTTGCGGGTCAGGGCGACTTCGGCGCCGTCGAGCAGCACGCGCCGATAGGCCAGATCCACGGTCAGAGGGCCGAAACTCAACGCCGCCGGTTGCGCCTCGCCCGCCGGGGCCTGGCGTAACAACGCGCGAACGCGGGCGAGAAATTCCTGAATGCCGAACGGTTTGGTCACGTAGTCATTCGCGCCGCCGTCCAACGCTTCGACCTTCTGCCCTTCACTGGCGCGCACCGACAGCACTAGCACTGGCGTGCTCGCCCATTCGCGTAACTCGCGCAGCACCTGCTGACCGTCCATGTCCGGCAGGCCGAGGTCGAGCACCACCAGGTCGGGTTTGCTCAGGGCGGCTTGCGCCAGGCCTTCGGCACCGGTGCCGGCTTCGAGCACTTTATAGCCTTGTGAAGCGAGGCTGATGCGCAGGAATTTGCGGATCTGCGGTTCGTCGTCGATGACCAAAATGGTCGCGGTCTGGCTCATGAATTCACATCAACACAAAAGAGTGGCAAGAGAGTAGCGCAGTCGGCCTCAGGCTTCATGGTCCATGCCCGGCTGCGCCTGCAACGGCAGGTGCAAGGTGATGCAGGTGCCACGCCCGTCGATGCCGTCGGCTACGGAAATACGCCCACCGTGAGCACCGACCATGCCCTGACAGATCGCCAGTCCCAACCCGGTGCCTTGCCCGCCGCGATCACCGCGCGCGGCGGTGTAGAACATGTCGAAAATCTTCGTGCGGTCCTCTTCGGGGATGCCCGGGCCTTCATCGCTGACCGAAAAGAAAATCTCTTGCTCGTTGGTGCCGGCGCGCAGTTGCAAGCGACCGTGGCTCGGCGAAAAACGCGCGGCGTTTTCCAGCACGTTGACCAGCGCCTGCTCGATCAGCGCCGCGTGCACATAGAGCAGCGGCAATTCGGCCGGCACCTCGGTGCTGACCCGCAACGGCGCCAGCACCGCCCGCAGGCGATTGAGCGAACTGCCGACGATATCGGCCGGCGACACCCAGTCCCGCGCCAGCTTCAAGGCGCCGTGGCCGAGGCGGGTCATGTCGAGCAGGTTCTGGATGTAGCGGTCGAGGCGTTCGGCTTCATCGCGGGTGCCTTCGAGCAACTCGCGGCGATCCTCCAGCGGGATCGCTTCGCCGAGGGCCAACAAGCTGTCGATGCTACCGCGCATGGCGGTAAGCGGCGTGCGCAAATCATGGGACACCGAGGCCAGCAAGGCGCTGCGCAGTTGCTCGGTTTCGCCATGCAGGCGCGCCGCCTCCAAATCATCAGCCAACTGCGCGCGTGCCAAGGCTTGTGCCAGTGGCTGACTCAACGCAGTGAGCAAGCGTCGGCGCTGACCGCTCAGGGTCTGGCCTTCCTTGGCGCAAACGCCGAGCAGCGCCAGCGGCCCGTCCTCGACCGACAATGGCCACCACCACCAACGCCCCAGCGGCAAGGTGCCGGTGCCCTTGCCCGCCGGTTGATCGTGTTGCCAGGCCCAATCGGCGGCGGCGCGTTCGGCCTCGGTGAATTGCAGCGGCCCGCCGGTCTCGACTTTCCAGCCGCCCTGGCCGTCGCGGTTGAGCAAGCACAATTGCAAATCGCTCCAGCCTTCGAGGTGTTGCGCGGCGGCGCTGATCACGGCCTGGCGATCGGTCGCGGCGGTGAGTTTGCGCGACAAATCGAGCAATTCGCTGGTCTCTTCCTGGGTGTCGCGCAAGGCCTGCAATTGCCGCCGCTGCCGCGCCGCGAGGTTGCCCGTGAGCGCTGCCATCAACAGGAAGAACAGCAGCGTCAGCACGTCTTCTTCGCGCTGGATGCTGAAAGAGAAATTCGGCGGGATGAACAAAAAATCGTAGGTCAGAAACGACAGCGCCGCACAGGCCAGCGCCGGGCCAAGGCTGCTGCGCACCGCTACCAGCAACACCGCTGCGAGAAACACCAGCGAGATGTTCGGCAGCGGCAACACGCTCGACACCGCCCAGGCCAGGGCACTGGCCAACAACGTCGCGACCAGTGCCAGCACATAGTCGAACCACACAAGCGTGAGCGGACTGCGCGGGCGCGGTTGGTGCTGCTCGTGGTCAGTGTCGAGGACGTTGATTTCCAGCCCATGAGCCTGACGCAGCAGTCGCGCCGCCAGTCCACCGCCAAACAGGCGACGACGTAATCGCGGCCGCGACTGGCCGACCAGCAACAGACTGGCGCGGCGTTCGGCAGCATGCTGGATCAGGGTTTTCGCCACTTCCCCGGCGCGCAATAGCACCACTTCGCCACCGAGGCGTTCGGCGAGTTGCTGGGCGCTTTGCAGACGCAACCGCGATTGCTCGTCGCGGGCGCTGCCGTTATCGACATGCACCAGACTCCATGGCAGATGCCGGCGCTGGGCGACGCGGCTGGCATGACGCACCAGACGCTCAGCCTGCGCATCGCCATCGACACCAACCAGCAAACGCCCGCGCACCGCAGGCGCCGCCTGCCCGAGCTGACGATAGCCTTGGGCGAGATCGTTATCGACCTGCGCGGCGGCGGTCTGCATCGCCAGTTCGCGCAGTGCGGTGAGGTTGGTCTGGGTGAAGAATGCGTCGATAGCGGCGCGCGCCTGCTCCGGCACGTAGACCTTGCCTTCGCGCAGACGCTCGAGCAATTCACGCGGCGGCAGGTCGATCAGCAGCAGCTCGTAAGCTTCCTGCAACACCCAGTCCGGCAGGGTTTCGCGCACTTGCACGCCGGTAATGCCGCGCACCTGATCGTTGAGGCTTTCCAGGTGCTGGACGTTGACCGTGGTGAACACGTCAATGCCGGCGGCGAGCAGTTCCTGAATGTCTTGCCAGCGCTTGGCATGACGACTGCCGGGGGCGTTGCTGTGGGCGAGTTCATCGACCAATACCAGCTTGGGTCTGGCGGCGAGAATGCCGTCGAGGTCCATTTCCTCAAGCAACACGCCACGGTATTCACTGCGTACCAGAGGTTGTTGCGGCAGGCCGCCGAGCAAGGCTTCGGTTTCGGCGCGGCCATGGGTTTCGACCACCCCGGCGAGGACTTTTACGCCTTGGCGCAGTTGCGTGTGCGCGGCCTGGAGCATGGCGTAGGTCTTGCCGACCCCAGGGGCGGCGCCAAGAAAAACCTTGAGCCGACCACGGCCATCGCGGGGCAGGTCTGCTAACAGTGCGTCGGCGCGGCCGGAGTCGCTCATGCTTGATGTCTCTCTTCCTGATGATCGTTCCCACGCTCTGCGTGGGAATGCAGCCCAGGACGCTCTGCGTCCCATAAAAGCAGACGCAGAGCGTCTATTGGTGCATTCCCACGCAGAGCGTGGGAACGATCGGTATCAACTGAATTACAGGTTTTGCAGTGCCAGATTCAGCTCCAGCACATTCACCACCGGCGGCCCAACCAGCGGCTGTTCGATATGTGCGTCGAGCAATTGCTGCAAGGTCGACACCGGCAGGTTGCGCGCCGCCGCGACACGCGCCAGTTGATAGGCAATTGCCGCCGGTGGCAAGTGCGGATCGAGGCCGCTGGCGGAGGTGGTCAGCAGTGCCAAGGGCACCGGGCCCTGGCCGGGGACTTGTTGTTTGTGCGCGTCTTCGATCACTCGGGCAGCCAGGGCCGGATTACTCGGCGCGAGGTTGCTGGCGCTGCTGGCCACCGTGGCAAAAGCCCCGGCGGACGGGCGTGGGTGAAACCAGTTGTCACCGCTGAAATCCTGGGCGATCAGCGACGAGCCGCGGACCTTGCCGTCGGCGTCGTGGATCAGGCTGCCGTTGGCCTGAGTCGGGAAGGCGACCTGAGCGATGCCAGTGACTGCGAGTGGATAGGCGACACCGGTGACCAGGGTCATCAGCGCCAACAGGGTCAGAGCCGGGCGTATCATTGTGGACATTGCGGAATCCTCGATTCAAAAACCAGTACTGTGTTGAGTCAGATAAGCAGTGGCGCATTCTTCGCGAGCAGGCTCGCTCCCACAGGGGGAATGCAATTTCAGGTGGGAGCGAGCCTGCTCGCGAAAGCCTCACACCAGATGCAACGCCGTAAGCAGCATGTCGATCGCCTTGATCCCCACGAACGGCACGACAATCCCGCCCACGCCATAGATCAGCAGATTGCGCCGCAACAACGCTGCCGCACTCGCCGCCTGCACACGCACGCCGCGCAATGCCAGCGGAATCAGCACGACGATGATGAGCGCGTTAAAGACGATGGCCGAGAGAATCGCGCTCTGCGGACTGTTCAGGTGCATGATGTTCAGCACGCCCAGCTGCGGGTAGATCGAAGCAAACAGCGCCGGCAGAATCGCGAAGTATTTGGCGATGTCGTTGGCGATGGAAAAGGTCGTCAGCGCGCCACGGGTCACCAGCAATTCCTTGCCGATCTGCACCACGTCGAGCAGCTTGGTCGGGTCGCTGTCGAGATCGACCATGTTCGCCGCTTCGCGTGCCGCTTGCGTGCCGTCGTTCATCGCCATGCCGACGTCCGCCTGGGCAAGTGCCGGGGCGTCGTTGGCACCGTCGCCGCACATGGCGACCAGGCGACCGTCGTTCTGCTCGTGACGAATGCGTGCGAGTTTTTTCTCCGGCGTCGCTTCGGCAAGCACGTCATCGACGCCCGCTTCAGCGGCGATGGCCGCAGCGGTCAGCGGGTTGTCGCCGGTGACCATCACCGTGCGAATCCCCAGTTTGCGCAACTCGGCAAAACGCTCGCGGATGCCTGGCTTGACCACGTCCTTAAGGTGGATCGCGCCGAGCAGCTTGCCGTCAGCGCAGACCAGCAAAGGCGTGCCGCCGCTCTGGGCGATCCTGTCGATTTCCCGCGCCAGCGCCGGGGCCAGATCCGCCCGTTGCTGACCAAGAAACGCCAGCAGCGAATCCACCGCGCCTTTACGATACACGCGGCCCTGATAATCGACGCCGGACAAGCGGGTTTCCGCGCTGAACGGCACGGCGGTCAGGGTTTCCGGGGCCGGCTCCGGTTGTGGATGCAGGCCACGAAGGAACTCGACGATCGACTTGCCTTCAGCGGTTTCGTCGGCCAGCGAAGCAAACAACGCGCCTTCGGCCAGCTCACGGCCGGTCACACCCGGCGCCGCGTATACGGCACTGCAGCGACGGTTGCCGAAGGTGATGGTGCCGGTCTTGTCGAGCAACAACACGTGCACGTCACCCGCCGCCTCCACTGCGCGGCCGGACTTGGCGATCACGTTGAGGCGCACCAGACGATCCATCCCGGCGATACCAATGGCCGACAGCAGACCGCCGATGGTGGTCGGAATCAGCGTGACCAATAATGCCACGAGGAACACCAGCGGCAGGCTGCCATTGGCAAAGTGCGCGAACGGTTGCAGGGTGACGACAACCAGCAGAAAGATCAGGGTCAGGCCGATCAGCAGGATGTCCAGCGCGACTTCGTTCGGGGTCTTCTGCCGTTTGGCGCCTTCGACCAAGGCGATCATGCGATCAAGTGTCGACTCACCGGGATCGGCGGTGATCTTCACCAGCAGCCAGTCGGACACCAGCCGCGTGTTGCCGGTGACGGCGGAACGGTCGCCGCCGGACTCGCGGATCACCGGCGCCGACTCACCGGTGATCGCCGCTTCGTTGACCGCGGCGATGCCTTCGATGACTTCGCCGTCACCGGGAATCATCTCCCCGGCTTCGACTCGCACCACGTCGCCCTTGCGCAGATTGGCAGCGGGAACAATCTTGAAACTGCCATCGGCCTGGCGGCAGCGTGCGCTGAGACCTTCGCTGCCGGCCTTGAGGCTGTCGGCGCGGGCCTTGCCGCGTCCTTCGGCCAAGGCCTCGGCGAAGTTGGCGAACAGCACGGTGAACCACAGCCAAAGGGCGATTTGTGCGGCGACGAAGGTCGGCACATCGGCATCCGGGATGAAGCACAGCACGGTGGTGAAAATTGCCGTCAGTTCGACCACCAGCATCACTGGCGAACGCGCCAGTTGCCGTGGGTCGAGCTTGACGAAGGCTTGCACCAGCGCCGGGCGCCACAGGGCCGAGATCGCGGTTTTGGCTTGTTCCGGCGCTTTGACGGCGGCGGGTTTGATTGCAGGCATATTCATGATGGATTCCTTAGAAGCCCATACTTAAATGTTCGGCGATAGGACCGAGCGCCAGCGTCGGCAAGAACGTCAGGCCGCCCACCAGCAGAATGGTCACGGTCAACAGGGTCACGAACAGCGGGCCGTGAGTCGGGAAGCTGTTCTGGCCGACCGGTGCGCTTTTCTTCATCGCCAGGCTGCCGGCCAATGCCAACACCGGCAGGATGTAGCCGAAGCGGCCAATCAACATGCCCAGGCCGAGCATCAGGTTGTGGAACGGCGTGTTCGCGCTCAGGCCACCGAACGCCGAGCCGTTGTTGGCGCTGGCCGAGGTGTAGGCGTAGAGCAACTGACTGAACCCGTGCGGGCCGGGGTTGCTGATGGTCGCCGCCGGACCGGGCAGCACTGCGGCAATGGCGCCGAGCACCAGCACGCCGACCGGCATCACCAGCAGCGTCACCACCAGCAACTGCACTTCGCGGGCCTGGAGTTTCTTGCCGAGGTATTCCGGGGTGCGGCCGATCATCAGACCGGCGAGGAACACCGCGATCAGCACGTTGAGCAACATGCCGTACAGCCCGGCGCCGACACCGCCGAAGATCACCTCGCCGACCATCATGTTGACCAGCGCGACCATGCCGCTCAGCGGGTTGAGGCTGTCGTGCATGCCGTTGACCGAGCCGTTCGAAGCCGCCGTCGTGGTCACCGACCACAGCACCGTGGCGGTGGTGCCGAAGCGCGCTTCCTTGCCTTCCAGCGGCGCGGTCTGCTCGACAGCGGCGTTGTTCAGGGTCGGATTCGACTGATATTCGGCCCACAGCGATGTCGCGCAGCCGATCAGGAACAGCGCCAGCATGCAGGCGATGATCGCGCGGCTCTGGCGCAGATCCTTAACGTAATGGCCAAAGGTGAATACCAGTGCCACCGGAATCAGAATGATCGAGGCGACTTCGAACAGGTTGCTCCACGCGGTCGGGTTCTCGAACGGATGCGCCGAGTTGACGCCGAAGAAACCGCCGCCGTTGGTGCCCAGTTGCTTGATCGCAATCTGGCTGGCGGCCGGGCCCAGCGGGATCACCTGATCAATGCCCTGCAGCGTCACGGCATTCACATACTGGGCGAAGGTTTGCGGCACGCCCTGCCAGACCAGATACAGCGCGAGCAGCAGGCACAGCGGCAGCAGGCCATAGAGGGTGGCGCGAGTCATGTCGACCCAGAAATTGCCGAGGGTTTTTGTCGACTTGCGGCCGATGCCACGGCACAGCGCGACCAGCACGGCGAGGCCGGTGGCGGCGCTGACGAAGTTCTGCACGGTGAGGCCGACCATCTGGCTCAGGTAGCTGAGGGTCGCTTCGCCACTGTAGGACTGCCAGTTGGTGTTGGTCATGAAACTGACCGCGGTGTTGAATGCCTGGGTCCACTCCTGGCCCGGCAGATTCTGCGGGTTCAGCGGCAGGTGATCCTGGAACAACAGGATGGCGAACAGCAGCAGGAAACCGGCAAGGTTGAACGCCAGCAATGCCAGCGTGTACTTCTGCCAGCTCTGCTCCGCCTGTGCATCGACCCCGGCGAGGCGATAGCAACCGCGCTCGACCGGGCCGAGAATCGGCGTCAGCCAGGTGCGCTGGCCCTCCATGACCTTGTAATAAAAGCGCCCGAGAAACGGCGCCGGCAACAGGACCAGCAGGAAAAACCCGAGGATCAGCCAATAGTCATAACTGTGCATAGCCGCTCCTAGTTCCGGTCCGCGCGCAACAGCGCAACCAACAGATAAATGAACAGCCCCACTGCCAACAGCAGTGACACCCCGTCCAGAACGCTCATGGAAGATCTCCGTGTTACGGCGTATTGCCGTGTGTGCGGTGATTGTCGGGAAGGTGGCTGTAAAGGAACGAGAGCGAGGCGCGGCGTGGGGCATAAAGAAAGCGTAAAGAGTGGATTTATGCGGGCTTTACGGCTGAGTTTCGTGGTGTTTGGGCTGGCGCCTTCGCGAGCAGGCTCGCTCCCACAGGGGAGAGCGCATAACAAATGTGGGAGCGAGCCTGCTCGCGAAGGCGGCGGCGCAGACAACATCGCACCCAACTGGCGCACAAAACCCACACACCCAGCGCCAATCATCCCCGCTGCGACAGCTTTGAACCCATTACGACTTGTTTCACGGCGATGGCACGCCCACTGCACGCGCCCTCCCCCGAGCTTTCCAACCGTTGCGGGAGCAAGCGCATGAACACACAACTCAAACCCACGCTGGGCACGTTGCACCTGTGGGGCATTGCCGTGGGGCTGGTGATTTCCGGGGAATATTTCGGCTGGAGTTACGGCTGGGGCGTGGCCGGTACTCTCGGTTTTCTGGTCACTTCATTCATGGTCGCGACCATGTACACCTGCTTTATCTTCAGCTTCACCGAACTGACCACCGCAATTCCCCATGCTGGCGGGCCGTTTGCCTATAGCCGCCGTGCATTTGGCGAGAAAGGCGGACTGATCGCCGGGCTGGCCACACTGATCGAATTCGTCTTCGCCCCGCCGGCGATTGCCTTGGCGATTGGTGCTTATCTGAATGTGCAATTTCCGGCCCTCGACCCCAAACACGCAGCGGTTGGCGCGTACATCGTGTTTATGGGCCTGAATATTCTCGGGGTGAAGCTGGCGGCGACGTTCGAGCTGATCGTCTGCGTGCTGGCGGTGGCTGAGTTGCTGGTGTTCATGGGCGTGGTTGCGCCGGCGTTCAGTTTCAGCAACTTCGCCCTGAATGGCTGGGCGGGCTCCGACGTCTTCGGCGCGCCGGCGATTGCCGGGATGTTTGCGGCGATTCCATTTGCCATCTGGTTCTTCCTCGCCATCGAAGGCGCCGCGATGGCCGCCGAAGAAGCCAAGGACCCGAAGCGCACGATCCCGAAAGCCTACATCAGCGGCATCCTGACCCTGGTGCTGCTGGCCATGGGCGTGATGTTCTTCGCCGGCGGCGTCGGCGACTGGCGCACGCTGGCCAACATCAACGACCCCTTGCCGCAAGCCATGAAAACCGTGGTCGGCGACAACTCAGGCTGGCTGCACATGCTGGTCTGGATCGGCCTGTTCGGCCTGGTCGCCAGTTTTCACGGCATCATCCTCGGCTACTCACGCCAGTTCTTCGCCCTCGCCCGCGCCGGCTATCTGCCTGCTTCGCTGGCAAAACTCTCGCGCTTCCAGACACCACACCGCGCGATAATCGCTGGCGGGCTCATCGGCATTGCCGCGATATACAGCGATGGTCTGATCAACCTCGGCGGTATGACACTGACGGCAGCGATGATCACCATGGCGGTGTTCGGCGCGATCGTGATGTACATCATGAGCATGCTCAGCCTGTTCAAACTGCGTAAAACGGAACCGAATCTGGAGCGCACCTTCCGCGCGCCTTGCTATCCGCTGGTGCCTCTGATTGCACTGATATTGGCCGTGGTTTGCCTGGTTGCGATGGCGTGGTTCAACACCCTGATCGGGCTGATTTTCCTCGGCTTCATGGCGGTGGGGTTCTGCTACTTCATGCTGACCGGACAACTGCGCGCCGATGCGCCGGCCGATGCGATGCTCACAGGCAATTGAGGGATTTCGGGTGTACCGGGTGCAACCGACCTAGAATGGAACCACTGCGAGTTCACTTCGCTCAAAAGTGGTATGCAGCATCGCACGGCGAAATCCTCGTCCGTCGAGCTGCCATTAAGGAGAGCCGTTATGCCCTGGTATGCCTGGTTGATTCTGGTCGTTGCGATCGGCTCGATTGTTGGCGGATTGATGATGTTGCGCGACACCGCCAACAAGGTCGAACTGACCGATGAAGAACGCAAGCGCGTCGCGCAGCGCAATGCCGAAGCGGATGCCAAGGACGCACAGGACCGCTGACCCGTACCCCGCCGCAATGGCGGGGTTGGTTTTTCCAGCGCAATCGGACTTACCCGCAGGCTTTTTAGATTTTAGAAGTACAGTCACCATTTAATCTTCCGTGGTTAAGATGGCAACATCGTCGCGGAGAGCTCCACATGCGTTACTCGCCAGATCACAAAGCCCAGACTCATCAGCGCATCATCCAGGAAGCCTCGGCGCGGTTTCGCAAGGACGGTATCGGCGCGACCGGCCTACAGCCTTTGATGAAAGCGCTGGGCTTGACCCATGGCGGCTTCTACTCGCATTTCAAATCCAAGGAAGAACTGGTCGAAAAAGCCCTGCAAGCGGCCGGCGAGCAAGTCGGGGGCCTTTGCGAAGAAATCTTCGCGCAGGAAAATCCTTTGCAGGTCTTTATCGACACCTACCTGTCGCAGTGGCATCAGACCTCGCCCGACGAAGGCTGCCCGCTGCTGACCATATCTTCTGAGCTGGGGCTGCGCGGCCAGCCAAGCCCCACCAGTGACGAAGTTCTCAAGGCTCGCCTCGAACAGATACAAGGCACGCTCGCCGGCGACAACAATGCTGACCGCAGCATTGTCATCATGGCAACCCTTGCCGGTGCACTGTTGCTGTCACGCAGCGTCGCGGATGCCGACTTCGCTCAGCGCATCCTCGACGTCACCCGCGAGCATCTCAAGCAATCGAACGATTAACCTTGCCAGCGCTTGAACAGCACGCTCGCATTGACCCCGCCAAAACCGAAGCCGTTGGACAAGGCATATTCGATCTCAATTGGCCGCGCTTCGCCATGGACGATGTCCACCCCTTCGCTCGCTGGATCCGGGTTTTCGAAGTTGAGGGTCGGCGGCACCACCTGATCACGGATCGCCAGCAACGTGAAAATCGCCTCAAGCCCACCCGCCGCGCCGAGCAAATGACCGGTAGCAGATTTGGTCGAGGTCACGGCGATTTTGTTTTGCGTACCGAACACAGCCTTGATCGCCGCCAACTCGCCCAAGTCACCGACCGGTGTCGAGGTCGCATGCGCATTGAGATGCTGCACCTGATCCGGCGCCACGCCACCCTGAGCCAATGCGAGCTGCATCGCCCGCCGCGCGCCGCTGCCGTCTTCCGGCCCGGCGGTCAGGTGATAGGCGTCGGCCGTGGTGCCGTAGCCAACCAGTTCGGCCAACGGTTTCGCCCCACGCGCCAGCGCATGCTCCAGCGATTCGATAACCAACAGACCAGCGCCTTCGCCCATCACAAAACCATCGCGCCCGCTGTCGAAAGGACGTGAGGCTTTCTCAGGGGTGTCGTTGTAACCGCTGGACAACGCCCGCGCGGCAGCGAAACCGGCCAGACTGACGCGATCGATCGACGCTTCCGCCCCGCCACACACGGCGATGTCCGCTTCTCCCGCCCTGATCAATCGCGCCGCATCGCCGATCGCCTGAACCCCGGCGGCACATGCGGTAACCGGAGCACCTAACGGACCTTTCAGGCCATGCTGGATCGACACATGACCTGCCGCGAGATTGACCAGAAACGATGGAATGGTGAACGGCGACAAACGCCGAGGGCCACGGCTGTCGGTGGTGCGAACGGCATCGGCAATCGCACCGAAACCGCCGACACCCGAGCCGATGATTGTTGCGGTCCGCTCCTGTTGTTCAGCGTCCGCTGGATGCCAGCCGGCCTGCTCCAATGCCTGCCGTGCTGCTTCCATGGCGAACATGATGAAGCGGTCCATCTTCTTTTGTTCCTTGGGTGGCGTCGCGCGATCCGGGTCGAACCCAGCCTCGGCGTCCTCCTCGACCGTCGGCACACTGCCGCCCACCCGGGTCGGCAGATCGGCCACCACAGCGTCCGGCAGATTACGCAATCCGGAACGCCCGGCGAGCAGACGCTGCCAGACGATTTCAACATCACTGCCCAAGGGTGAAACCAGGCCCATGCCCGTGACTACAATTCGACGCTGGCTCATCGTGCTTATCCTTCTGGTAATTACAAAGAGGCATTACTTGTAGCATTCGGCAGCAAAACTGTGCGACAGACTCGGTGCCATCACATGACCGCCGACAACGAAAGCGTGCCACTAGGCCCGCATCCGGAAACGATGGAATGGTGACTAGTCCACCCTGATCCAGCGCTGCCAGCGCGGCACCTACCATTTCCCAGCCTTCATAACCATTTCGGCCAACATCCCAATTGCGTCGATCCCGGAGCCGCTCCCAGATTTCAGTCCCGGTTCTATCCGGCACGACAGCTTGCAGCCGGATAACCGTGCCTTCCAGTTCGGCATTGAGCGATTGGATCAGGCTCAATGTATAGCCTTGCCGCGCTTATACCGCTGCGTTGAGACGCTAGGAAAACAACGCTATGACGGAAGCAATATGATGATCCCGGTCAATGCGTAGGCGGCCGAGACAAAATGATGATAGCCAATTAGCGGCGCAATATTACATCCATAATTTTATCGCCGGGCACAGCGCCGTCAGGAAATCCACCCAGCGAGCCTTTTCGACGCACAGATTGCGGCCGGTATAAGCGATTAAAGCCGTGCTATAAGCGCCAATGACAGGCTTGAACAAAGGCCGCACGCGGCGCAATCGATGTAGCATAATATCGATTTCCCATCGATGAGCATTCGTGACGGTGCTCTAGGTATGTAAAAGTGGATTCTGAAATGGAATTTTTCCCCTGTTTCCTGTCGGTTGTTTTTGTGGTGCGTAATCAAGCGGAAACAATCGAGAACATCCTTATCGAGGCGCAGGCGATCATTAGCCCGATCGTTAGTGATTACGAGCTGATCATCGTCGACAATGCATCGGATGACGAAAGTATCCTCACTATGAAGCGTCTTACGACGGAGCATGGTCTGGCCAATTTGCAAGTATATGCACTGACCAAAGAAGTCGATGCCGACACCGCCTCTTGGGTAGGCATGGAAAACGCGCTGGGTGATTTTGTCGCCGTCATCGACCCTCTCGCGGACGACGTCCATTTCCTGCCTAAAATGCTCGATCAGGCAGTCAGAGGCGCCGATGTTGTATTCGCCAACAATGATCAGAAACCTGCCCAGGGCCTCTATTATCGCTCCGCATTTACGATGTTCCACTGGGTTTATAACCGAATCAATGGGGTACATCTGGCGAATGAGGCGCCCTCGTATCGAATTCTCAGCAAAAACGTGATCAATTTCATTCTCCAACATCCCCAGCCTGCAATGACTTACCGTCATCTGCCGGCCACCGGTGGCTTTGCACGCTCGTTTCTCAACTACAGCTCAACACCAAAACCGGCGCCGCGAAAACGACTCGGCGATAGTATTGACCGAGGTGTACGCCTGCTCGTTTCAACCACCCGTGCGCCCATGCGACTGGTGACATCGCTCTCACTATTTGGAGCCGTCGCAAATCTGATGTACTGCGTGTATATCGTCGCAATCGCCATATTGAAGACAGACGTGGCACCCGGCTGGATAAGCGTATCGCTGCAGCAGTCCGGAATGTTTTTTCTGATCTCCCTCGTCTTGCTTGTTCTGGGTGAATATATCCTGAACATGGCGAGTCTTTCGAACGAAGGTCCTCTCTACCATGTCGGGCAGGAGTTCACGAGTGCGCGTATGACCCGGCGTGAAAAACTCAACATCGAAGATGTGTCTTTAAAGGCCCCCTCCCCGACTGACAGAGTGTCTTAATGCGACCGGTTAAAGCAACGGATCAGGACGCTGTAATTATTGGCGGGGGCTTCTATGGAGCAGCTATCGCAATCTACCTGGCGAAGCAGCGGGGTCTGAAGCGAATCCTCTTGGTGGAACGGGAATCGGCACTCATGCAGCGCGCGTCTTTTAATAATCAGGCACGCGTTCACAACGGATTTCACTACCCACGAAGTTTCACAACCGCCTATCGCAGTCGTATCAATTTGCCAAGGTTCGTCCAGGACTGGCCGGAAGCCGTAAAGACCGACTTCACCAAACTGTATGCCATTGCACGACGCAACTCGAAATGCACGGCCAGACAGTTTGAGCGATTCTGTCGAGACATCGGCGCTGTGATCAAACCTGCAGAGGCCAGCGTACGCGCCCTCTTCGAACCGCGATTGATCGAAGAGGTTTATCTGGTTGAAGAGTATGCGTTCGACTCGACGAAGCTCGCTTCGTGGGCCGGCAGAGAGCTTAAAGACAACGGTGTCGAGATTCGCTACAACGCACGGGCGACGGCCATCTCCAACGCCCCTTCTGGCGATATTAGCGTCGTTGTCAAAGACGACAATCGCGAGCCGCATGAAGTCCTTTGCCGTTATGTATTCAATTGTACTTACAGCGGCCTGAATCAGCTGGGAGGAGATTTTCCCGGAGTGACTGCTGATCTGAAGCAAGAAATCACGGAGATGGCACTGATGCAGATGCCCGGCGCGCTCAGCGATATCGGGGTAACGGTGATGGATGGTCCATTCTTTTCGTTGATGCCATTTCCAGCGCGCAGCCTGCATACCTTGTCCCATGTGAGATACACCCCGCACATGCATTGGACTGATCAGCAGGGAATGGACCCCTATCTCAAGCTAAACGATTACCCGCGAGACACGCGGGTAGATCGAATGATAAGAGACGTAGGGCGCTATATCCCGAAAGTACTGGAGTCTAAATATATAGAGTCGCTATTTGAGATCAAGACTGTGCTTGTGAAAAATGAAGGCGATGATGGTCGCCCTATACTCTTTGAACGTCATAATGATATTCCAGGCTGCTATTCAGTCCTCGGCGGAAAAATCGACAATATTTACGATGTGCTGGAAAAGCTCGATACGCAGGAGTTTCTAATGCCCCCCCCTCAGCACAAGCAGGAGCAATGATGTCAAACGCGCTTATAGGCTATTCAGGTTATGTTGGCGGGACGCTGCTTAAACAGGCAAAATTCGACTCGCTATTCCGCTCAACCAATATCGCGGATATTGAAAACCAAACCTTCGGCACCGTGGTCTGCGCTGGTGCTCCCGCTCAGAAGTGGATAGCTAACCGCGAACCCGAAGCTGATCGCCTGAAAATCAACAACCTGATTGTTCATCTTAAAACGGTCAGATGTCATACTTTTATCCTGATAAGCACGGTTGACGTTTTTAAGAACCCTGTAGACGTCGATGAGAACACCGCAGTTGACGAAGAGGGCCTGCACGCCTATGGACTCAACCGCCGCGTGCTCGAAAAGTTCGTCGAAGAGCACTTTGAGAATCACGTAATCGTTCGACTGCCAGGCTTAGTAGGGCCAGGGCTACGGAAAAATGTTGTCTACGATTTCCTCAACGACAACAACCTCGAAGCTATTGATAGCCGAGGTATCTTCCAGTTCTACCCAATGGTCAATCTTTGGTACGACATCCAAATGGCATTGATGGCTGGGCTTAAGCTCGTCCACCTTACAGCTGAACCCACCAGCGTATCCGATATTTCCTCTGGTGGATTCGGACGCGAGTTTCATAATACGACGAATAATCCGGTCGGCTCGTACAACATGCGTACGATACATGCCGAGATTTTTGGGGCAGCCGGAGATTATCAGTACAATACTCGCGAAACGATTCAAGCCGTCAGGGCATATGCCCAGTCAGAACCGACTAAAACACTAAACCACTTGGCGAAAACGCAATGAGACTGGCCCTCTCTAATATCTCATGGGATATATCGGAAGACGCCGCTATCGCAAAGCTACTCCAACGCTATGCTATAAACGCGATAGATATTGCGCCGGGAAAATACTTTCCCGACCCGGTTCGGAGCAAACCGCAAGAGATTGCTGACACTCGAAATTGGTGGCGCGATCAGGGGATTGAGATAACCGGAATGCAGTCGCTTTTGTTCGGTACGATCGGACTCAATGTCTTTGGCTCGACCCAAAGCCAAGCGGCACTGCTACAGCATCTGTCAGGTGTCTCACGTATCGCGCAACAACTGGGCTCGCGGCGATTGGTTTTCGGGTCACCGAAGAACCGTGACCGTACCGGCCTGAGCGATGAACAGACACTTGACATGGCCGTAACATTTTTTCAGAAGCTGGGGAACATCGCATTTGCAAATGATGTGATCTACTGCCTGGAGCCTAATCCTGTCTGTTACGGCGCGAATTTTATGACGACGAGCCCCGAAACGGCCGAAGTGGTCAGACGAGTAAATCATCCGGCTATCAAAATGCAGTTCGATACCGGGTCACTGGCTATCAACGGGGAAGACCCGCAATTGATTCTCGATGAATTTGCGAGCTTGATAGGTCACGTACACGCCAGCGAGCCGAATCTGGTACCTCTGGGCGATGGCAGTACTGAACACTCGAAAATGAGCATTGCATTAGAGCAACATCTGCCTGGCCATGTTGTTTCAATTGAGATGGTGGCCACTAGGAATGAACCCCACCTCCGGTCAATTGAGCGGGCGCTTCAAGTTGCCATAAAACATTATCGCAACGGTGACCAGGGCGCGACAGTATGAAGTGGGCAATCTTAATACTGGGGATTCTGTCTAACGCCTCCGCCAGCGTCCTAATCAAAATCGCGATGACCGCGCCTCGGCAATTCCCATCTCTCGGTGACCCCATGAGAGCGCTGAGCAATTGGCCCTTCTGGCTTGGCCTGGGCCTGTATGGCTCGGCGTTCCTTCTATATGCAGCAGCGCTGGCAAAGCTCCCGCTCAACGTCGCGCACCCCGTGCTCACCGCAGGCGCTGTAGCGGCGGTGGCACTCTCTTCAATATTTATATTTCGCGAACCCTTTCACTGGACTACCGGGGTTGGGATTTTGTTAGTGATTGCTGGCGTTGCACTGATTACAGCGCGCGTCGCCTGATGGAAAACGAGATGATGCCCTCGATTATTGATCCTGCTCTGCGCAACACCTGGCAGGTACCCTCCTTCGAAACGCCGCTATGGCTCGGTAAACAACATCGCTGGTGCGTGATTATTCCTCTCATCAATGAAGGAGAACGCATCAAGAGCCTGCTCAGCAGGATGGCCACGCATAAAATTGACAACGTGGCCGATATCATCATTGTCGATGGTGGCAGCACCGATGGCTCAATGGAGCTGCAATCGCTCCAACAATTACAGGTTCGTGGATTGCTGGTAAAAACCGGACTAGGAAAGCTGAGTGCACAACTAAGGTGTGCTTACGCATTTGCATTGGATCATGGCTATGAAGGAATCGTAACCATAGACGGCAACGACAAAGATGATCCGGCTGCGATTCCAGACTTTATCGACGCACTGAAGCAGGGTGTGGACTTCGTTCAAGCATCTCGCTTCGTATCGGGAGGCGTCGCTGAAAACACTCCAAAATCCAGAGATTTTGCGATTCGATTTATTCATGCTCCGTTGCTGAGCTTAAGCTCCGGTCATTCATGGACGGACACAACCCAAGGGTTCCGAGCCTACAGCAGTCGGATGCTACTTGATCCCAACGTTGCCATTTTCCGCAACATATTCAGCACCTATGAGTTGTTGGCATACCTGTCCTATCGAGCTCCAAAACTCGGCTACAAATGCGCGGAACTGCCTACGGTGCGACGCTATCCGAAGGGCGAGGTGCCGACCAAGATCAGTGCTTTCAAGGGCAATCTTTCAGTTTTGGAAACCTTGCTCAAAGCCTGCATGGGTAAATTCAATCCTTAAACTGGCACTGGTTACGACCGCTGCGGATGCAGCTCTAATATTAAAATCATAAAAAAGGTGGCTGTTCGTCTGAACAGCCACCTTTTTTCAGATTAAAACTTATTTTTCAAGCAGCGAAGCAGTGCAGTAGCGAGCGTTTTTGTAAATACGATGCACTTTATAGACCCGCCCCCCAGCCACATCGAACAGCCGTGCATTACGCTTCCAAAATCCATCAGGCGCACCATCAACATACACGTAGTCAAATTTGCACAAGACCCTTCTGAACCGCTTATAATTACGAGCATAATTATTTTTGTTATTGTTCACAAAAGAAGTGCTTGGATAAGGCAAATATCTCAACGTCAGTGTTTTGAGGCGGAACATAAAATATCCAAAACTGGAATCCTTTCCATCCACATAAAGGATGCGCTCGCCACCTTTTGTGTGCTTGATCAATTGATCTGCCTTGAGTTGATACTCCGCATTAAGAGGAACTGGTGGCCGCTTCTCCTGTACAAAGAATGTACTCAATGATGGCGCTGTTACGTATGCCAAGCCAACCATCAATGCTGCGATCAGCGCACAACGCCATATAGCCAAACCATCTCTAGCAACGAAATACTGCAAGAAAAATACCGCAAACAGTACAGCGATAAAATATCTGGAAAATGAATAAAGATCGTTAAACCATCGGGAAGCTACCGCAACATAAGCGAGAAATAACATATAGGAAACAGCGGAAAACAACAGAAATACAAAAGCAATCAAAACTTGCCTGCCATCAGTCGCCTTGTTGAAATTCAGGAGAAACCCAGCAACGACGACAATGCAAGTAAACTCCCACAAAGGAATTCCCGGAGTCAAAAATTCTACCGGATGCGCGGGCGTTAAAAATGCTGCGTGAGGATAAAAATTCCTAAGGACGTGGTGAAGCCCGATAGAAAAATTTTCTACCAGCCCTGCACCTTTAAACATGATCGAGATACCTGCAAACCTTATGCTCAAATCATAAAGATAGACATAAATCTCCCAACTCACAAAAGTAAGCACTACCGAAGCCAACAGCAATGTTGCTCGTGAAAAAATCGTTTTTACCTGACGCTTGTCAGCCAGCAGTCGTACGCAAACGTAGTAGAGCCATACAAAGCCGCCTAGGATTATCCCGACATGCTTGAGCAACACGAGGGCTACAGCCGCAAGCACCACGATTCGGAAACTATCATCATCGTCGTTCTGCGCAAAACGCAGCGCAAGTAACAATAGCAAGGATTGCAGCGGATCAATCAACAAAGTAAGCGGCAGTGTTTGAAAGAAGCCCAAGTAAGCAAAAAATAACGCAACAATAGTCAACGCCCACTTCATGTGCGAGCTAGAGTAAGAAACGCTATATATAGCACTCAACGCGAATAGCCACGTTATGAAGTAGGAGGAACTTGGGCCGCTGCGCATCAGGACTTCGCTAAAATACCTGACCAACGATATCCCCGGAATATAATTTGGGAAAACCAGCGATTCACTGCTGACTGGAAGATTTTTGTTAATTACTAGATATTCTGCTTCGGCCCCCCAATGTGAGAACTCATCCCACACCCAGTATTCTGAGCCCCAAGATAAAGACCAGGCAAGTGCGAAAAGAATTGCGAGCTCGGCAGCTTGACGGAATATTACAAATCGATCCTCGGACTGAAAAACCATTCCCTTTGTTGCCAGTGCACCTCCAACCAAAGCGCCCAAAAGCACAACATAAAGGCCAATGCTCAGCAACTGGAAAAAACCGAAGACGTACAGGGCAACCATGACCAAAATTAACGATATCGGGTATTCAGCACGATATCTAGAAGTCACCAGCCTTGAAGAAAGAGCAACAAGGCCAAGAATCGAAAAATACATTAGCAATACATTTAACACCGGTATCTCCAAGATTTTCCAGACAAACACCCATTCATGTAGGCTCGCTTATCGGCTTAGTGGGGGACTTATTAATACTAACTTAATATTTGCTAAAAATCAGGCATTTTTCGGCTTGCAGTCAGCGGGAAGAACCATCCATACATAAAAACCCAGACCTTTGCGATCTGGGTTAATGGCGGTACTAATGTTTTCACCCCGAAACCTGGGCCCTTCACGACTCCCAGGTACTGGGACGCTTCAGTTCAGATCTAGCTTGTCTCGATTCCTCTCAAGTATGGCTTTGCCAATACCCTTCACCTCAAGAAGCTCATCCACTGAAGAAAATAAGCCGTTAGTTTCCCGATAAGCAACAATAGCCTCCGCCTTTGCCTTGCCAATTCCAGCCAGCTCCCGCTGCAACGTTGCAGCGTCGGCATGGTTGAGATCAATCTGGCCGGGGCGAGACTCTTGAGTGGTCAACGATCTCTGATCGCCAGTTTCGCCCGCAGGAGGGGCAGGTGTGGCGGTCGCAGCGATCGAAGCACTGGCCATCAAAGCAAAAATCAAAGAATAGAAATAACTTGTACGCATAAATTGAAGCTCCATGACATCGTGTGATTAAGCAGCTTTTCCCAAGCTGCCCCTGAAAACTAGACCATGTTGCCAGAGTGTCAAAAGTGCATCCGTTACTGTTTGTGTAACAATCTGAGCTCGCTGCACCTCTACTGGCAGATAAGATCGACAGCCTCGTCGTCCGCAGGATAACCACTCACTGTCGGTCTAAGTATCTGCCTCGGATGCGCGCAATCCTCATCTGCTAGGGCCACAGGTTGATTTAGTGATAGCACAGCGGAATTACCGAACCGCTTTTTTGGCGCGGTGCACGGGTCGAGGATTGCAGGCGAGCAGCATTCTCTGCACCAAAAAGGTCGATCAGTTGCTGAATACGTAGTGCGTGCAGGCCCTAAGCTCGGAGAATAAAGTCATAAAACGCGGCATCAAGCTCGATGAGTTACGCCAGAGGTAAAGCCGTCCAGAATCCAGTGAATTGCTGGACGGTCAGAGCGATCGCCTCGTCGGTGGCGTCAGGCGATGTTTTGAATCACTCTTCCGTCGAGACGTTTGATCCTACGATCAGAAGCCGTTGCGGTCTGAATACAAGATCTTCAATTTGTTGCGGGACTGTTGAGAACAACGAAAAGCCTATGCATGAAATAGTCGACATAATGCTAACTTTTACAGACAAAACGAACCTAAATGCGCATGCGCACGCTACTTATGAATGGTCAGTTGGTCAGCCTCCAAGATCGGATAGATCATCGGGTATGTGAATCTAATCTTAAGCTCGACGCAGAGTAGGAAGCCTTGTACTTTTGTTTTACGAAATTTATAATTGGGGCTTCAACGAATTTATAAACAACTATCGAAATCAGTGCCAGCATAAAAAAGTACACAGCAAATCTTATATTTGGAGACGTAAACATATCGCTAGGTACAATTGACTCAAAGCCCAGGTGTACCGGGGTCTGGAAAATGTACAGCGCATAGCTTGCTTCGCCAAGCAATACTAATGCTGGCGAGCCTATTACCCTGCGCAAGGTGTTGTCGGCTAAACCGCAAAAATAAACAGCGGGTAGAAATAGTAACGAATAGAAACTGCTGGTATAGGGTACATGGTATCCAAACAAGTCATTGATTACCTTTCCGTAGATCCTCACTTCATTGATCAACAATAAAGTAGCAATCAGTAGAGATATTGCAACGAAGTCAGATATCTGATTGCGCAGAAACCCGTTTTTGTATGCGATGCCGCCCGCAAATCCCAGTAAAAAGCTGCAGAAGTGGGAGAGCGGAAAGTAGAAAACCAGATCGTGAGACGCTGACGGGTAGCCCGTGTAGAACGGAGGGGATGCCATGACCATTAGTACGGCTTGGCTGATCGCCCACACCGCCACCGCAAAGCCGATCCACAGTTTTGCCGAAGACTTTTCGCCTTTGTTGCTAAGCAATATCAGTGCTGGTGCGACCAGATAGAAAAAAATCTCGACCGATATAGACCATGCAGGACTATTTCCTATCAGTGCATAGCTGGGAACCCACGCCTGAAGCATCGTAAGCGCTAGTACTGCATCATACATGTCTGTTGGCGCAGGGGAGTACGCGACGAAAATCAGTAGTGAGACGAAGTAGGCAGGGAAGATCCGCGAAATACGATTGAGATAAAATCGTCCAAATTCTATTTTTTTCTTATAATGCGATATCGAAATAACGAAGCCAGAGAGCACGAAGAAAAATGTAACCATCAAGGGGCCAATCTTCAACGTGAAAGGAAGCGCACTGTAGAAGACAGTAGTTGCACCATAATGAAACACTACAACCAAGCTCGCTGCGACAAACCTGAGAAAAGTCAGGGCGTCCAATTTATTTGTGTTTTTCATCAGTGACCCACTAGTCCATTTCAGCTCCCTTTTACGCGTTATTCGATGCTGGCATTTTGATGCGCAAGGGAGGCGCGATATTAAACCACCGCGTGATTCGATGCAAAGAAAGCGCGCTTTCAGCTGAACAGCTCCAGTGTTTACGCCAAGCATGGATCCCGCGCGTTGAGTGCTGAACGTGTCGGTGGAGCTAAAAAAATCGATAGACAGATGATTTCCCTGAGGTGCACGAGGTCAGGCGAATTTTACTTAGGCGAGCACGCTCGCGAGTCGACTCTGAATGTACTTAATGCTTTTCTTTGAACTGCCTCGACTACACTGTGGATTTCGTATGCGTTTTATCACCAGCGGATGACTGTTTAATAAATTATAAGTAAATTTGCTTTTTAGGCACGGGTGCCCATTCTGATTACTCCCACTTTCTTCAATGAGCATCACCTTTAGATGCTGGATACGTTTATGGATTGAATGAGGGCATTGTTTCCCGGACTGCCACGACGGCGCAAAGCATCTGCTGCAGGACTCCACAGACCTCGCTTTGGTTTGAACTGGTCTGTGGTGACATTTATCGTGCTAGGTATTGAAAGATGATACTTCGCGCCGGTTCATCTGATGCTGTTAATTGGCGCTCCTCTCGTGGCCATATCTTCGTTTATCCCATTTGGGATGTACCGCTGGCGTCCTCTAACCAAGTGCGTTGCACATCCTGAAGCTGGCGGGGTGCATCGAGTGCTCGCCTCTTGGAAAACACACGTCAGGGCTCCATTCGACGCTGTTGGTAGATCCAATCAACGATCTCGCCGTCAGGGTTGTAGCCACTCACCGTTTCGCGCAAAAGCTGACGCACACGGGAGTAATCATCCTTTTCGACTGCAGCGAGCAGTTCGTGCAATCGCCCCTTCAGCACATCCCACGACAAATGATCTTCATTGGCCCTCATGATCATCGGATGCGGAGTGGCCGCAACATTGTCGCCGATCAAGAGCTCTTCGTAGAGTTTCTCCCCTGGGCGCAACCCGGTAAATTCAATGGAAATATCACCCTGTGGATTGCGTTCGGAACGAATACTAAGCCCTGATAGATGGATCATTTTCTCGGCCAGCTCGACGATTTTTACCGGCTCGCCCATATCCAGCACGAACACATCGCCACCCTGCCCCATGGAACCGGCCTGAATAACCAGTTGGGCCGCTTCAGGAATGGTCATGAAATACCGAGTGATTTTCGGGTGAGTGACTGTGAGCGGTCCACCTGCCTTGATCTGGCTATGAAACAACGGAATGACCGAGCCGGAGGAACCAAGGACATTGCCAAAGCGCACCATGGTGAAGCGCGTTTTGTTAACCCGAGAGACGTTTGCCTTGTCGCCAAACAAAACCGGCGCCACCTCCCGACTCAGGGCCTGCAGCGTCAACTCGGCGAGTCGCTTGGTGCTGCCCATGACATTGGTGGGGCGCACCGCCTTATCGGTCGAGATCAATACGAAATTCGAGACCCCTGCCTGCAAAGCGGCCTGAGCAGTGTTCAACGTTCCGATGACGTTATTCAACACACCCTCGGCGATGTTGTGCTCGACCATCGGCACATGTTTGTACGCCGCTGCGTGATACACCGTGTCGACCTTCCAGGTTTTCATCACATCCAGCAGCTTGTCCTGATGACGGATCGAACCCAGGATAGGCAACAGGCGAATCGATACCGACTCCCGGCTTCCGCGCTGTTCCAGTTCTGACAGAATGCTGTAAAGGTTGAACTCACTGTGTTCAAACAAGATCAGCGTGGTCGGTGACATGGTGAAAATCTGCCGGCAAAGTTCCGATCCAATTGAGCCTCCGGCGCCTGTCACCATCACGGTCTTGCCTTTGATGCAACGTTCAAGCAAGTCGGCTTGGGCCGGGACCGAATCGCGCCCGAGAAGATCGGCGATATCTACCTCCTGAATGTCCTCCACTCTGACCCGTCCGCTGGCTAGATCGGTGAAGTTCGGCACACTGCGCACGTGAAGCGGGAACCCTTCCAGAAGATTGAGAATCTCCCGGCGCCGGGCACGGGTCGAAGAAGGCAATGCCAAGAGAATTTCCTGCGCGCCAGTCACATCGATCATTTGCTGAATGTGTTTAGGTTTATAAACCTGGAGGCCGGATATCGAGCGATCCGAAATCCCCGGATCATCATCAATGAAGGCAACCGGCCGCATCACCCGACCCATGCGCAACGCTGCTACCAGCTGATTGCCCGCCACACCCGCTCCGTAGATTGCGACCTTGGTCAAACCATCATCGCGACTGGTGAACGGGACATGTTGCGCGGCGGTAAACCAGTCTCCCATGAAGTACTGACGCATGCACAAACGCAGACCACCGATAATGACGAGGCTCAACCACCAGTAGTTGAATATGATCGACCGTGGCACAACGACTTGATGATTGCTGTACCAGTAAACGACGAGCGCCAGAACCAGAGAGGACAGGCTGACAGCCTTGATGATCGCCACGAGAGCATCGTTGCCGAAATAACGCATGACTGCGCGGTACATGCCGAAACGGACAAACAGGGGGATGGCAACACAAGGAGCGCAGATAAACAGCCACAGGTGGACTTTGAAAGGGTTGACCATCTCGTCCACGCCGAGTCGCACCACGAATGCCATCCACAACGCGGCCCAAACGAGGAAGATGTCGGTGACAACTTGCAACATTCTCTTTTGCCGGCGCGGCAGCCCCAACAAAAACAGCCTTATTCTGTCCATATTGATGTCTAGCACCTCCGAGACCTCCCTTCACCAGGCAATGAGATCTGGACGAATCCACTTCCGCCCCCTCACGCACTTTAACCCTAATCAGCCAGGCTTTTGCTTGAATCCGCCAATAATTCCGATGTTCCGACGAACCGGTCATCTTTTAAGACCTTACTACGATCGAAAACTCGCTATCAGCGGCTAGCGCGTAAGGTCCGCTTGATCATCAGATCCTTGAAAAAGAGCCATACCCAAATGGCTCTTTCTTGGTGACGATCATCTTTTGATCTATTTCAGTTTGACAGACTGTAACTTTCGCAAGACTTTGCCGCTCTGTCCTTGGCCATGTTGTAAGCCTCGTGCAACAACTTGTGCCGCTCCAGACGTACGTTCGGATCGGCTGGTGTGCGGAACAGGGAGGTGGTTTTGGCCACATACGTAAACGTGTTGCCGTATCCGTATCTGAGCCAAAGATTCCAGTCTTCCAAATTGCTCATGTCCGTCTCGAAACCACCCCGCTGCAGATACAGCGATCGTTGAAAAAGCAGCGATTGGATCGGGATGAAATTGTGATCCAGCAAAATGTCATAGTCATACTCGTGCTTGTAGTACGACGGCGTTTCATGACTGACCTCAATGTAACGACCATCAGCGGCAACGTTTGTCCCGACCTCCATAGCAAGCGAGTACGCGGCTACCGATTCGCGGTTCTTGGCCAGCGCTGCGACCAGTACTTCGACGTGATCAGAAAACAACAGATCATCGTCATCGAGGAACATGCAATAGGTACCCCGAGCCATCTCGAGGCCATAGTTACCGGTGACCGAACGACCCACTTTGTCCATCCCGTAGAAACGGATCGGGCGACCATCCGGAGACTGAAATTCGGCAACAAGATCCTTCATGGTCTCGCCGCCATCCTCCACGATCACCAGTTCCACGTTCGGATATGTCTGGTTGAGCACCGACATGATTGCCTGACGCAGGAACTCGTTGCGGTTGCGGTAGGTCCTGGTAACGATCGTTACCAGGGGAGCTTCGGCCAGTGGTTCACCTATCGTCCAGAACGCGCCGTCACGGATCATCTCGTAGTCAAAACCACGGAACGGGTAACTGGCCTCTTTGCTGCTGCCCTTGCCAGACAAAAAGTGGGGGGCCTTGCGCAGTACCTTGCCGATGTTGCCGATCAGATCACGGCGCGCTCCGGCATACACTTCGGGCCGGAACAACAGAGCCGCTTGAAGAACCAACGCACCGAACCTGTCACTCAAATCGCCATAACGCAGGCGCAGGTAGGCGTTCGCCAGCGTACTGCCGGTGAACTGGATCGGTTTCACATGGTTTTCGTGTTCATAAGTGTAGTGATACACCACTGCGCCTGGGCAGTATTTCAACTGATAGCCGTAGGAACGGAATCGGTAAGACAACTCGACATCTTCGCCGTACATGAATATTTCATGTTCGTACCCGCCCACTTTGGCGTACGCAGAGCGCCGAATCAGGATGCAGGCATGGGAAGACCAGTTGGTCTCGTGGGTGACAGGATCGTAATATTTCGGATGCTCGTACGGCGCTTGGCGTAATTCCCATGAGGCGACGGCACCCGGAGTGTCCGCCTGCGCCGTTGCCACGACTCGGGAGATCGAGTCAGGTGCGAAGACAATATCGATATTGCTGATGAGCACAAATTCCGCATGCCCGGTTTTGATCGCCCTGTCATGCCCCAGCCCAAAGCCGACGTTCCCTCCCTGGATGATTTCAAAACCCGCAAGCTCGGTGCCCAGCTGAGTTTTCCAACGCTGCAGATCACCTACTGTAGAGTCTTTGGATCCATTATCGACGAAACACAGATTGAGCTTGTGCAGCGGATATTGTTGCGCTTTTACAGACGCGAAAAACCCATCGACCCATTTGCTGCTGTTGTAAGTCACGACCGAGATATCGACCACGGGTTGTACGTCGAACAGCGGAGTACCGGGCGCATAACCAAAGCGTCGATCGGCAATCGTCTGTATGGCCTTCAGGTTGTGCTGTGAATTGATGGCGCGCATCATTTTCGCTTGCGCTGCGCTCACAATTCGGCCCAAGCGCATGCGCACGCCGATCAGAAACGGTAGTTTCTGGTAGATCGGCCGCAGGACGGCGCGAGGATTGACGAAGAGGCTACGAGAATGCCAGTAGACGCGTAGTAACAGGCTGCGGAACCTCCAGTAGCCACGCAGCAACAGACTGCGGAACTTCCAGTAGCCACGCAGCAACAGGCTGCGGAACCTCCAGTAGCCACGCAGCAACAGGCTGCGGAACCTCCAGTAGCCCCACAACAGCAATCTCCGAAAGCCACGGATCGGTCGAGTCAAACGCCAGGATTTAGAGGCATAGACGTGATGAAGATTGTGCTCGAGCGCCTCTACCTCTGATTTGCGGGATTCGAGCTGGAGATTCAGTTGCTCTTGCTCCAAAAGGAGCTGGCTCTGGATCTGCACCAGGTCATCGTTATCTTGCCGGTATCGGTCCTGCGCTGAGTTGAAATTGTCTTGCATGTCTGAGAGTTGGTCCTTCGTCAAAAGCAGTTCTTCCCTGACATTCGTCAGCTCGCCCCTTGCGGCCAGAAAGCTGTCATTGATGGTCGCAAGCTCACCTTGCGCTTCCTGAATCTTTTCTTCGAGCCAGCGGATATAGGATTGCTGGCGGTAGCTTTCCAGATCCGGATCAAACTCGCCTCGCTCCGACTCAAGGGGCATGGTGCGTGCCAGTCGAGTGAGGTGTGCCGAAGGCTCGTTGAATTGCGCCTCGCTCAGAAAGTAACGCGACTGGGCAAAATCCAGAACCTGTGCGCGCAACTCTGCCGAGCATGGCGACACCGCACCGTGGGTTTGCCAAAGCGACAGAAGATCCTGCGGGCGTTCAACGTCAATGGTCAGCCCGGTGCCACTATAGGGCGCTTTGCCCAAGGCATATACCGTTTTGCCTGCCAATGCGGCTTCAAAACCTGCCGAGGAGTTGATCGTGAACACCACGTCCGCGCCGGCAATCAGGTCGGTGATACTGTCTTCCTTGTTGGCGACCTGAACGTGCCCAGGCAGATCCGGCACCTCATCCAGCGGATGAGGTTTGACGACTACCGTGAACGGCGCGCCGTCAACCGCAGCGAGCACATGCCTGACATACTCGGCCATGCTTGCGAACGGAGATCCCATGATTATGTTGGAATCATCCTGTACCTGAAGCAGGATCAGCACCGTGGGAACCCGGTCGGCGCCCTGGAAGCGATAGAGGTCTTCCATCTGCGCAAGCTTCGTCAGAGCTGCATCCTTCGGCAGATCCGCAGCTTGCAGCTGATATTCAGCGAACTCGGCGCTGAAGCCACTGCGCACGTTGACTCCCCGGGTATCCGAGTAATAGGCCATCGGGTTGGGTGCGCGCAACATACCCAACTCGTTGAAAATCAGTGGGACATTCCTGGCTTGGCAGGCCGTCTCCAAACTGCCATCGTAGTTCCAGCAGAACACCAGGTCGGGCTCCACCTGCTCGATCAACGATGCAACAAACCGGTCATGAAATGCCAACGGTTGTTTGTTGAGCAAGCACTTCCAGTCCGCTAACCAGTCAGGATGACTGGATTGCGCGTAATCTGCACCGTAAGCAGCGGGACTGATCCAGCTGTGCCTGAATTCGGGATACTCGTCTCTAAGTTCGTCGGAACCGACAAACACGCACTCCCAACCCTCGTCGGCAAACTTGTTCGCCAGCGGCAGATAGACATCTACAATGCTGCTGAACAGTGTTGGCCGCTCGCGCAGTATCAGCGGCAAAGTGTAAAACACCACACGCTTATACTTGCGCGATGCCACTTTAACCGCTGGATCGCCCGCCGCGATGCTTTCAGCAGGCACATTGAATTTCACCACCGAGTTCGCCGCAATCACCGCGCCGCGGCCGATATCCGACCCGGCCAGAACCGACGCGTTGGCGCCGATCCAGACATCGTCTCCAATGTTCACGTTGGCGAGACGCAACCCCTGATCCTTGATCGGCGCCCGCAGGTCATAACGGTGAGACGATGAAGTGATGGATACGTTGGGGGCAATCAGCACATCTTTGCCTATGCTGACCTTGCCGCTGCCATTGATCCAGGTTCCATAGTTGACGACCGTACCGGAAGCGATGCGCAGATAACCGCCCGCACCACACTCGATGACGACGTGGTCGCGCAATTGAACATCATCCTCAATGATGCACTCGGCGGTTTCATCAACATGAAATCGTACTGTTTCTGCAACAGTCGCATTACCGATCTTAAGCATGATTCAAACAACCTTCACAACGTTGACTGTTGACGGACAATAAGCGACTCCCACGATCTGTCGTCCACCCGATACGCTGATTTTGCGCATCGGCCAACGTTGATCCAGTTCAACGCGCTCGCCGTCCAGACTGGCCATTCCGATAAACAGGAAGTACTCACCCGGCGCGACATTCAGCGGGAAGGAAAAACTGATTTTGTAGGCGCACGCATCGAGGTCAAACTTGCATCCGGCCAATAACGTATTGTCCCCCGCGACGTCGACACCTTTCGCGTCTCGCAGTGAGTAGCCCATCACCACTTCCTTGATCTGCGTGCTGGACTGGACGAAGCAATGCATGGTGACGTCTTCGGTGGGCTCGAAGTGACTGGTCAACGTGCCATCTGCGCTGTAAAAATCCACGGCGTTGATTTTCGCGGCGTGAGAACCGAATCGAACTTCCGAAATATCGCCAAGTTCCTTTTCATACGACATGTCGACGTGCAGTTCTTCTGCGACAGTGGTTGCCGCAGCGGCACTGCTGTTACGAACTTTCTTTTCGTAGTTTTTGGTCGCCGTCAATACATCGGTGCTGTAGTCGATGATCTGGCCGTTCTGCATCACGATTACCGCTTGGCAAAAGCGGATGACCGATTGGGTATCGTGAGAGACGAACAGAATCGTGGTTCCGCGCTCTTGCATATGCTTCATCTTGAGCATGCATTTGAGCTGAAAACCGGCATCACCGACGCTCAATGCTTCGTCCACGATCAACACATCCGGCTCGACGTTGATCGCCACAGAAAATGCGAGTCGCGCAAACATCCCGCTGCTGTACATGCGCACGGGCTGGTTGACGAAATCACCGATGTCCGCAAATTCCAGTATCGCCGCAATACGTGTTTGCATTTCGGCATGGGAGTAGCCCATCAGCGATCCCTGGAAATAGATATTTTCCACGCCGGTGTAATCGGGGTTGAAGCCAGCGCCCAATTCCAACAGTGAGGCGACCCGGCCGACAACCGTGACCTCACCGCTGGACGGGGTGAGGACGCCCGTGAGAATTTTCAACAGGGTACTTTTGCCCGCACCATTTTTTCCCAGGATCCCTACCGTCTGGCCTTTTTCAACGGAGAAGGAAACATCGGTCAGTGCGTGAAAATCATGGTGGCGGTGCTTGCCGAATGGCGAAAGAGCCTCGACCAACCTGTCAACCGGCTTATTGTAAAGCCGATACACCTTACTGACATTACGGACGCTGATTGCGCTCTCATTCACTGCATTCATTACAAAACATCCGCAAAGTGAGGTCTCAATTTTTTGAACGTGCGCCAGCCAACCAGCGCCAGAACGATCAATACCCCCCAGAAAAACAGGGTTTGGGTAGGCCGCTCCCAGAACCAGACCTCGCGAATCAGCGAATCTCTGAAACCTTCGACTATGTATGCGAAAGGATTCAAGCGCAGGTAGGAAGCCGCGCGCCCCTGAATCGCATCAATATCCCAGAATACAGGCGTCAGCCAGAAACCGAATTGAGTGGCCATGGCCACCAATTGACCCAGATCTGGGAAGAAGATCACCACCGAACTGGTGATCCAGGCGATCGCCAGTAACAGCATGAACAGGCACGCGATGTAATAACCGACCTGCAGCCAGTAAAGGTTGGGTTCGTAGCCATAAATAACGAACAACAGCAACAGGATGAACACGAAGAACACGTGAACGAGTACAGCCGAAGTAAGTTTCACAAGTGGCAACAGAGAAACCTTGAAAACAATCTTCTTCACCAGAAAGCTGTTTTCCTTGACTGCGGTGCAACCGGCGTTCAACGCCTCCACGGTGAAAAACCAGGGAACCAGCCCGCACACCAGCCAAAGGACGAAGGGAAAGTCCCCGTGAGGCGCTGCTTTGAAGCCGAACTGAAACACGAACCACAAAATCAATGTGGTTGCGCAAGGCTGAATAAAGACCCATAAAAAACCAAGGTAGTTGGTCAAATACCGGGCTCGTAGATCATTGGAAACCAGGCTCAACAGAATCCTGCGATCCGCCAGCATGCCTCTGAGCCAACTCATCGCGTAGCTCCCCGTTTCGCAACCATAATCACCACCGCTTCAACACTACCGCACGACATCATGAATTTCATTTAACGATCCGGGCTCATCGACTTAAGACTTTCACCGGTTTCTGGCACGAATACCGGTTTGACGTTATCAATACCAACCATAGCCTTGGACTTATCCTTGGGTTTGAACTTCAACAAACGTTTTTCTACCAGATGCCACGAGGCGTATCCGAGCACTAAGGTAATGACAATGGTGACGAACAAGTATAAAGGGTAGGAAATATTCGGAAATTTGAGCAGGACAAACTGCTGAACCGGGAATGCGTAAATATATACGCCGTATGAGCAGTCACCCACACGATTGACCCAGCTGCCCAGTCGACTGCTGGACAGACCATAAGCCAGAACAACGTATGGCAAGGTCAACCATAAAAGAATTTTGGACACCGGGGCGTACGGCGCCAATAAAATGGTCGCCATGATCAGCATACAAACACCTGAGAGGCTGAACCAACGTTCGAGCCGCCACTTCGCGTAGCAGGCGCCAATCATGAAGTAGATACCGGTGAGGAAAACATTGCGCACATCAGTGCCGTAAAACACCACCGACGGGGCATCGCGCCAGCACCAGAAAATCACTGTCAGTGCGAACAGTGCCGTTACCGCAATATAGGCCCAGCGCGAGCTGCGCAGAACAAGTCCCAGCGCCATGACCACCAGATACATGAAGAATTCGACCGGCAAACTCCACAGCGAACCGTTGACAGCGTTAGGCACTCTTGCATGCTCAAGTACACCGGGCAAATAGAACACCGGGCTCAAGATGATATTTCTCAGATACGCCCAGAATTCCGGGTGGTTGAAATATTCGCCGACTGTCAACGTGGTGAATAGCGGCCCGAGAATGAACATACTTATCAGGACAACTACTATCAGTGCCGGGAAAATCCGTAAGGAACGCTTGATCAGAAAGTTGGTGGCCGAGGGGGTGAAGTCCCAGCTCTTCACGATCAAATAACCGCTAATAATGAAAAAAATCTCTATACCGAGGCCACCATAAGAGGCGAGTCCAAGGAAGCCGGGAGGGGGATTGCCATAGAACGCAAACGAGTGGGCATAAAGAACCATCAACGCAGCGATCAGCCGAAGCAGGTTTAAATTATTATCCTTATGCTGCATTTAGTACTGCTCCAACACTGATTGAACTGATCAACATCAAATTGACTGGATTGTCACGAAAGGCACTGGACAGAGATTCGTAAGTCGACCATGAGGATACCCGACGCCTGCGCTCCCAACGCCTCCCCGCGCGGGGGTCGCGAATCATAGCATTATCCGATACAGGCTCCCACGCCCGGCTGGCCTGGCCTCAAGAGATTGGCGGCATTTCCCGGGTGCCGGCCTGAAATCTGATAGCCAACCAGAACAGCGGGATATAAGCGGCGATCAGCCCGGCCACTCCTGGCACAAGGCCCAACGCGACCACGACCGCCCATGGCATCAACCAGCAAAGGTTCAATCCGGTTACCGCCAGGGTGACTGCCTTGTGGCTTTTAAAATGTCGCGCCGCGTATTGATAGGCATGACTGCGATGGGCCTGATAGACCTTTTCACCGTTGAGCAGTCGCCTGCACAGCGTCAAGGTTGCATCAACCACGAATGCGCCAAGAAGAATGACCCAGCTCCACAACAGCTCTGGTGAATGGGTTGCCGCATCCAGCGACATAATCCCGAGGGCAATGCCCAGAAAACCGCTGCCGGCATCTCCCATGAAGATTCGTGCGGGTGGAAAGTTCCAGCACAAAAAACCACCAACCGCCGCACTCATCGCCAGCACGCCCCAGATTGGCTCGACTGCGCCGATCAACGCGTAAACCAGTGCAATGCCCAAGCAGGCGCACAGCGCCTCGGCACTCGCCAGCCCGTCAATACCATCCATGAAATTATAGAGATTGAGCATCCAAACCAGATAAACCGCCGCAAGTGCATGACCCATCCAACCCAGATCAACGGTGCGGTTCAACACCGAAATCGGAGCCAGCCCACCCAACCAGAATAGAGCCCAAATTGCCGCAAGAAAATGTCCGAGCAACCGCCATCTTGCAGCGATGTGTCCATGATCGTCGGCAAAGCCGATCAGTGCCACCAGCAACCCACTGCCTGAAAGTGCGACCAGCGCAGCATGATCCATCAACCCCAGCCAGCCGAAAATAGGCAGGGCCAAAAGGAAGCTGATGACAATCGCCACTCCCCCGCCCCGAGGGGTCGGTACCGAGTGCGAACTGCGCTCATTGGGAATATCCATCAGGCTTTTGGTCAACGCGTAACGTCGCACTCCCCAAGTCAATGCCCAAGACAGCAGGAAAATGGCAAGAAGCAACAAACCACCAATAATCATTTATGCCTATCCAGAAAATGGTTTGCAGTACGACGCATGGCAATGTCCACATCAATCGGCGGCACCCAGCCCAGCATCTCGCGGTTTTTGCTGATATCCACCTGCAACGATTCACAGACTCGCTGAGCCACAGCGCGCTTGCCCACGGCAGCTGCACAGATCAGCAGCAGCAACGCAGGGACAGGCAGCAAGCGCGCCTTTTTCCCTAGGGCCGAAGCCAATCGACGCAGCAGGCCAGGTGTCGAAAAATCACTGCCGTCGCTGATCAGAAAAGTTTGCCCCGCTGCGGCCGGATGGTCGAGACAGGTCTCGATAAACGAGACCAGGTTGCCAAGCGCGACCATGCTGCGCTGATTGCGAATGCCGCCTAAAGGCAGAACCATCCCCTTGTCGAGCCACTTGAGCAGACTGAGAAAATTGGCCTTTACGCCGGGGCCATAAACCAGTGGCGGGCGAATGATCACAATCTCCATGCCGGTTTCACTACCAAGCAACCGCAACGCGTGCTCCGCTTCGAGCTTGGAAATCCCATAAGGATCCTGCGGTGCCGGTCTATCCTGCGCCGTGAAAGGACGCCCGGGAGGCGAGCTCTCACCATTGACCTTGATTGAGCTGATGAAAACGAATCGCTTGACCCCGGCCTGAGCAGCCGAGCGGGCCAATTGCAGGGTGCCATCGACGTTTATGCGACGAAATTCGGCCAATGCATCGTCCGCAGTCTCTTGCATGACATGTACCCTGGCAGCCGCATGTACGACGATGTGTATACCGACCAACTGCGCGGGCGAGGTTGCTCCCAGTTCAAATCGCACAATAGGACACAACCCGAGTAGACGCGTACCGCCACGCACAGCCGCCACCGGCGTAAACTTTCGCCCCAGCAGCAAGTGCATGACCAGCGCCTCACCGACGAATCCGCTTGCCCCGGTCACCCAGACTCTTGGCGCACTCATTGGGCGGATTTCCCGGCAAGGGCCGTCGCCCAGCAGATGAGGAAAAACAACACACGATCCCTGACCCGGCGACGGCAGCGCCAGGACGAAAACGAGAGCCTGATCAATTGCCAGCGACGCAGTGCCAGCCACGAACCGACAAAGGGATCGCTAGACTGCCCCGTAAGACGTGCGATTAACGCAACCTGAGTAAACCACCAGCCATCATGAATGGTTTTATAGCGGGCGATCATCGTACCAAGGCCGGTGTTCGCTCCGACCTGATTACTTTCGTGTTGTCGATAGTCCATCGAAGGATGGGGATCGATATACCAACGAAAGCCGTGGCTGCGAGCAAAGGCGTAACAATACCAATCGTGCAGGCTGACTTCCTGCAGCCCACTCCATTGCGCCAACATCGACTGCTTCATCGCCTGCACCAGCGGTGCACTCAGCACATACGTACAACCGGGGCCGGCGGCTTCGAAAAGAAAATCCCACCGAGTCTGCGGTTGCGCCTTGTTCAACAACTGAGTCCTGCCATCTTCCCAGAACGCGGTCACATTGCTGGAGCACGCATCCACGCTACGCTCGCGCATCGAGGAGATTGCCCGCTGAAGTTTGTCCACATGCCAGACATCATCCTGATCGGCAAAGGAGACGTAGTCGTACTCTTGCAAATCGACGTCGCGGATCAGCCGGAAAAAATTGCGCGATGCCCCACCGAAGCGAATACCCGTCGGCAACAGGAACACGTGCGCATGGCGGGCGGCAAAATTTTCGCACCACCCCTCCGTACCATCGTCAGAGGCATCAACACTGATGTGAACGGTGATCTGCACCGCCGATTGAGCGAGGATCGAAGCCAATTGCTCTTCGATCCATTGCATTCCGTTGTAGGCAGCCAGCAAAACTGCAACCCGGGGAGTTGTTACTGGCATTCCATTCCTGCTTGCACGGTTCTGACAAAGTGAGCGAGACAACGGACTCAGCGAGTGCTGGAATCCAGAAGTTTCTGCAGATACTGTCCATAGCCGGTTTTCTTCAGGCTGTCGGCCTGTTTGGCCAGCTGTTCGGCGTCGATCCAGCCATTATTGAAAGCAATCTCTTCAAGACACGCAACTTTCAAGCCTTGGCGCTGCTCGATGGTGTGCACGAAGTGACTCGCCTCCAGCAAGGAATCATGGGTCCCGGTATCCAGCCAGGCGAAACCGCGACCCAGCATTTCAACATTCAGCGACTTTTGCTCAAGGTAGGCACGATTGACGTCAGTGATCTCCAGCTCTCCACGCTCCGAAGGCTGAATGTTCTTGGCAATCTGGACTACCTGATTATCATAGAAATACAGGCCAGTCACAGCGTAGCTGGATTTTGGCTTCAGCGGTTTCTCCTCGATGCTCAGCGCGCGGCCGGAGGCGTCGAACTCGACAACACCAAACCGTTCCGGATCGGAAACGTGGTAACCGAATACCGTTGCGCCTTGTCGCTGGCTGGTCGCTGAACGCAGATTGTCGGAGAAATGCTGACCATAAAAAATGTTATCGCCCAGGATCAGGCAGCAAGGATCATCGCCGATGAACTCTTCACCGATGATGAAAGCTTGCGCCAGACCGTCAGGACTTGGCTGTTCGGCATAGGTCAACTTGATGCCATATAGACTGCCATCCCCCAGAAGCTTGCGGAAACAAGGCAAGTCTTCAGGCGTCGAGATGATCAGAATCTCGCGCATTCCCGCCAACATCAGCACCGACAGCGGATAAAAGATCATCGGCTTGTCGTAGATAGGCAACATTTGCTTGGACACACCAAGAGTCAGTGGATGCAGGCGCGTGCCCGATCCACCGGCGAGAATGATGCCTTTACGATTTGTCGTGTTCATTTATTCAGAACTTCCCTAAGCATTCGGGTTACACCACTTCGCCAATCCGGCAAGTGTAGAGAAAAATTGTCACGCAGTTTTTGGGTATTCAGACGTGAGTTCAGAGGGCGACGCGCCGGCGTGGGGTAGGCCGTTGTTTCGATCGGATCGACTGTCTCCACAGCCAACTCCTCGCCTTGGGCTTTTGCGAAGTCAATTACGTGACTGGCATATCCGTGCCAGGACACTTCGCCCGCAGCGGCCAGATGATAGAGCCCAGCCAACTCTGGATGCTTGATAACTTGCTGCATAGTCAAAGCTGTAACATCGGCAATCAGATCAGCCCCGGTCGGTGCTCCGATCTGATCCGCAATCACGCTCAACGTTTCGCGATCTTTGGCCAAACGCAGCATGGTCTTGGCGAAGTTATTACCGCGAACACCGTACACCCAACTGGTGCGCAAGATCAGATATTTGCAACCCGACGCAATGATCGCCTGCTCGCCCGCGAGTTTGCTGGAGCCATAATGGTTCACCGGCGCAACAGGATCCGTCTCCTGCCATGGCGTCACGCCCTGGCCACTGAAGACGTAATCCGTTGAATAGTGAACAAGCCAAGCGCCCAACGCAGCGGCTTCTTCAGCCATTACGCCACTCGCAAGACCGTTCACGCGGTCCGCCAACTCGGTTTCCAACTCAGCCTTGTCGACTGCCGTATAAGCAGCCGCATTAACGATAACGTCAGGCTTTACCTGACGAATCGTTGCGCGCAGGGATTCAAGATTGGACAGATCACCGCTGAGGCCATCAACCGGATGACGATCAAGCGCGACGAGCTCGCCAAGCGGAGCCAGGGAACGTTGCAGCTCCCAGCCCACCTGACCGTTCTTTCCTAAAAGCAGAATCTTCATGCTTTGCTCGAGCGATCCGCGTAGTTCTGGTCAATCCACTGCTGGTAGCTGCCGCTTTTCACGTGCTCAACCCATTCAGCGTTGTTCAGATACCACTCCACAGTCTTGCGAATACCGGTTTCAAACGTCTCTTCCGGCGTCCAGCCCAGTTCACGCTGAATCTTGCTGGCATCGATTGCATAACGCACATCATGACCAGGACGATCCTGAACATAAGTAATCAGGCTGGCGTGCGGACGATGGGCAGAATTGGGACGCAACTCATCGAGCAAGGCACATAGCGTATGCACTACTTCGATATTCTGTTTTTCGTTATGACCGCCGATGTTGTAAGTCTCACCGATCACGCCTTCGGTGACGACTTTGTACAACGCGCGTGCATGATCTTCGACGTACAGCCAGTCACGAACTTGGTTGCCTTTGCCGTACACCGGCAGCGGTTTGCCTTCCAGCGCGTTGAGGATGATCAGCGGGATCAGCTTCTCAGGAAAGTGGCATGGACCGTAGTTGTTCGAGCAGTTGGTAACCAGTGTCGGCAGGCCGTAAGTACGCGCCCAGGCACGGACCAAGTGGTCGGAGCTGGCCTTGCTGGCCGAGTACGGCGAGCTTGGCTGGTAAGGGGTAGTTTCGGTGAAGAGGTCTTCCGGACCTTCGAGGTCTCCGTAAACTTCGTCGGTCGAAATGTGGTGGAAACGGAAGTTGGCTTTGCGCGTGTCATCCAGCGCAGCCCAGTAGTGGCGCGCTGCTTCGAGCAGCGTGTAGGTACCGATGATATTGGTCTGGATGAATTCGGACGGGCCGGAGATCGAGCGGTCGACGTGTGATTCTGCGGCCAAGTGCATGATTGCATCTGGTTGGTGTTCACGCAGGACACGGTCGATCGGGTCACGATCGCAGATATCGACGCGCTCGAAGGCGTAACGCGAATTCTGGCTGACTTCTGCCAAGGACTCCAGATTGCCGGCGTAAGTCAGCTTATCGACGTTGACCACTGCATCGGAAGTGTTGGAGATGATGTGACGGATGACTGCCGAGCCAATGAAGCCGGCGCCGCCGGTAACTAGAATTTTCACGCGAAACGATACCCTTGAGCTGCGGACAGCGCTGCAAGCGAGCGCGGTCTAATCCATGAATGCAGAAGCAACTATCAGTTGGCATCCGTCAGAGTCAGTCTGAATCGACATGCGAAGGCACGATCGAACAAGGGACGCATTTTACAGCTTAATGATGCTTTTACTAATGGATAAAGACAGGCTGAGGCGCAATTTCGACAGATGCCGCGCGCCTGTCGCCTTTAGACCAGTCGCTTGCGTGCAGCTCTGGACGAGCGTCCCAGAAACCAACCCAAAATTGGACCGATCAACATACCGATCAGCAACGCCAACACTGCAACAACCGACACCGGCAACTGCGGACCGGAAAAACCCAGAAACAAAAGCGAAACCGATTGCTGGTTTTCCAGTACAAACGCCAGAACAACCAGAACCATCAGCAGAAGAAAAACGCCAACCAGTATGCGTTTGAGGTTACGCATTCACGCCCCCTTGAATTTGAATAGCGAAGATCAAGCGCCCTCCTCCTCTTCCTCATTCACGCGGTCACGCAATTCCTTGCCCGGTTTGAAATGCGGAACGAATTTACCGTCCAGGCTGACAGACTGGCCGGTCTTTGGATTGCGGCCGACGCGCGGCGCGCGGTAGTGCAGGGAGAAGCTGCCGAATCCACGGATCTCGATGCGATCACCGGTGGCGAGGCACTGAGACATTTGTTCAAGCATGGTCTTGATGGCCAGCTCCACATCTTTGGATGAGAGTAGCCCTTGATGGGTGACAATTCGTTCGATCAACTCCGACTTCGTCATATTTTTCCCTTCTTTTTCAAGCAGCTAGATCAGCGCTTGAAAGGTTTTAGCATGCCCGGATGATTTTGAACAGCCCAGGGATTGACATATCTTTCCCGGGGTCAAAACGCCCTTTTTCAGGGCATCCCGATGGCAAGTCGCACCTAACGGCACATCACCAGCATGGTCCGGGTTACAAAGCCTGCGGGATTGAAACCGAACGGGTATTCGTCTTCATCCTTCGCATCATCAGAACGGGTGATGACCTTGTAGCCCTTGCCTTTACACTCCTTCGCCGCACGCTTCTGGCACTTTTCCCAACTAGAGCCGAGACCGGAGCAGTCAACTTCGATACCACTGACGCCGCGCACTGCATGGGTTTTCGCACTGGTGGTGCAGCCTGCCAAGGCCAAAACCATTGCAACAACAAGTAACTTGTTCATCCACTTCCTTATGCCAGGCAAGCCTGACGACTAATGCTCAAGACCAAGCTTAGTCGCGAATAGGCGATTGATCCGATTAAAGAAACAGACCTGCACGCGAAGACATTGGTTTCATGCACGGACGTGCAAAGACCAAATCGCACACACAAAAAAGGGCGACCGAAGTCGCCCTTTTTAATGATCAAGCAGAACTCAGTTCTGTTTGGCCATTGCTTGACGCAGCAGTGCCGCCATGGTGGTGTCAGTTTCACCCTCCGGAGCCGCTTTCAGGCTCTGGATGGCTTCTTTCTCTTCAGCATCGTCTTTCGACTTGATCGAGAGCTGGATTACGCGGCTCTTGCGATCAACGCTGATGATCTTGGCTTCAACTTCCTGGCCTTCTTTCAGAACGTTGCGCGCGTCTTCAACGCGGTCACGGCTGATTTCGGAGGCTTTCAGGGTAGCTTCGATGTCGTCGGCCAGAACGATGATGGCGCCTTTGGCGTCAACTTCTTTCACGGTACCGGTCACGATAGCGCCCTTGTCGTTAACCGAGACGTACTCGGAGAACGGATCGCTTTCCAGTTGCTTGATGCCCAGGGAGATGCGCTCGCGCTCTGGGTCAACCGACAGGATGACGGTGTCCAGCTCGTCGCCCTTCTTGAAACGACGTACGGCTTCTTCGCCCACTTCGTTCCAGGAGATGTCGGACAGGTGAACCAGACCGTCGATGCCGCCGTCCAGACCAATGAAGATACCGAAATCGGTGATCGACTTGATGGTGCCGGAGATCTTGTCGCCCTTGTTGAACTGGCCAGAGAAGTCTTCCCACGGGTTCGACTTGCACTGCTTGATGCCCAGGGAGATACGACGACGCTCTTCGTCGATATCCAGAACCATGACTTCCACTTCGTCGCCGACTTGTACGACTTTCGAAGGGTGGATGTTCTTGTTGGTCCAGTCCATTTCCGAAACGTGTACCAGACCTTCAACGCCTTCTTCCAGCTCAGCGAAGCAGCCGTAGTCGGTCAGGTTGGTTACACGAGCGGTAACGCGAGTGCCTTCTGGGTAACGGGCTTTGATAGCAACCCATGGATCTTCGCCCAGCTGCTTCAGGCCCAGGGAAACACGGTTGCGTTCGCGATCGTATTTCAGAACCTTGACGTCGATTTCGTCACCAACGTTGACGATCTCGGAAGGATGCTTGATGCGCTTCCAGGCCATGTCGGTGATGTGCAGCAGGCCGTCCACGCCACCCAGATCGACGAATGCGCCGTAATCGGTGAGGTTTTTGACGATACCTTTGACTTGCTGGCCTTCCTGCAGGGATTCCAGCAGAGCTTCACGCTCGGCGGAGTTCTCGGCTTCGAGGACGCTGCGACGGGAAACGACAACGTTGTTGCGCTTCTGGTCCAGCTTGATGACCTTGAATTCCAGCTCTTTGCCTTCCAGGTGCGTGGTGTCGCGCACTGGACGGACGTCAACCAGGGAACCTGGCAGGAACGCACGGATGCCGTTAACGTCGACAGTGAAGCCGCCTTTAACCTTACCGTTGATAACGCCCTTGACCACTTCCTCGGCTGCGAAGGCTGCTTCCAGAACGATCCAGCATTCAGCGCGCTTGGCTTTTTCACGGGACAGCTTGGTTTCGCCAAAGCCGTCTTCAACCGAATCCAGAGCAACGTGAACTTCATCACCAACGTTGATGTTCAGTTCGCCAGCATCGTTGTAGAACTGCTCAAGCGGGATGAGTGCTTCAGACTTCAGACCAGCGTGAACGGTTACCCAGCGAGCCTGGTAATCGATATCAACGATAACACCGGTGATGATGGAGCCTGCCTGAAGGTTCAGGGTTTTCAGGCTTTCTTCAAAGAGTTCCGCAAAGCTTTCGCTCATTTTAATTCCTGTAGATGAGGGCGAAGTAAACGCCCATCTCCACACCCCAGACGGTGTGGGTTAGTTTCATTTAAAAGAAGCACCGCAGGACTATGACTGGTCCCCTGTGGCCCTCTTGGTCACCCGGCGATATCGCGAATGGCGATCTCGCTCATGATGCGTTCAAGCACCTGATCGATGGAAAGCTCCGTGGAATCCAGCTGAATCGCGTCGGCCGCCGGCTTGAGCGGGGCTACCGCGCGCTGGGTGTCACGCTCATCGCGTGCACGGATCTCATCTAGCAGACTCGACAGACTAACACCCTCGACTTTGCCCTTCAACTGCAAATATCGACGGCGCGCCCGCTCCTCGGCACTGGCGGTGAGGAAAATCTTCAGCGGTGCGTCCGGAAAAACCACCGTACCCATGTCGCGGCCGTCGGCCACCAGGCCCGGCGCTTCCTGGAATGCACGCTGACGCTGCAGCAGCGCCTCGCGCACAGCGGGCAGCGCAGCCACTTGCGAGGCGCCGGAACCGACGCTTTCGGTGCGAATGACATCGCTGACTTCGTCGCCTTCCAGAATGATCCGCTGCAGCTGACCTTCGGTCGCGGCGATGAATTGCACATCCAGATGAGCGGCCAATGTCTTCAGCAGCTCTTCATTGGTCAGGTCGACGCCATGGTTGTGCGCCGCAAACGCGAGCAAGCGATAAAGCGCACCGGAATCCAGCAGGTTCCAGCCCAGACGCTTGGCCAGAATCCCGGCGACGGTGCCTTTGCCGGAGCCGCTTGGCCCATCGATGGTGATGACCGGTGCAATGTTTTTCACGACTGAGCCTCTTGTGCCACACGAATGCCGACTTGCCCGCACAGTGCGAGGAAATTGGGGAACGAGGTCGCGACGTTGGCGCAATCGTGGATGCGGATCGGTGCGGTAGCGCGCAACGAAGCGACGCTGAAGGCCATGGCGATACGATGGTCGCCGTGACCGTGCACTTCACCGCCGCCGATCTGGCCGCCGTCGATGATGATACCGTCCGGGGTCGGTTCGCACTTGACGCCCAGCGCCAGCAAGCCGTCCGCCATGACCTGGATCCGGTCGGATTCCTTGACCCGCAGCTCTTCAGCGCCGGTCAGCACGGTACGCCCTTCGGCGCACGCAGCCGCGACGAACAGTACCGGGAATTCGTCGATGGCCAGCGGCACCAGTTCTTCTGGAATCTCGATACCTTTGAGTCTAGCTGCCCTTACGCGCAAGTCCGCTACCGGCTCGCCGCCGACTTCACGCTGGTTTTCCAGAGTGATGTCAGCGCCCATCAGACGCAGGATGTCGATCACGCCGGTGCGGGTCGGGTTGATACCAACGTGCTCAAGCACCAGCTCGGAACCCTCGGCGATCGAGGCCGCTACCAGGAAGAACGCCGACGACGAGATGTCGCCCGGCACTTCGATGTGAGTCGCGGTCAGCTTGCCGCCGGATTCGACCGAAGCCGTTGCACCGTCGACGCTGACCGGGTAGCCGAAGCCACGCAGCATGCGCTCGGTGTGATCGCGAGTCGGTGCCGGCTCGGTGACGGTGGTCTTGCCTTCAGCGTACAGACCGGCGAGCAGCAGGCAGGACTTCACCTGAGCGCTGGCCATCGGCATGGTGTAGGTCAGACCCTTGAGCTTGTGACCACCGCGAATGGTCATCGGTGGACGACCTTCAGCGGCGGTTTCGATGACCGCGCCCATTTCCCGCAGAGGATTGGCTACGCGATTCATCGGCCGCTTGGACAGCGATGCGTCGCCGGTCAGAGTGCTGTCGAAGTTCTGCGCCGCCAGCAGGCCGGAGAGCAGACGCATCGAGGTGCCGGAGTTGCCCAGATAGATCGGGCCCGGCGCCGGTTTCAGGCCGTGCAGGCCGACGCCGTGGATGGTCACGCGGCCGTGATGCGGGCCTTCGATGACCACGCCCATATCGCGGAAGGCCTGCAAGGTCGCCAGGGCGTCTTCGCCCTCGAGAAAACCTTCGACTTCGGTGACGCCTTCGGCCAGCGAGCCGAGCATGATCGAACGGTGGGAAATCGATTTGTCACCCGGTACGCGAATCCGACCGGACAGGCGGCCACCAGGTTGAGCCAGGAAGATCAGATCGTTGGAATTCATAGCGTCCACATAGGCCCTGCGGGCCAGGATTTTACTGAAATGCTCGCGGGCAACCCGGGCGCGCGTGAAAACGCCCAGCAATTGGTGCCCATCCCCTGCATCGACCGCGTCGCGCAAGGCGTCGAGGTCGCTGCGAAATGTATCGAGTGTGCGCAGGACAGCCTCGCGGTTGGCGAGAAAGATGTCGTGCCACATCACCGGGTCGCTTCCGGCGATTCTTGTGAAATCGCGAAAACCACCGGCAGCGTAACGGAAGATCTCCAGATTTTCATTGCGCTTGGCCAATGAATCGACCAGACCGAAGGCCAGCAGGTGCGGCAGATGACTGGTCGCGGCAAGCACTTCGTCGTGACGCTCGACCTGCATGTGCTCGACATCGGCGCCCAGTTCGCGCCAGAGCCGGTCAACCACCGCCAGGGCGGCAGGATCGGTCTGCTTGAGCGGCGTCAGGATTACCTTGTGTCGGCGGAACAGCTCGGTATTCGAGGCCTCTACCCCGCTCTGCTCGGAACCGGCAATCGGGTGCCCCGGGACGAAACGAGCCGGCATGCCGCCGAACGCTTCAGTCGCCGCGCGCACCACGTTGCCTTTGGCACTGCCGACATCCGTGAGGATCGCCGCACCCAAATCCATAACAGCCAAACGCGCGAGCAGTTTTTCCATCGCCAGAATCGGCACCGCCAGTTGAATCACATCGGCACCGACACAAGCTGCCGCCAAATCGTCTTCACAACGATCGACCACACCCAATTCGACCGCGAGCTTGCGCGATTGCGGATCCAGATCGACGCCGACCACTTCACGGCACAGGCCGCTCTCACGCAAACCCTTGGCAAACGAACCACCGATCAACCCCAGACCGACCACCACAAGGCGACCGATCATAGGTGCAGCAGGTTGCAGCGCAGTGACATCAACCACGAGCCAGAACCTTGCGCAGCGCCTCGAGGAAACGGCTGTTTTCCGCTGGCAGACCGATGGTCACGCGCAGGTGGTTCGGCATGCCGTAATTGGCCACCGGACGCACGATCACGCCTTCGCGCAGCAAGCCCTGGAAAATTGGCGCCGCGACCTGGCCGAGATCGACGCAGATGAAGTTGCCTTTGGACTCGATCCAGCCCAGCCCCAGCTCGCGCAAACCGGCCTGCAACTGCTGCATGCCGGATTCGTTGAGCTGACGGCTTTGCGCCAGATACTCATCGTCCTTCAATGCTGCACAAGCTGCGGCAAGGGCGAGGCTGTTGACGTTGAACGGCTGGCGAACGCGGTTCAGCACATCCGCCACGACAGGGGTCGACAAGCCATAACCGACGCGCAGCGCGGCCAGACCATAGGCCTTGGAGAAGGTGCGCGACACCAGCAGGTTCGGGTACGCCGCGAGGAAGTCAAGACCGTCCGGCAAGTCGCTGCCTTCGGCGTATTCGATGTACGCCTCGTCGAGCACCACCAGCACATGCTCGGGAACGTCTTGCAGGAATTCGTCCAGCGCTTCGGCGCCAAACCAGGTGCCGGTCGGGTTGTTCGGGTTGGCGATAAACACCACGCGGGTGTTGGCATCAATGGCCGCAAGCATCGCCGGGAGGTCATGGCCCCAGTCTTTGGCTGGAACGACTTTGGCCTGCGCACCGACAGCTTGGGTAGCAATCGGATACACAGCGAAAGCGTGCTCACTGAACACCGCATTCAGGCCCGGCGCCAAGTAGGCACGCGCAACCAGCTCAAGAATGTCGTTGGAGCCATTACCCAGCGTGACCTGATTCAGCTCGACGCGGCACTGCTCGGCGAGCAGCGATTTCAGGGCGAAACCATTGCCGTCCGGGTAGCGGGTCAGCTCGGTCAGCTCATCGCGGATCGCCGCCAATGCCTTCGGGCTGGCGCCCAATGGGTTTTCGTTGCTCGCCAGTTTGACGATTTTTGCCGGATCCAGATCCAGCTCGCGCGCCAGTTCGTCCACAGGCTTGCCCGGAACGTACGGCGAAAGTTGTTGCACGCCCGGCTGTGCCAGAGCGAGGAAGTTGCCACTCATTTGCTACCGCCCTTAGAGAACTGCTTTCGGGTAGGAACCCAGCACTTTGAGTGCTACTGCTTCCTGACTGATCTTTTCCAGCACACCTTTGATCAACGGATCACGGTGGTGGCCGACAAAGTCGATGAAGAACACGTAGGTCCATTTGCCGCTGCGCGACGGACGGGTTTCGATGCGGGTCAGGTCGATGCCATTGTCGTGGAACGGCACCAGCAGCTCATGAAGCGCGCCGGGCTTGTTGCTCATCGACACGATGATCGAAGTCTTGTCGTCGCCGGTCGGCGGCACTTCCTGGTTACCGATCATCAGGAAGCGTGTCGAGTTGTCCGGACGATCTTCGATTTTCTCGGCCAGACGCGTAAGACCGTACAGCCCCGCCGCCATGTCACCAGCGATCGCCGCGGAATTCCATTCACCCTTGACCCGCTTGGCCGCTTCCGCGTTGCTCGACACCGCGACGCGTTCGACATTCGGGTAATGCGCGTCCAGCCACTTGCGGCACTGGGCCAGCGACTGCGCATGGGAATAGATGCGGCTGATGCTGTCGGTCTTGGTGTTTTCGCCGACCAGCAGATGATGGTGGATGCGCAGCTCGACTTCGCCGCAGATCACCATGTCGTGCTCGAGGAAGCTGTCCAGCGTGTGGTTGACCGCGCCTTCGGTGGAGTTTTCCACCGGCACCACGCCGAAATTCACCGCACCGGCCGCCACTTCGCGGAACACTTCGTCGATGGCCGCCATCGGCTTGCTGATCACCGCGTGGCCGAAGTGCTTCATCGCTGCCGCTTGAGTGAAGGTGCCTTCAGGGCCGAGGTAAGCCACTTTCAGCGGCTGCTCCAGCGCCAGGCACGAGGACATGATTTCGCGGAACAGCCGCGCCATCTCTTCGTTGCCCAGCGGCCCCTGATTGCGCTCCATCACGCGCTTGAGCACCTGAGCTTCGCGCTCGGGACGATAGAACACCGGCACTTCGCCTTCGGCCAGCGAGGCCATCTTCACGCGGGCGACTTCCTGGGCGCAACGCGCACGCTCACTGATCAGCTCGAGGACCTTGGTGTCCAGAGCGTCGATGCGAACGCGCAGTGCCTTGAGTTCTTGCTCGGACATCAGCCGTGTTCCTTCTCGAATTCCGCCATGTACGCCACCAGCGCGTTGACCGCGGTGATGTCGACGGCGTTGTAGATGGAGGCGCGCATGCCGCCCACCGAGCGGTGGCCCTTGAGGTTGAGCAGGCCGCGTTCGTCGGCACCGGCGAGGAACGGCTTGTCCAGACGATCGTCAGCCAGACGGAACGGCACGTTCATCCACGAGCGATCCGATTTGTTGATCGGGTTGCTGTAGAGGCCGCTGGCATCGATGAAGTCGTACAGGGTGCGCTGCTTGACGTCGTTGAGTCTGGCAATCGCTTCGACGCCGCCCTGCTCTTTCAGCCACTGGAACACCAGACCGGACAGGTACCAGGCCAGGGTCGGCGGGGTGTTGTACATCGAGCCATTATCGGCCGCGACCTTGTAGTCGAGCATGGTCGGGCACAGCGAGCGAGCCTTGCCGAGCAGGTCTTCGCGGATGATGTTGACGAGGATGCCGCTCGGGCCGATGTTCTTCTGCGCGCCGGCGTAGATCATGCCGAAACGCGAGATGTCGACCGGGCGCGAGAGGATGTCCGAAGACATGTCCGCCACCAGTGGCACGTCACCGGTTTGCGGAATCCACTGGAATTCCAGACCGCCGATGGTTTCGTTCGGCGCGTAGTGAACGTAAGCAGCGTCTTTCGACAGGTTCCACTCGTTCTGGCCAGGGATGGCGAAATAGTCGTAAGGCTTGGCGGTGGCGGCGACGTTGACGTGACCGTAGCGCGAGGCTTCTTCGATGGCTTTCTGCGACCAGATACCGGTGTCGATGTAATCGGCCGAGCCGCCTTCAGGCAACAGGTTCAGCGGGATCTGTGCGAACTGCTGGCTGGCGCCGCCCTGCAGAAACAGCACTTTGTAGTTCGACGGGATATTCAGCAGGTCACGCAGATCCTGCTCGGCCTGGGTGGCGATGGACACGAACTCATCGCTGCGATGGCTCATTTCCATGACCGACAGACCCTTGCCGTGCCAATCAAGGAGTTCACCCTGGGCGCGCTGCAGGACAGCTTCAGGCAGCGCCGCCGGACCGGCGCAGAAGTTATAGGCTCGCTTGCTCACATCCAATCTCGCTCTGATTTGGTGATACACAAAAACTGTAAATCGCTGATGCTGCACATAGGCGAATGTGCACATTCTGGCATCCGAACATTTAGCCTGTAGGAGCTGCCGAAGGCTGCGATCCTTTGATCTTCACCCCGAAAAGCAAGATCAAAAGATCGCAGCCTTCGGCAGCTCCTACAGGGACCTCTCGAAAATTCATACCGGACAAATAACAAGGGGGCGAATTCTCATCCGCCCCCTTGTTTGTCCGCTTATTCCTGCGGTTCTTCGTCAGCTGCGGCGTCGAGTTGCTGGTCTTCACCCGCCTCGTCGATGCCGACGCTGCCTGCGAATTCCTCGCCCTCTTCACCTTCGAGCTCTTCGCCTTCGACTTCCGAAGGCTCCTGGACCCGCTCCAGCCCGACCAGGGTTTCATCCTTGGCCAGCTTGATCAGCGTCACGCCCTGAGTGTTACGGCCCAGGCTCGACACTTCGCCGACACGGGTACGCACCAGAGTGCCCTGATCGGAGATCAGCATGATTTCTTCACCGTCGAGCACCTGCACCGCGCCGACCAGACGGCCGTTACGCTCGTTGCTGACCATGGCGATCACGCCCTGACCGCCACGCTTGTACTCAGGGAACTCGGTGATCGCGGTGCGCTTGCCATAACCACGCGCCGAAGCGGTGAGGATCTGGCTGCCTTCTTCCGGGATCAGCATGGAAATCAGCTTCTGCCCTTCCGGCAGACGCATGCCGCGCACGCCGCGAGCGGTACGACCCATGGCACGTACGTCGGACTCTTTGAAGCGGGTGACCTTGCCGCCGTCGGAGAACAGCATCACTTCGCGCTCGCCATCGGTGATGGCCGCAGAGATCAGCACGTCGCCTTCGTCCAGCTCCAGCGCGATCAGACCGACGCTGCGCTGACGGCTGAAGGATTCCAGCGGGGTCTTCTTCACCGTGCCTTTAGCAGTGGCCATGAAGATGAAGTGCCCTTCGGTGTATTCCTCGACCGGCAGCATGGTGGTGATGTATTCATCACTGTCCAGCGGCAGCAGGTTGACCAGCGGACGACCACGGGCCGCGCGGGATGCTTCCGGAATTTCGTAGGTCTTGAGCCAGTACACCTTGCCCTTGCTGGAGAACAGCAGCAGCGTGGTGTGGCTGTTGGCGACCAGCAGGTGAGCGATGTAGTCCTCGTCCTTGACGCCGGTGGCCGACTTGCCTTTGCCGCCACGACGCTGAGCCTGGTACGCAGCCAGCGGCTGGGTCTTGGCGTAGCCACCGTGGGAGATGGTCACGACGCGCTCTTCTTCCGGGATCATGTCGCCCAGGGTCAGGTCGAGACGGGCATCGAGAATTTCGGTGCGGCGCACGTCGCCGTATTCGGCGCGGATCACTTCCAGCTCTTCGCGGATCACTTCCATCAGGCGCACGGCGCTGTTGAGGATGCGGATCAGCTCGCCGATCTGGTTGAGGATCTCCTGATACTCGGCCAGCAGCTTCTCGTGCTCCAGACCGGTCAGACGGTGCAGGCGCAGTTCGAGAATCGCTTGCGCCTGTTCTGGCGAGAGGAAGTACTTGCCTTCGCGCAGACCGTATTGCGGATCGAGGTTTTCCGGACGGCACGAATCGGCACCGGCCCGCTCAACCATCGCCACCACGGCGGAAGATTCCCAAGGCGTGCTGATCAGCGCTTCCTTGGCTTCCGACGGAGTTGGCGAGGCCTTGATCAGGGCGATCACCGGGTCGATGTTCGACAGGGCAACAGCCTGGCCTTCGAGAATATGCCCACGCTCGCGCGCTTTGCGCAGTTCGAACACGGTACGGCGGGTAACCACTTCGCGACGGTGACGGACGAAGGCTTCGAGCAGATCCTTGAGGTTGAGGATGCGCGGGCGGCCGTCGATCAGCGCGACGATGTTGATACCGAACACCGATTGCAGCTGGGTCTGGGCGTAGAGGTTGTTGAGGATCACCTCAGGCACTTCGCCGCGACGCAGTTCGATCACGACGCGCATACCGTCCTTGTCGGACTCGTCGCGCAGCTCGGTGATGCCTTCAAGCTTCTTCTCTTTGACCAGCTCGGCGATCTTCTCGATCAGACGCGCCTTGTTCAGCTGGTACGGGAGTTCGGTGATGACGATCTGCTGACGACCGCCGACCTTGTCGATGTCTTCGATGATCGAGCGGGCACGCATGTAAATGCGCCCGCGACCGGTGCGGTAGGCTTCGATGATGCCGGCGCGACCGTTGATGATCGCGGCGGTCGGGAAGTCTGGACCGGGAATGTATTGCATCAGCTCATCGACGGTCAGCTCGGGGTTGTCGATGAGGGCCAGGCAACCGTCGATGACTTCACCGAGGTTGTGCGGCGGAATGTTGGTCGCCATGCCCACGGCGATACCGCTGGAACCGTTGACCAGGAGGTTCGGTACGCGGGTCGGCATGACCGCCGGGATCAGTTCGGTGCCGTCGTAGTTCGGCACCCAGTCCACGGTTTCCTTGTGCAGGTCAGCCAGCAGCTCGTGCGCCAGCTTGGTCATGCGCACCTCGGTGTATCGCATGGCCGCGGCATTGTCGCCATCGACCGAACCGAAGTTGCCCTGGCCGTCGACCAGCAGGTAGCGCAGGGAGAAAGGCTGGGCCATACGAACGATGGTGTCGTACACGGCAGTGTCACCGTGCGGGTGATACTTACCGATCACATCGCCGACGACACGGGCAGATTTCTTGTACGGCTTGTTGTAGTCGTTGCCCAGCTCGCTCATCGCGAACAGTACGCGACGGTGCACGGGCTTGAGGCCATCGCGCGCATCCGGCAGTGCACGGCCGACGATCACGCTCATTGCGTAGTCGAGGTAGGACTGTTTCAGCTCGTCTTCGATATTGACCGGGAGGATTTCTTTGGCCAGTTCGCCCATGAGAAGCCTGATTCCTTTTTCTGGTGAAACTTCGTCATATCCATGTGGGAGCAACGAAGCTCGTCGGGGCCGGCCGAGTGCCATGCGCCGACTTACGACAAATCAACATTGGATCGCGGATTTGCGCAGTAAAGACCGCTCCGTGGAGCCGCCTCGGAAAACGCCGGATGTTATCACAAAGGCCGCCACGCACCTATCCCCCAGATGCGCATGGAGCATAGTTAGTTGACTGATGACAGGCTTGAGAGGGACGAGAGAGGCTCAGAGCTTGGTTGAATGTGAAAACCGGCGCTGAATTAGCGATGTTTATTGACAATAACCGCCTCTTTGCTGGCACACACACCTGTAGGAGCTGCCGAAGGCTGCGATCTTTTGATCTTCGCTCCTTAAAAGCAAAGTCAAAAGATCGCAGCCTTCGGCAGCTCCTACCCTGAGCATGCTGACCTTAATGCAGGCGCTTGCGGCACATCAGCTGGGCCATTTTCGCGGTGTCCGGGCGCTCGACGATGCCTTTCTCGGTGACGATCGCGTCGATCAGATCCGCCGGAGTGACATCAAACACCGGGTTGAACGTTTCAACATCGGCACCGACGCGTTTGCCGCCGACTTCCAGCAGTTCGGCGCCATCGCGCTCTTCAATCGGAATGTCATCGCCGCTGGCGAGGTTCATGTCGATGGTCGAACTCGGCGCGACGACCATGAAACGCACGCCGTGGTGCATGGCGTTCACCGCCAGTTGATAAGTCCCGATCTTGTTCGCCACGTCGCCATTGGCGGTGATGCGATCAGCGCCGACGATCACCCAGGTCACGCCTTTGGTTTTCATGATGTGTGCAGCAGCGGAGTCAGCGTTCAGGGTCACCGGGATGCCTTCGTTGGCCAGCTCCCACGCGGTCAGGCGCGAGCCCTGCAGCCACGGCCGGGTTTCATCGGCGTAGACGCGTTCGACCATGCCTTCTATATAAGCAGCGCGGATCACTCCCAGCGCAGTGCCGAAACCACCCGTGGCCAGCGCGCCAGTGTTGCAGTGAGTGAGAATCGCCTGGGCATTGCCCTGATGCTTGCGAATCAGATCGACGCCGAGCTGCGCCATGGTCAGGTTGGCCTCGCGGTCGCTTTCGTGAATGGCGATGGCTTCGGCTTCCAGCGCCGCCAGCGGATCGGCATTGCTTTTCAGACGATCCAGGCGATCGTGCATGCGGCCCAGCGCCCAGAACAGATTGACCGCAGTCGGACGCGAGTCGGCCAACAGGGCGAAATCTTCTTCCAGCGCCGCGTACCAGTCGCCGCCCTCGGCAATCCGCGCCCGCGCCGCGAGGACGACACCATAGGCCGCGCTGATGCCGATGGCCGGCGCGCCACGCACGACCATCGAGCGAATCGCCTCGGCCACGCCGGCGGCGCTGGTGTAGGCGATCCAGGTTTCCTCGAACGGCAAAATACGCTGATCCAGCAGGTGCAGCGCGCCATCACGCCAATCGATGGCCTTCACTTTCTCCGCAGCCAACAGTCGATCGCGCATCCCACACCCCGCACTCATGAACAAAAGCCGCCGATTATAGCGATCCCCCCGCGAAGACGCTCGGGTATACTTCGCCATCCTTTACAAAAGCACTGGAACCGACCCTCGATGCCGAAACCTGCCATTGCGCTCGACCTGTTATTGCTGCCGACCTGGCTGGTCCCCGTCGAACCTGCAGGCGTAGTGCTCAAGGAGCACGGCCTGGGCATCCGTGACGGTTGCATCGTGTTTATCGGCCCGCGCGCCGAAGCGTTGAAGTGTAACGCGACGGAAGTCCGTGAACTGCCGGACGTGCTGCTCGCCCCGGGCCTGATCAACGCCCACGGCCACGCGGCGATGACGCTGTTCCGTGGCCTGGCCGACGATTTGCCGCTGATGACCTGGCTGGAAAACCACATCTGGCCGGCCGAGGGCAAGTGGGTCGATGAAGATTTCGTCCGCGATGGTACCGATCTGGCCATCGCCGAACAGATCAAGGGCGGCATCAGCTGTTTCTCGGACATGTACTTCTTCCCGAAAGTCGCCAGCGAGCGCGTGCACAACAGCGGTATCCGCGCGCAGATCGCCATTCCGATCCTCGATTTCCCGATCCCCGGCGCCAGCAGCGCCGACGAAGCCATTCGTCAGGGCGTCGAATTGTTCGGCGACCTCAAGCATCACGAACGCATCAAGATCACCTTTGGCCCTCATGCACCCTACACCGTCGGTGATGAGAACCTGGAGAAAATCCGCGTGATCGCCGAAGAGCTGGACGCCGCGATCCACATGCACGTGCATGAAACCGCATTCGAAGTGCAGCAAGCCGTCGAGCAGACCGGCGAACGGCCACTGGCGCGTCTCGGCCGCCTTGGCCTCCTCGGCCCGCGGTTCCAGGCGGTGCACATGACCCAGATCAGCGATGAAGACCTCGCGCTGCTGGTAGAAAGCAACAGCAGCGTGATCCACTGCCCGGAATCCAATCTCAAACTGGCCAGCGGCTTCTGCCCGGTCGAGCGTTTGTGGCAGGCTGGGGTCAATGTGGCTGTGGGCACCGATGGTGCGGCGAGCAACAATGATCTCGATCTGCTCGGCGAAACCCGCACCGCTGCGCTGCTGGCCAAGGCCGTCGCCGGTTCCGCCACCGCGCTGGACGCCCATCGCGCCCTGCGCATGGCCACTCTCAATGGCGCGCGGGCACTGGGGATCGAGGCGCAAGTCGGCTCGCTGGAGATCGGCAAAGCCGCGGACATCGTCGCTTTCGACCTGTCCGGTCTGGCGCAGCAACCGGTGTATGACCCGGTGTCGCAGCTGATCTATGCCACCGGGCGCGATTGCGTGAAACACCTGTGGGTCGCCGGCAAGCAACTGCTCGACGACCGGCGCCTGACCCGCATGGACGAACAACAGCTGGGCGAGACCGCCCGCCACTGGGGCCAGCGCATCAGCGGCCATACCGAATCGTAAACACCGCGGCGCAATATCCGCGGCTACAGCCCTTTTCAGGTTTTTCGAGGAATTGAACATGAGCAACGTCGACCACGCCGAAATCGCCAAATTCGAGGCCCTGGCTCATCGCTGGTGGGACCGCGAAAGCGAATTCAAGCCACTGCACGACATCAACCCGCTGCGGGTCAACTGGATCGACGAACGGGTCAACCTGGCCGGCAAGAAAGTCCTCGACGTCGGTTGCGGCGGCGGCATCCTCAGCGAAGCCATGGCCCAGCGCGGCGCCACGGTGATGGGCATCGACATGGGCGAAGCGCCGCTGGCGGTCGCGCAACTGCATCAGCTGGAATCCGGGGTCAGCGTCGAATACCGGCAGATCACCGCCGAAGCCCTGTCCGAAGAAATGCCCGAGCAGTTCGACGTCGTGACCTGCCTGGAAATGCTTGAGCACGTGCCGGATCCGTCCTCGGTGATCCGCGCCTGCTTCCGCATGGTCAAGCCGGGCGGCCAGGTGTTCTTCTCGACCATCAACCGCAATCCGAAGGCGTATCTGTTCGCGATCATCGGCGCCGAATACATCATGAAGCTGCTGCCGCGCGGCACCCACGACTTCAAGAAATTCATTCGCCCATCCGAGCTCGGCGCGTGGAGCCGCATGGCTGGCCTGACAGTAAAAGACATCATCGGCCTGACCTACAACCCGCTGACCAAGCACTACAAGCTGGCCAACGACGTTGACGTCAACTACATGATCCAGACCCTGCGCGAGGAATAAGCCGATGGCCATCAGAGCGGTACTTTTCGACATGGACGGCACCCTGCTCGACACCGCGCCGGACTTCATCGCCATCTGCCAGGCGATGCGTGCCGATCGCGGTCTGCCGCCGATCAATGACAAGCACATTCGCGACGAGATTTCCGGCGGCGCGAAGGCCATGGTCGCGGTGACGTTCTCGATGGACCCGGAATCGCCGGGTTTCGAGGAACTGCGTCTGGAGTTTCTCGAGCGCTATCTGGTCGGTTGCGCGGTGCACAGCAAGCTGTTCGACGGCATGGGCGAACTGCTCGCTGACATCGAGAAGGCCAACCTGATCTGGGGCGTGGTCACCAACAAACCGGTGCGTTTCGCCGAGCCGATCATGCAACGTCTGGGGCTGGCCGAGCGCTCGGCGCTGCTGATCTGCCCGGATCATGTGAAGAACAGCAAGCCGGATCCTGAGCCGCTGATCCTTGCGTGCAAAATGCTTGATCTGGATCCGTCGACCGTTCTGTTTATCGGCGATGATTTGCGCGACATCGAATCGGGCCGCGACGCCGGCACCAAGACCGCTGCGGTGACCTACGGCTACATCCACCCGGACGACAACCCACGGCATTGGGGCGCGGACGTGGTGGTGGATCACCCGCTGGAGTTGCGCAAGGTGCTTGATAGCGCGCTTTGCAGCTGCTGATCAAAATCAAAAGATCGCAGCCTTCGGCAGCTCCTACATGAGAATGCATACCCATGTAGGAGCTGCGGAAGGCTCGGGCCGCGTTCGGACGATCTTTTAAGGACTATGAGGTTTTTATGTTTGATTACACCGCTCGCCCCGAATTGCTCAAGGATCGGATCATTCTGGTTACCGGCGCCGGGCGTGGCATCGGCGCGGCTGCGGCGAAGACCTATGCCGCACACGGCGCCACTGTGCTGCTGCTGGGCAAGACCGAAGCCAATCTGACCGAAGTCTATGACGAAATCGAAGCAGCCGGTCATCCGCAACCGGCGGTGATCCCGTTCAACCTCGAGACCGCCCAGCCCCATCAGTATGATGAGCTGGCGGCGATGATCGAAACCGAATTCGGCCACCTCGATGGCTTGCTGCACAATGCTTCGATCATCGGCCCGCGCACGCCGATCGAACAACTCTCCGGCGAAAATTTCATGCGCGTCATGCAGGTCAACGTCAATGCGATGTTCATGCTGACCAGCACCCTGCTGCCGCTGCTCAAGCTGTCCCAGGATGCGTCGGTGGTATTCACCTCCAGCAGCGTCGGGCGCAAGGGCCGTGCGTATTGGGGCGCTTATGGCGTGTCGAAATTCGCCACCGAAGGTCTGATGCAAACCCTGGCCGACGAAGTTGAAGGCGTCGCGCCGGTGCGCTCCAACAGCATCAACCCCGGTGGCACCCGCACCAGCATGCGTGCCCAGGCGTATCCGGGGGAAAACCCGCTGAATAATCCGACGCCAGAACAGATCATGCCGGTGTATCTGTACCTGATGGGTCCCGACAGCGCGGGCGTTAACGGCCAGGCCTTCAACGCTCAATAACGCCGTACGTCGCATTTGTTGCCGCGGCAGAATGCCGTCGCGGCAAACCATTGCCGCTCAGAAGCGTCACAAAGCCGCCAATTAGCCAGCGCGGTGCTCCGGCGGCTTTCAGCAAGTCATTGATTCAAAAAGCTTTAAATAAAATCGAACCGAATGGCACGGGTTTCGCTCTAAATTCCCTCAAAACATGCCGTGTGATGGCCATGGGGCAACGCCGATTTCGATAGCTGACTGATCGTTCTGCGGCAGACTAAACTTACGCCAAACGTCCTACGGGACTGATGGATCAGTACGACGCGCAGCCCATAGCCGCTCTCACCCAGCCTGTAAGACAGACTTACTGCTTAGGGGCTCACGCCATATGAAATCTCCTTCCCAGACCCATGCAATTGACTTCGACAGTGCCAAATTGCAGCGCCTGGGCTTCGGTCAACTGCCGGCGCTGATCGAGCGCCCGACCAGCCTGGCGCAATTGCGTCAGCAAATGAGCCTGCAACTGCAAACCAGTCTTGAGCCACAGCGCATCCTTGGACTGTTCTTTCGCGAAATCCAGCGCCTGGTGCCGTTGGATGCCCTGAGCTATGTGCATAAGGCCAGCGACCTGCGCCTTGAGTTCGGTGCTCGTGGTCATCATTCGGTCAGCTACGCCCTGAGCCACGAAGGCGAGCACATGGGCGACCTGGTCTTCCGCCGTAATCAGCGTTTCAACGAAAAGGAACAGGGCGACCTCGAGTCGCTGCTGTCCTGCCTGTTGTACCCGATGCGCAACGCCCTGCTCTATCGCGCCGCCACCCAAAGTGCCCTGCGCGACCCGTTGACTGGCGCCGGCAACCGCGTGGCCATGGAACAGACCTTGCAGCGCGAGATCGACATGTCGCGCCGCCATGTGCAGCCGCTGTCGGTGCTGATGCTCGACATCGACCACTTCAAACGGGTCAACGACGAACACGGCCACGGCGCCGGGGATGACGTGCTCAAGGCTATCGCAGCGTCGATCAAGGCGCAGCTGCGCAACGTCGACATGGTGTTCCGTTATGGCGGCGAGGAGTTTCTGATCCTGCTGTCCAACACCGGCCGTGAAGCGGCGGCGATGGTCGGCGAGCGTTTGCGCCAAGCGACGCAGTCGGAGGAATATTTTGCCGATGGCCAGTTGATCGAGATCACTGTGAGCCTGGGATGCTCGACGTTGTTGCCGGGCGAGTCGGCGGACAGCTTGCTGCGCCGAGCCGACAGTGCGTTGTACGTCGCAAAGCGCGAGGGGCGCAACCGGCTGGCGATGGCTGGCTAGAAATCATTGTGGGAGCGAGCCTGCTCGCGAAGAGGCAGTGTCAGACAACGATTCGTTGAATGACCCACCGCTTTCGCGAGCAGGCTCGCTCCCACAGTTCTATCAGCTTTCGGTTACAGTCCGGCGCTCGCGGTTGACCAGCAACCGCTCCGAGGTTTCAAGCTGCATGCACCGTTCGAGGAACAGGTACATGTAGTCATAGCTCTTGCAGATCGCCTGACGCAGCTCGGCCTGCAAGGTCTTGCTCGGGTTCATGCCGGCCAGGGTGCAGATGATTTCCAGCGCTTCCCACGGGTGGGCATCGTCGTATTGGGCGTGCATCTTCAACCACTTCATCGCGCGCTTGCGATCTTCTTCCGGGAACGCCGCCGCGTAGACCCCGGTCGAGCAGACCACCGCTGACCACTCCCCGGTCGCGCCCTCGATCGCATAGTTGGTCGCCGCAATCGCCACGATCAGCGAATCCGCCGAGCTGGTGTGCCAGCACCAGTGACTCAGCGCGTGCAGTTCTGGCGGCACTTGCTGGGCCTGAAGATCTTCCAGGCTGACGCCATGGGCGCGGCTCCAGTGCATCCAGTAATCGGCGTGATTGAGTTCGACGCGAATGTTGCGCATCAGCCAGCGGCGCGCCATGTCCTCGCCGGGGTGGCGGGCGAAGCGCGTTTTGGTGAGGTTCTGTGCCATGTACAAGGCGAATTGCTCGACCACCGGCCAGCCCCCGATCAGGTACTGGCGCATGGTTTTCGCGCTGAGTTTGTTGTCACGCATGCGCTGGTAAAGTTCATGTTCGACAACCCGGCGCTTGCTCTCGCTGCAGTCCTCGATGAGCTGTTGCGCCCAGGCAGGATAACTTGCAGCTTCCATGAGCGGTCCGGTTCGGTTGAATGTGTCGATCACTGTTCGGCTCCTTTTGAGTTGTGATGGCAAGATCGGCGAGAGACTCAACGGAACGTGCCAGGCGCTTTGAACAACAACGGCTGCGGTCTGGCAGGGCGACTTTGCAAACTGTCACAGGTAAACAACTGCGGACGCTCGATGACATAACCCTGAGCGTAATCCACACCTATTTCAAGCAATGCCTGTTCGATCTGGTTAGTTTCAACAAACTCGGCAATTGTCTGCTTACCCATAACATGGCCGATGTGATTGATCACCTCGACCATTGCCCGGTTTATCGGGTCGTCCAGCATATCCTTTACGAAACTCCCGTCGATCTTCAGGAAGTCTACAGGCAAATGTTTCAAGTAAGCGAATGAAGACATTCCGGCACAAAAGTCATCTAAGGAGAAGTGACAACCTAAGCCTTTGAGTTCATTGATAAAACGAATTGCACTGCCAAGATTTGCGATTGCACTGGTTTCAGTAATTTCAAAACAAATCATTTCAGGGGGTATAGCGTAGTTAACGAACTGTTCGCGCAGGAAGTGCAAAAACGCGTCATCTCCGATAGTAATGCCTGACAGATTAATCGCACACATCGCTAAAGGAAGTTCATGTTCCTGTTCAATACACTGAGCAATAACCTTGAAAACGTTCTGAACTACCCAGCGATCTAACTGGGTCATCAAACCGTACCGTTCCGCCGCTGGGATAAAGCTGTCAGGCAAAATCATCCGCCCGGATTCATCATGCAAACGCAGGAGGATCTCGATGTGCCCGGCCTGGCCGGGTTGCGGCTTGAGCGGCGCGATCTGCTGGGCATACAGGCAGAAGCGGTTTTCTTCCAGCGCCATGTGCAGCCGTTGCACCCAGGCCATTTCACCGAAGCGCATGGACAGTTCGGAATCGTCTGCATGATAGACCTGCACGCGGTTGCGGCCCTTTTCCTTGGCCATGTAGCAGGCCATGTCCGCCGCGCGCAACGAGGCTTCGAGGGTGGTCGGATTCTGCGCCACATGCACCAGGCCGATGCTGATCGTGGTCAGGAACGGCCGCCCTTTCCAGACAAAATGCAGGTTCTGCACGGTCTGGCGCAGGCTCTCGGCAATCTTCTCCGCCACCTCCGGCGGGCAGTTCTCCAGCAGGATGCCGAACTCGTCGCCGCCGAGCCGCGCCAGGGTGTCGCCCTCGCGCAGGCCCGATTGCAGCAGCGTGCAGATATGCCGCAGCAACTCATCGCCCGCCGCATGGCCGCAGGTGTCGTTGACCAGTTTGAACTGGTCCAGATCGAGGAACATCAGCGCATGCCGGCCGGACTGACGCGTCAGCTTGTGCAAGGCCTGTTCGAGGCGATATTCGAATTCGCGGCGGTTGGCCAGCCCGGTCAGCGCATCGTGGGTGGCCTGCCAGGACAGATTGGCGATGTACTGCCGCTCCTGAGTCATGTCGTGCAGCACCAGCACCGTGCCACTGACATTGCCGGCATTGCGGATCGGCGCGCCGACCAGGGTCACCGACAGGGTGCTGCCGTCCAGACGCTGGATCAGCTTGGAGTGTTCGCTGCCGCCGCTGAGCTGGCCGCTGAGGATGTGCTCGATCAACGTCAGCCCTTCGGTCTGGGCGTTCTCGTCGAGCAGGTTGAACAGCGCCGACAATGGCAGTCCCGCCGCCTGCTCGGCCTTCCAGTGGGTCATGGCCTCGGCGGCCGGGTTCATGTAATCGATCGCACCGTTGACATCGGTGGTGATCACGCCATCGCCAATCGACTGCAAGGTGATGTGCGCGCGATCCTTCTCCAGCTGCAACGCCTGGGCGAATTCATGTCGCTGCTTGAGCAGTTTGTGCGTGCGCCACAGCGCCAGCGCGATCAGGCCCAGCGCGGTGGCCAGGTTGGTGAACAGCAACAAGCGCATGATCACCCGCGAGCCCTCGCCCAGGGCATCACTGAACGCTTTCGCGGCTGGGGTCACGGCATCGTTGATGGCAAAGATCTGCACTTTCCAACGCTGCACATCGCCGGGACTGGCCTGATTCTGCGCAATGCCTTGATGCATCTCTTGCGCGACTTCGTGCAATCGGTCCAGATAGGCGTCGCCGATCGTCCAGCGATCGATGGCGGTTTCGAGATAGCTGAAGTGCCGGAAATTGAGGTACAGCCAGATCAGGCTGGAGACGTCGTCCGGATGATTGCCGCCCTTGAGTATGCCTTCGCGCGCAGCCTGCAGATCCGGCGGCTGACGATCCAGCGCCAGGCGCAATTCGTGCCCGCCCTGGGGCACGGCGATTGCCGTGAGGTACTTGCGATAGATCGCCTCGTCACGACTGTCGGCGTACAGGTTGAGGTAATAGATGGCGTCTTTCTGGCCCTTGGACCACAGGCTTTCGCCGGCCACGTAGCCACGCACGGCCGAGAGCACGTAAAGGCTCACGCCCCCGAGTAATGCCTGGAACACCACGACAGCGATAAAGGGCCAGACGATACCCAACAACCGTGGCGTTCCCAGAGTCTGCTTTTGCTTCATGAGATTCCTTGCATGAGCACTGCCCGCTCGCCTTCCGGGCGAATTCGCTATGACGAGACTAGGTGGGGTTCTCGTTCAAGGCAAGGCGCGGCCTTACACCGCGCGCAGAACGTCTGACAGGTCGGCGAAGGTTTCGATCAGTGCTGTTGCAAGTTGCCGTATAGCTTGGCGTACAGACCGCCGTCGGCGATCAGTTGGCGATGGTCGCCGTCCTCGGCGATCTGCCCGCCGTCGAACACCAGCACGCGGTCCGCCTGTTTCACCGCCGACAGGCGATGGGCAATGATCAGCGTGGTGCGGCCATTGAGAAATTTCGCCATCGCCTGGTGCAGGTTGTACTCGGTGGCGGCGTCGAGGGCCGAGGTGGCTTCGTCGAGAATAACCACTTTCGGCTCGGCGAGAATCATCCGTGCGATCGCCAGACGTTGGCGCTGGCCGCCGGACAAACGCACGCCGGAACGACCGACGATGCTGTCGAGGCCATCGGGCAGCGCGCGGATGGTCGCGGCCATCTGCGCGATGTCCAAAGCGTTCCAACAGGCTTCGTCGCTGCGAATGCGGCCCATGGTCAGGTTGGCGCGTACGCTGTCGTTGAACAGTGCCGGATGCTGCAACACCACCGCGACGTTCTCGCGCACCGTCTCCAGACCGATTTCCTGCTGGGTCGACCCGCCGAAGCGAATGGTTCCGGCCGCTGGCGTGTACAGCCCCAACAGCAGCTGCACCAAGGTACTTTTGCCGCCGCCGCTGGCGCCGACAATCGCGACTTTCTCGCCGGGCAGGATCGACAGGTTCATCTGATCCAGCACCAGCTCGTCGCCATAACCGAAGCTCAGGCCTTGCACCTCGATGCCGACGGTGTCGCGGCCCTTGAACGGATCGACGCCGCCGGGATACTGCGGCTCGTCGGCGCGCGCCAGCAGTTCATTGATCCGCGCCAGTGCGCCGCCCGCCGCATAGTAGGCGTATTGCAGGTTGAGCAGCTGTTCGACCGGGCCGATCATGAACCACAGGTAGCTGAACACCGCGAGCATCTGCCCGATCGACAGGTCGGAAAACAACACGGTGAGCATCGCTGCTGCGCGGAAGATGTCGATGCCGAACTGGAACAGCAAACCACTGGCGCGGTTCGAGGCGTCGGTTTTCCATTGCGAGTTGACCGCGTAGTTGCGCACCTCCTGTGCACGCAGACCGAGGCGCCCGAGGAAATAGCCCTGGCGGTTGCCGGCGCGCACTTCCTGAATCGCGTCGAGGGTTTCGCTCAGCGCCTGGGTGAAGCGTGAGGTGCTGTCGTTCTCGAGTTTCTTCAGGTGTTTGACGCGTTTGCCCAACTGCACCGTGGCGTAGATCACCAACGGGTTGAACAGCAGAATCAGCAGCGCCAGCTTCCAGTGCATCCACATCAGGATGCTGGCGGTGCCGAACAGGGTCAGCATCGCGACGAGGAAGCGGCTGAGGGTTTCGCCGACGAATTTATCGAGGGTATCCAGATCGGTGACCAGGTGCGTGGTCACCGTGCCGCTGCCGAGGCTTTCGTATTCGCCGAGGGAAATACGCTTGAGCCGTTCGATCAGACGCACGCGAATCCGGTAGACGATATCCTTGGCCAGCCGCGCGAACAGCCGTGACTGCAACACGCCAAAACACAGGGCGCTGCAACGCAGGGTCAGGGTCACCACCAGCATCAGGCCGATATAACCCGCCGCCTGTTGCCACATGCTCGGCAGGAAATGGTTCATGACTTTCAACGCGGCATCGCCGTGGCCGAGCAGGACTTCGTCGACCAGCAATGGCAGCAGCAACGGAATCGGCACACTGCACAACGTCGCCAGCACAGCCACGCCGTTGGCGATCCACAGGGATTTCTTGTGATGCAGTGCCAGACGCCGGACTTCGGCCCAGCTCAGCCGGTCGACACGCTCTACGGCTGGCGTGTCATCGGCCCGGTCAGACACAGGCCGCGCGCTCCAGCCAGCGGCCGAGCAATGGCGACAGCTCGCTGAGCGGTTGATAGCCGTTGGTCAGCAGCGCCAGTTGACCGTTGCGCTCGGCGAGCAGGGTCGGGAATCCGGCGATGCCCAGATCCTGCACCCAGGTGAAATCGGCCTGGGTCGCCTTGTGCTGGTCGGCATGATCGAACAACGCGGCGAATTCGATACGCGGTACGCCGGCCTGCTCCGCCAGTTCGACCAGCACGCTGGCCTGGGTGACATCGCGACCTTCGGCATAGAACGCCTGCTGGATCAGCCCGACCAGTGTCCACGCGCAATCCGGCGCCAGACTGCGCGCGGTGACGATGGCGCGACAGGCCGGTTCGGTGTCGTAGACAAAACCGTCAGGCAACGCGTCGTCGAATTTGAACGGCTGGCCGGTGGCCTCGGTGACCGCTTGCCAGTGCTCAAGAATGTAGCGTCGCGTGGTCGGCTCCAGCGCCGAACCGCTGCCGGTCCGCAAACCGCCAACCACCAGATGCAGCTCGACCCCGGCTGCCTGCGCCTGCTCGACCAGTGCCTTGGCCACCGGAGCAAATCCCCAGCACCATGAACACATCGGATCCATCACATAGAGCAGGCGCGCAGACATGGTTAGGCCTCGGTGGATGCTTGCTTATAGTTGTAGCCGATCGGGTGCGGCTGGTTGCGCGCCTTGGCCAGTTCGATCTGCTTTTGCCGATCGATGGCGCTGCGCCGGGTCTTCTCGCTGAGCTTGTCCCAGCAATGCGGGCAACTGATACCGGCGACGTAGTGCTCGGAGGCGCGATCCTCAACGCTGACCGGTGTGCGGCAGGCATGACATTGATCGTAGTCGCCTTCGGTCAGGTCGTGACGCACGGTCACGCGGTTGTCGAAGACGAAGCAGTCGCCGCGCCACTTGGTTTCTTCCTGCGGCACCTCTTCGAGGTACTTCAGGATGCCGCCCTTGAGGTGGTAGACCTCTTCGAAACCTTCGCCGAGCATGTAGCTCGAGGCTTTTTCGCAGCGAATGCCGCCGGTGCAGAACATCGCGACCTTCTTGTGCACGGCCGGATCGAAGTGTTCTTTGATGTAGTCGGGAAACTCGCGAAAACTGGTGGTTTTCGGATCGATGGCGCCTTCGAAGGTGCCGATCGACACTTCGTAGTCGTTGCGCGTGTCGATCAGCAGCACTTGCGGGTCGCTGATCAGCGCGTTCCAGTCCTGCGGCTCGACGTAGGTGCCGACCTTCTTGTTCGGGTCGACGCCTTCGACGCCGAGGGTGACGATCTCTTTCTTCAGCTTGACCTTGGTGCGGTAGAACGGCTGCTCGTCGCAGTACGATTCCTTGTGGTCGATGTCGACCATGCGTGGATCGTTCTTCAGCCAGGCGAGCAGACCGTCGATGCCTTCGCGGGTGCCGGAAACCGTGCCGTTGATGCCTTCTTCGGCGATCAACAGGGTGCCTTTGATGCCGTTGTCGACCATCGCTTGCAGCAGTGGCTCGCGCAGGTTGACGTAATCTTCGAGGGTGACGAACTTGTACAGTGCCGCTACGACAATCGGTTGTGTCATGGGTATTTCTCCAGGTGGCTACCCTCGCAAAGGGTGAACCGGATTCAAAAAAAACGCGCCGGCTAAGCGGCGCGTTGCGGATTCTAGCAAAAACATCACCGCCTGCGGCAGTTCCCTGCAGGAGCTGCCGATGGCGGCGATCTTTTGATCTTAATGTTTGCTACCGCCAGCACAGGTCGGCGACGCCGGGGCGCCATCGATCTCTGCCCACTCCTGCGGGGTGTAGGTGTGCAGTGCCAACGCATGGAACTCGCCCATCAGCTCGCCGAGCGTGCCGTAGACTTTCTGGTGACGCTTGACCCGGTTCAGGCCTTCGAACTGCGCGCTGACCACCACAGCCTTGTAGTGGGTCTGTAACCCGCGACTGTGCATGTGGCTTTCGTCCAGCACCTGCAGATGCTCAGGCTGTAACAGGGCCAGCGTCGATTCGATGCGTTGTTGCATGGTCATCACGAACTCCGCTTACTTCTTCTTGGCCGGCGCAGCAGCGCCTTTCGGGTCCAGCTCTTTGGTCATGTCGTCGAGCAGCTTGTTGACCACCGGCACCGCGCTTTCCAGTTTGCCCTGGGTCATCTGCGCCGACTGCTGGGTCAGCTGTGGCATTTTTTCGAGGACTTTCTTGCCCAGTGGCGACTGGTAGAAAGCCACCAGATCCTTCAGCTCGGACTCGCTGAAGTTGCTGGTGTAGAGCTTGACCATGTCCGGCTTGAGCTTGTTCCAGCCGATGGCCTGGTCCAGCGCGGCGTTGGCCTTGGCCTGGTAGGTTTCGAGAACGGCTTTCTTCGACTCAGGCGCTTTGGTCTGTTCAAAGCGCTGGGCGAACATTTGCTGCACTTGCATGTACACCGGGGTGCCCAGCTTGTCAGCGTGAGCCAGCGTCAGGAAAGCTTCGGCACTGGCGTTGTGGCTGGCGGTATCGGCAAGCACCTGGCCGCTGGCGCAAACCAGTGCAACCGCGGTACAGATGGCGCGAAGACGAGTCATCGAGTTTCCTTTAAGCAAAGCGAGGTCGAACCCCAAGGGCGACCATTCTGCGCCTAACAATCGCTGTGGCTCAACCCCCGACCCTTGCCGCGCTTGATTGGCGGGGCTTTGCGGTCAACAATCGAGCCGATGGAACCACCCGGGCCGATGCCGGCCTAAATTGCGCCAACAGACCAACAGGAGTGTGCACGATGAGCCGTATCGAAACCGACAGCCTGGGCCAGATCGAAGTCCCGGACGACGCTTACTGGGGTGCTCAGACGCAACGCTCGCTGATCAACTTCGCCATCGGCCAGGAACGCATGCCGCTACCGGTGCTGCATGCCCTGGCGCTGATCAAGAAAGCCGCCGCGCGGGTCAACGACCGCAACGGCGATCTGCCCGCCGACATCGCCCGGCTGATCGAACAGGCCGCCGATGAAGTCCTCGCCGGTGAGCACGACGAGCAGTTTCCGCTGGTGGTCTGGCAGACCGGCAGCGGCACCCAGAGCAACATGAACGTCAACGAAGTGATCGCCGGTCGCGCCAACGAACTGGCCGGCAACCCGCGCGGCGGCAAGTCGCCGGTGCACCCGAACGATCACGTCAACCGCTCGCAAAGCTCCAACGACTGCTTCCCCACCGCCATGAGCATTGCCACCGCCAAAGCGGTGCAGGAACAGCTGCTGCCGGCGATTGCCGAGTTGTCCGGCGGCCTTGCTGAACTGGCGGCACGGCACATGAAACTGGTGAAGACCGGGCGCACGCACATGATGGACGCGACGCCGATCACCTTCGGTCAGGAGCTGTCCGGGTTCATCGCGCAACTGGATTATGCCGAGCGCGCGATTCGTGCCGCGCTGCCGGCGGTCTGCGAACTGGCTCAGGGCGGCACTGCGGTGGGCACCGGGCTGAATTCGCCGCACGGTTTCGGTGAAGCGATTGCCGCCGAACTTGCAGCACTCTCAGGTTTGCCGTTCGTCACCGCGCCGAACAAATTCGCTGCGCTGGCGGGCCATGAGCCGCTGGTCACTTTGTCCGGCGCGCTGAAAACCCTCGCCGTGGCGTTGATGAAGATCGCCAATGACCTGCGTCTGCTGGGCTCAGGTCCGCGCGCGGGTTTCGCTGAAGTGAAGCTGCCAGCCAACGAGCCGGGCAGTTCGATCATGCCCGGCAAGGTCAACCCGACCCAGTGCGAAGCGCTGTCGATGCTCGCCTGTCAGGTGCTCGGCAACGACGTGGCGATCGGTATTGCTGCGAGCCAGGGGCACTTGCAGTTGAACGTGTTCAAACCGGTGATCATCCACAACCTGCTGCAATCGATCCGTTTGCTCGGCGATGGCTGCAGCAACTTCCAGCAGCACTGCATCGCCGGACTCGAACCCGATGCCGAGGCCATGGCCAAACATCTGGAGCGTGGGCTGATGCTGGTGACCGCGCTGAACCCACATATTGGTTATGACAAATCGGCGGAGATCGCCAAGAAGGCCTACAGCGAAGGGTTGACCTTGCGTGAGGCGGCGCTGCAGTTGGGTTATCTGACCGATGAAGAGTTCGATGCGTGGGTGCGGCCGGAGAACATGATCGAGGCTGGCGCCAAGGGCTAAAGCAAAAGATCGCAGCCTTCGGCAGCTCCTACAGGGAAACGCATTCCAATTGTAGGAGCTGCCGCAGGCTGCGATCTTTTGATCTTCAGGCCATGCGCATCCGCCGCGCCCTGAGCCCGGCAATCAACGACGGCCCCAACGCCACCAGCGCCGAACCCAGCACCACCAGCACCGCCCCGCCATAGCCCAGCGCATTGATCTGCTCGGCATGCACATACTCGGGCCAGATCCGCGCCGCAATCGCCACCGCAACGAATGTCACCAACGGCGTGATCGCCAGCGTCGCACTGACCCGCGACGCTTCCCAATGCGCCAGCGCTTCGGCGAATGCGCCGTAAGCGATCAAGGTATTCATGCAGCACGCCAGCAACAGCCAGCCCTGCAGCGGGCTCAGCTCCAGCGCTTCCAGCGGATGCACCCAAGGCGTCAGCAACAGCGCGCAGAACAGATAGATCACCATCATCACCTGCAACGAATTCCACACCGTCAGCAATTGCTTCTGCCCCAGCGCGTAAAAGGTCCAGACGGTCGACGCCAGCAACACCAACAGCACGCCAGCGGTGTAATCGGACAGCGAGGTCAGCAGTTCGGCCAGGCGCTGATTGAAGAACAGGCCAAAGCCGATCAGCAGCACCAGCAAGCCGATGCCCTGGCCGATGCTGAAGCGCTCCTTGAACACGAACAGGCTGGCAATCAGCAACATGATCGGGCCCATTTGCACCACCAGTTGCGCGGTGCCGGGGCTGAGCAGGTTGAGACCCATCAGGTACAGCACGTAATTGCCGACCAGCCCCAGCACGGCCATCAGCACCAGCCAGCTGCCCTTGGGCCCGAGCACCTTGCGACTCGGCAGACGTTTTACCGAGGCCAGATAAATGAACAGGCAGCCGCCGGACACCAACAGGCGAAACCAGGTCACCGTGACCGGGTCCATCACCTGCAGCACCTGTTTGAGCTTGATCGGCAGGATGCCCCACAGAAATGCGGTCAGCAGCGCCAGGAACAGTCCGTACACCCAGCGCCCCGATGAAATGTGCATGCGATCCCCAAAAGCCTGCTGACAAGAACACTCATTCTAGGCGCCCGACCGCGCACAACACAGGGACAGTTGCCGGCAGGCCGCGAATGAAACTGTGCAGGTCGCAGGAGTAAACCGCCGCGCCGCCGTTGATCGGCCGGACAGGCGCGCCAAGTGCTTCAGGCATAAGCTGATTGCAGACTTTTCCACGCATTGATCAGGGAGACCGACATGTACGCCATGCGCGCCGAGGACAGCGCCCCCGCCACCCGTTTTCGCAGCGACCGCGTGTGCCGGGTCAATGGCGAGCTGTATTTCAGCACCCGGGAAAATACCCTCGAGGGGCCGTTTGACGGTCAGGTGATCGAGCGGGAGATTCAGGCATATATAGCGCGGATGCAGCGGCAGGACTCCAGCCGCTGAACCGCGGCGCTGCCTTCGCGAGCAGGCTCGCTCCCACAGGGGAATACCGTCACCTGTGGGAGCGAGCCTGCTCGCGAAGGGGCCTGAACAGGCAACCAATCCTTTAGCGCACCGCCTCAAACAACCCCGTCGCCCCCATCCCGCCACCCACACACATGGTGACGATGCCGTAACGCAGATTGCGTCGCTGCAATTCCCGAATCAAATGCCCAACCTGGCGCGAGCCGGTCATGCCGAACGGGTGGCCGATGGAAATCGAGCCGCCATTGACGTTGTACTTCTCGTTATCGATTTCCAACCGATCACGGCTGTAGAGACACTGCGAAGCGAACGCCTCGTTCAACTCCCACAGATCGATATCCGCGACTTGCAGGCCCTTGGCCTTGAGCAGCTTTGGCACTGAGAACACCGGGCCGATGCCCATTTCGTCCGGCTCGCAACCGGCCACAGTGAAACCGCGGAAAAACGCTTTGGGTTTGAGCCCCAGCTCCAGCGCCTTGTCCAGGCTCATCACCAGCGTCATCGAGGCACCGTCGGACAGTTGCGATGAATTGCCCGCCGTCACCGAACCGTCGTCGGCAAATACCGGTTTCAAACCGGCAAGGCTTTCGTAGGTCGTGTCCGGGCGGTTGCAGTCGTCGCGCTCGACGACGCCATCGACAATCTGCACCTCGCCGCTGTTCTTGTCTTCGACGCGGTATTTCACCGCCATCGGCACGATTTCATCATCGAACAGGCCGGCAGCCTGCGCTTGCGCCGTGCGCATCTGGCTCTGCAGCGCGTAACGATCCTGCGCCTCGCGGCTGACGCCATAACGCCGGGCGACCACTTCGGCAGTCTGGCCCATGGTGTAGTAGATGCCGGGGGTCTGTTGCTTGAGCAGAGGATTGATCAGGTGATCGGTGTTGACGCTTTTCAGGGTAAGGCTGATCGACTCGACGCCACCGGCAACGATGATCTCGCTGCAACCGGAGGCGATCTGGTTGGCGGCAATCGCAATCGCCTGCAGGCCCGACGAGCAGAAACGGTTGAGGGTCATGCCGGCGGTGCCGGTGCCCAATCGCGAGAGCACCGCGACGTTGCGGCCGATGTTGTAGCCCTGCGCGCCTTCGTTGGAGCCGGCGCCGACGATGCAGTCCTCGACGCTGGCCGGGTCGATATCGTTGCGTGTCAGCAGCGCATTGACGCAGTGGGCCGCCATGTCATCGGGGCGGGTCTGGTTGAACTTGCCGCGAAAGGATTTGGCCAGGCCGGTCCGCACGCTGTCGACGATCACCACTTCACGCATGGCATACCTCATTGTTGTTGTCGGTTGAAAGTGGACCTGAGCATAAGCCCACCTTCTTGCCGACCGTGAGGATCATTCACCCGGCGTATGCGCGGCCATCGCTTCAGTCCTTGTGTTTTTTGGCCTTCTTGTCGGATTTCTCGAACGCGTCTTCCAGCGCACGGTTGATCGTGCGCAGGACTTTCACCCGTGCCCAGCGTTTGTCGTTGGCCTCGACCAGCGTCCACGGCGCGATCTCGGTGCTGGTGCGATCGACCATGTCGCCCACTGCCGCGCGATAGGCGTCCCACTTTTCGCGGTTGCGCCAGTCGTCCTCGGTGATCTTGAAACGCTTGAAGGAGATCTCTTCACGCTCCTGAAAGCGCTCCATTTGCGTGTCCTTATCGATGGCCAGCCAGAACTTGACGACGATCACGCCGGCGTCGGCCAGTTGCTCTTCGAAGTCGTTGATCTCGCCGTAAGCGCGCAGCCAGTCGGCCTGGGTGCAGAAGCCTTCGATGCGCTCGACCAGCACCCGCCCATACCACGAGCGATCGAACACGGTGAATTTGCCCCGCGCCGGAATGTGCCGCCAGAACCGCCACAGGTAGGGTTGCGCGCGTTCTTCTTCGGTTGGCGCGGCGATCGGCACGATGCTGTACTGACGCGGGTCGAGTGCGGCGGCGACGCGGCGGATCGCCCCACCCTTGCCCGCCGCGTCATTGCCTTCGAACACCGCGATCAGCGCATGGCGACGCATGCGTTTGTCGCGCATCAGCCTGGACAGGCGCGCCTGCTCGGTGATCAGCTGTTCTTCGTAGTCTTTCTTGTCCAGACGCTGTGTCAGGTCGAGGCTGTCGAGCAGGTTCAACTGATCGACCGGCGTACCCAGCGGCGCGGCACTGACTTCGTGGGGATTGACCTCGGCACGCTTGAGCGCATTTTGCAGGCCTTCGAGGAGAATCTTGCCCACCACCAGGCTGCGGTAATTGGCGTCGGCACCTTCGATGACGTGCCACGGCGCGTAATCGCGGCTGGTGCGGCGCAACACGCGCTCGCCGTATTTGACGAACTTGTCGTAGGTCTGTGATTGCTGCCAGTCCAGCGGACTGATGCGCCAGCTGTGCAGCGGGTCGTCAGCCAATGACTTGAGCCGCGCTTTCATCTGTTTTTTGGACAGGTGAAACCAGAACTTGAAGATCAGCGCGCCTTCATCGCAAAGCATCTTTTCCAGACGCTCGGCGCCGGCAATGGCCTGGTCCAGACGCGGATCCTTGAACAGCCCATGGACCCTGCCCTGGAGCATCTGGCTGTACCAGTTGCCGAAGAAAATCCCCATCCGCCCCTTGGCCGGCAGCATGCGCCAGTAGCGCCACGCCGGTGGCCGTGCGAGTTCTTCATCGGTTTGCTGGTCGAAGGTGCGCACTTCGATCAGGCGCGGGTCCATCCATTCATTGAGCAGCTTGACCGTCTCGCCCTTGCCCGCCCCTTCGATGCCGTTGATCAGGATGATCACCGGGAAACGCTTCTGCTGCTGCAACTCGAACTGCGCTTCCAGCAAGGCTTCACGCAGCGCAGGGACCGCCGCCTCATAAGTGTCTTTGTCGATGGCGTGACCGATTTCAGCGGATTCAAACATGGGACGGCTCCTTCCAGGGTTCAGCAAGACTAGCGGATGATTGCAGCACCTGAACAGATCGCAGCCTTCGGCAGCTCCTACATTTGCAATGCGTTTCCCTGTAGGAGCTGCCGAAGGCTGCGATCTTTTGAAATTTTCCCTGACACGCCCAAATCCCGTCTTGTGCTGGATCAGGCAGCTCGCGCGCGATCGGCTAGAATGGCCGCCTTGTGTTTGCCGAGCCTGCCATGAAAGCCGAAATGCCCCACGCCCTACTCGACTGGGACGACCACGGACGCCCACGTTCGCGGGTGTTCGATGACGTGTATTTTTCCGACCAGTCGGGGCTGGACGAAACCCGCTATGTGTTTCTTGAACAGAATCGACTCGCCGAGCGTTTCGCTGCGTTGCCGGCCGATGGACGTCTGGTCATTGGCGAAACCGGTTTCGGCACCGGACTGAACTTTCTCTGCGCCTGGCAGTTGTTCGAACAGCACGCGGTGGCCGGCGCGCGCCTGCATTTTGTCAGCGTCGAGAAGTACCCGCTGGCACCTGCGGACCTGCGCCGGGCCTTGGTCCTGTGGCCGCAGCTCAAGCCATTGGCCGATCAATTGCTCCAGCAATACGTAGCGATTCATCCAGGCTTTCAGCGCATCACCCTGGCCGAAGGTCGGGTGACGCTGACTTTGCTGATTGGCGATGCGCTGGAGCAACTGCCGCAACTCGATGCACAGATCGACGCGTGGTTTCTCGACGGTTTCGCCCCGGCGAAAAACCCCGACATGTGGACCGCAGAGTTGTTCGTCGAACTGGCGCGCCTGGCTGCACCGGGCTCGACTATCAGCACCTTCACCAGCACCGGTTGGGTCCGGCGTTTGCTCAACGCTGCCGGGTTCAAGATGAAACGCACGCCGGGCATCGGCCACAAATGGGAAATCCTGCGTGGCGAATTTCTCGGCTGGCCCGCCGAGGTGGCTGCGCCCGTGCCGGCGAAACCCTGGTTCGCCCGCCCTGCTCCACTCACCGGCGAACGCCGGGCGCTGGTGATCGGCGCCGGTCTGGCCGGCTGCGCGACGGCGTCGAGCCTGGCGGCGCGCGGCTGGCAGGTGAGTCTGCTGGAACGTCACGCGACGGTGGCGCAAGAAGCCTCGGGCAACCCGCAAGGCGTGCTCTATCTGAAGCTGTCCGCCCATGGCACCGCGTTGTCGCAATTGATTGTCAGCGGCTTCGGTTACACCCGGCGCCTGCTGGAAAGCCTGCAACGCGGCACTGATTGGGACGACTGCGGCGTGCTGCAACTGGCGTTCAACGCCAAGGAAGCCGAGCGTCATGCGCAATTGGCGGAGGCGTTTCCCGAGGATCTTCTGCAATGGCTGGACCAGCCGCAAGCGCAGGCGCGCGCCGGTGTCGGCGTGGTCCATGGCGGTCTGTTCTATCCCGAGGGTGGCTGGGTGCATCCGCCGGCGCTGTGTCAGGCCCAAGTGATGCACGCCAATATTGAATTGCTCAATCATCACCATGCCTTGGAGCTGCGCAAGGTCGCAGACCAGTGGCAAGCCTTCGACGGCGAGCGTTTGCTCGCCAGTGCACCCGTTGTGGTCTTGGCCGGCGCCGCGGACATCAAGCGTTTTGCCCAGAGTGCCGAATTGCCGCTCAAGCGTATTCGCGGGCAGATCACTCGCCTGGCTGAAACCGCAGACAGTCGTGCGCTGGCCACGGTGGTGTGTGCCGAAGGCTACGTCGCCCCGGCACGCCTGGGCGAGCACACGCTGGGCGCCAGTTTCGACTTCAACAGTGACGACCTGACGCCCACGACCGCCGAGCACCAAGGCAATCTGGCGATGCTCGAAGAGATTTCCAGCGATCTGCTGACACGTCTGAACATCAGCGAGCAGCCACTTGAGAACCTTGAGGGCCGCGCCGCCTTCCGTTGCACCAGCCCGGACTATCTGCCGATCGTCGGCCCGCTCGCCGACCGCGCAGCCTTCGTTCAGACCTACGCGGCCCTGAGCAAGGACGCCCGGCAAGTGCCGGACAGCGCTTGCCCGTGGCTCGACGGTCTGTACGTCAACAGCGGCCACGGTTCTCGCGGGCTGATCACCGCGCCGCTGGCCGGCGAACTGCTCGCCGCGTGGCTGGACAACGAGCCGCTGCCGTTACCACGCAGCGTGGCCGAAGCCTGCCATCCCAACCGTTTCGCATTGCGCCAGTTGATTCGCGGCAAGTGAGTTTCACGGGTCCGGCATCACGCAGAGGCCCAGGTCCATCAGGCGAATCGACTCCTCCGTCAGGCGCTTGAACACGGCCTCCTGCGCCTGCTCCTTTTCAAGTCTGAGGGCCTCCGCCTGACTCAAATAGTCGGCACTGGGCAGTGTGTCAGCCTGCTCATCCAGCGCACTCATGCGCGGTGCGAACGTTTCATCGATCAGCGAGAACTTGCGGGTAAAAGTACGTTGCAAGTAGTCACGCCAGAAGGATTGCTCCTGGATGAATTTCAGCCACCGGGGCGAGAGTTCGGCCGTGGTGATCCGGTGTTTTGCCGTGTCCAGATCAGTGGCAGTCACGCCGCTCTGCGCCTCGAACAGCATATTCTGCGGCTGGCCGGGCAGGTCCAGGGCCTTTGCCAGTCCGACGCGATAAGCCAGGTTGACCTCCAGCGGATCCAGTTTCGGCACCCTGATGGCGTGTTCCCGGGCAATCGCGTTCAGTTGTTCCAGCCGAAACAGGCCGCGGCCGAGGTTGAGCAGTGGTCTGGCAGTGACCGTGCCGCCGGATCTCCTGGTGATACGGTCGACCTCCACGGTCACTTCAAGATGACTGAAGTTGACCGCCGCGCTGTCAATGCAATTGATCGGGTTGGCGGCCTCATCGAGCAACTGAGCGCAGAGGGCGCGATCGGCCTCCGCCGCCTTCAAAACCACCCAGACCCGTCGCTGCATGTCAGCCCTGCTCTTTGCGGCGTCGGCGGTATCGCCCAGTTGCGCGAGCAAATGAAACAGGCCTTCTGCACGCGCATCGTCGCGAAATGCCGCCCAGATTCGCGCCTGCTCGGCCCAGTCTTCCCCGCTGGTTTTGGTAAACCATAACGAGCGCGCGGTGCTCTCGTTGAAACGGGCAATGTCGTCTGCGGGATAACCCATTCCTATACCGAAATTGTTGCGGTAGTTATCCAGATACGTTTTGGTGGTTTCAGTAAAGGGATTGAGCCCCACGTTGAGGGCCTGGGTGAATTTTCGCGGTTTCTGAAACAGCCAATCGGGCAACTCCGTGATTTTGTTCTCGCCCATATCCATCCATTCGATATGGACGCAATTGCGCAGGCCTTCAGGCAGTTCGGTAATCCCCGTATTGCGCAGCAATAGCCGACGCAGGTTGCTCATCTGACTGACATCCGGGGTGGCGCCCAGCGCGTTCCTGTTCAGATCCAGATACCACAACGTGCGCAGCCGGTTCAGCTTCGCCAGCGTCTGCTCGGTCAGTTTCAGCTGGTTGTTGGCCAGGCTCAATCGTTTGAGGTTGGGCATATACGACAGCACTTCGGGCAGCCGGGTGATGTTATTGGTGTCGAGTTGCAGCGACTCAAGCTGTTTGAAGGATTTGAGAAAGTGCGCGACATCATCGCCCTGCGCCATGTTGCGCATCGACAAGTGCTGCACATGGGCGAAGCTCAGACCCGGTGAAAAGGTCGGCAGCTTGCCGATGCGCATGCCGTCAAGGTCGAGGGCACAGACCGATCTGCCCTGTTCATCCTTGATCCAGTGAAACCGCCGAAAACTCTCCTCGATCAGCTCGGCTGCCATCTTGCGGCTGTGCCGCGCTTCGGCCAGATCGCCCCCCATCGCCTTCAGGGCAACGCCATCCTCGCTCCAGACGAAGAGAACGTCCCGCAGGGTTTGCAGATCCTGACGCAAGGCTTTGAGCCGGATCGCCCGGCTGAGCGGAGCGTCGCCCAGTTCATCGAGCAATTGCCGGAGCTGGGCGTCGTCCAGGCGTGGATAGAGTTTGCGCACTGCGCGCAACAATCTGCGTGGGTGATTCGTCGCAGGGGCCTGATCGCCTTGCACGCAGGCAGGCTCGACAACCAGCGGTTCGTACTCGCCATTGATCAGTGTTCGCCCGGTGGCTTCGCGTTGCTCCAGCCCTGCGTCGAGCAACTTGCTGCGCAAGCGCTGCCCGCTGGTCTGCCCGACATCGACAAATCCGATCGCGTTACGCTGACGTGATGGCAGTGCTTTGAGGATGGCGGTATACAAGGCGTTGGGCCCCGACGTTACTTTGCCAAGGGATACTTTGTCGCCGCCAAACGCTTCATAGCCTTCAGTGGATTTCACCAGATAGCAGGTATTGCCAGAGGTTGCCGACGCATCGCCGATGGCTTCCAGTACCGGGCCGGTCAAGGCTTTGTCGCGGACCTCCAGGCGCAGTTGTTTATCCCAGCCGCTGAGCCGTGGCAGCAACTGAATGGCCAGTTTGTCGGTATCGGCATTCGCCAGCCATGACCAGTGAAATCCGCTCAGCGCGCGGTCAAGCCGCACCTCGGCGGCACCGGCCCGGACTCGCTGCCCCAGCCGCAATGGCACCCGTGCGCTGGTGCGCAGGTGTTGACGCTCGACACTGGGCGCGCGGTCGATCAGCCGCTGTCCATAGCGCGCGGGAATGTCAGGAAAAACCGCGCGCAGTTTGAGCAAGTCATCCGCCTGACTCTGGTCGTAGCGTTGACACAGGCGTTCGAACACTGCGCGGTAATCCGACTGGAGCGCCGCACCGAGCTTTTTCGCCAGCGCGGTTTCCTCGATGCTTTTCGTGACGTTGCCGCCAAGCAACGCATCGATCTCGCTTTGGTACAGGCCATCGATAACCGTGCGCAGCAATTGGCCCCGGGCCAACTGGCTGCGGGTAACGACCACCCCCAGCGTCTCGTCGATCACGCTGTTTGCGGGATAAGTCGCCTCGACAATGCCCTCGTCATTGGTGACCTCGAGATAGCGGTCAGTGGGCCAGCCCGGCAATTTCGGCAGGGCATGCATCTGCTCCTCGACAGGTTGCCCAGAGTGGATCTCACCGCTCTGCAGCTCCGTGGTCAGTTCGCGTAACTGGCGCTCGATGCGTACACGTTCGACGGTATCGCGCAGGCGTACGGGAAGCTTCAGATTGTCGTTGAACGTGTCGAGCAATGCCTGCTGCGAAGTGCCACTGAGCCGACGCATCATGTCCAGGTCACTGTCAACAAAGTCGTGCAAGCGCGGATCGATGCGTTTGAGCGTATAGGCACTGCTGCCCCATTCTTCGGGTTCTTCGGCGGGCAATCGCCAGCCACCTTCGACGTGGCGATTCAGTTCGGGAACATAGGCTTGCGCACGTTGCGGGTGTTCCAGGAACAAGCGCCGGGCATCGGCATCAAAACGGCCGGCCAGCACGCGATCGTCGACACGAGCGACGGTTTTGGTGCCAATCAGGTACAGCTCTTTGGAGCCGGCACTGATGGTAAAACCGGAAGGGAGGATATGCTCGTACCGAGTGAGATCGTTTTTCCACAGGCGCGGCTTGCCGGCCCGATTGAGTATCGCGGTGAATTGTCCGAAGAATTCCGGGTGCGCGCGCAACAATTTGCGCCCCAGCGTCCCGAGCACCTTTTGACCGCCGGCAAAGACGCCCATCAACGCAATGTCCTCGACCACGCTGAGCAGATGCGACAGGGCTTGCTGATGATCGCCGCGCTGCCAGTCCTCGACACCGTCGTACACTTCACCGAGCAATTGCCCTACCGCCACGCCCATCATCAGTTGCCCGAGCACCGGCACGAACAGCCCGGCCACCGAGGCAATGCTCACCCCGCGCTGAATGAAATCCAGCAGGCGCTTGCGGCGCGTCTCTTCATCGATATCCGCGGTCGGCACGGCCAGTTTACGGGCGTCGATCTGCAACTTGCCGACATGGCTTTGCACCATGAACTCGAAGAGTGGCACGCCGATCGGCCACTGTTGGACGAAGCCCAGATCGCCGTTTTCAGCGAACGTCTTGAAGAAGTCGGCCTTGTCATCTTCGTCGAGGCTGCGGGCAAAGTACTCCTGATACTCGGCGGTTTTGAGTTGCTGTACGAGGTAGCGCTTGAACGCATTGAAACTCGGGTATTCATACACCGGCCGCTCAGGTTCGCCGGGCATATACACCATGCATCCGTCCTCGGGGTGTTGTTCCACGGAGCGTCTGGAAAATACGACCACGCCCCACACGCAGCTGTCGAGGACCTTGATGCCCTGCATGATCCACGAGTCTTTGCCGTAGCGCAGGGTCTGCGCCGATGCCACGCCCTCGGCCACCATCAGATCCTGCAGCATGCGCAAACCTGTCGCGGTGATATGGCCCTTGAGCGCGGCCATATGCGTATCCAGTTCCAGCAGCGATTGCTTTAAAGCGGCGATATCGCGGGTCATGGCACTGGTCGCCACGACTGTGCCGCTGTCATCACGCAGCCCGAACACTTGCTGCAGATGCTCCTGATATCTTTTGCCCAGATCCAGCTGGCGACAAAACGCGGCAAACGCCGCCGGGGTCAGGCCGTTCACGCCCTGCGGCGCGCTTGTCAAGCGCACCTGACTGCCATCGGGAAACGCGTCAGCCTGCTCTTCGTCTTCGGTGAAGTTCTGCATGGCTGCCTGCAAGAGGGTTTGCGAAGCGTGTTTGACGATATCCGTCCCGGGCTGATCGGTCGCGGTCGCGTCGCAACCACAATCAACGCCCGGCAGACTGATCACATCCGCGCCTGCGTCATAAACCGCTGGCCATTTTTTGCTCACCGCCGCCTCAAGCTCATTGATACAGAAGCTGTTCAAGGGTTTTAGCCGGGTCAGATCCTTGTTGACCTTCAACTGTTTGGCGTGCAGTTCACGATTGATTTCATCCAGCCTGGCCAGGCTGGCGGGCGAAGCCTGGAGCAAATGCGCCGAGAGATTCTTTTCCAGGGTTTCGGCGATTTCAAGATCGCCGGTTGCGTCGAACAAAGTGCTCAGGATCGACGCTTGAATCTGTGGATCTGTCTTGTCTTGGGTGGGCATGGCAATAGTCCTTTATTGCGGTTGAGCCCTTGACCTTAGCGATCCCGCGCAGCAATTAACAATTCAAAATCCTGTGGGCAATCCGCACTTATCAAGCACCTTTTGTCATGGAAAAAATACTCCTGCACCACCCGGCCAGCACAAACCTCTGCAGTGAACCGCTTACCTGAAAAAGCGTAACGGCGCGCACGCCCAACGCGTGTTGCGGATGCCGCTCCTGACTGCCGGCAACGCGACGTAGCGGCTGGCTTATAACTTATCGATCTAAAACTCCACTTACCGCGACAGGTCAGTTTCTGAGTACCCGCACTTTTCGCGCGGTACGGCTTGACCTTCCCCAACGGAAAAACCGGTAAGGACCTTATGTGCGGATTAGCTGGCGAGTTACGTTTTGATCAACAACCTGCAGACCTTGCAGCGATCGAAAGAATCACCCATCACCTTGCGCCTCGCGGCCCTGACGCGTGGGGCTTCCATGCCCAAGGGCCGATTGCCCTGGGCCATCGACGCCTGAAAATCATGGACCTGTCGGACGGCTCGGCGCAGCCGATGATCGACAGCCAACTGGGTTTGTCCCTGGCCTTCAATGGCGCGATCTATAACTTCCCGGAATTGCGCGAAGAGCTCGAAGCGCTCGGTTATGCCTTCTATTCGGGCGGCGACACCGAAGTGCTGCTCAAGGGTTATCACGCCTGGGGCGAGGCGCTGCTGCCGAAACTCAACGGCATGTTCGCCTTTGCCATCTGGGAGCGCGATGCCCAGCGCCTGTTCATCGCCCGCGACCGTCTCGGCGTGAAGCCGCTGTACCTGTCGCGCACCGGCCAGCGGCTGCGCTTTGCCTCGGCATTGCCGGCCCTGCTCAAGGGCGGCGATATCAACCCGATCCTTGATCCGGTAGCGCTTAACCACTACCTGAATTTCCACGCAGTCGTACCTGCGCCGCGCACGTTGCTGGCCGGTATCGAAAAACTGCCGCCCGCCACCTGGATGCGCGTTGAAGCCGATGGCCGCACCGAACAGAAAACCTGGTGGACCCTGCCCTACGGCCCGCATGAGGACGAGAAAAACCTCAACCTTGAAGACTGGGTCGATCGCGTCCTCGACAGCACCCGCGAAGCGGTGGCGATTCGTCAGCGTGCGGCGGTTGATGTCGGTGTGTTGCTGTCCGGCGGTGTCGATTCGAGCATGCTCGTCGGCCTGTTGCGCGAAGTCGGCGTAGAGAATCTGTCGACCTTTTCCATCGGTTTCCAGGACGCCGGCGGTGAACGCGGCGATGAATTCCAGTATTCGGACCTGATCGCCAAGCACTACGGCACCCGTCACCATCAGTTGCGCATCGACGAGAAAGAAATCATCGAGCAACTCCCCGCCGCGTTCCGCGCGATGAGCGAGCCGATGGTCAGCCATGACTGCATTGCCTTCTACCTGTTGTCCCGGGAAGTGGCCAAACATTGCAAAGTGGTGCAGAGCGGCCAGGGTGCCGACGAGTTGTTTGCCGGCTATCACTGGTATCCGCAAGTCGACGGCGCGGCGGATCCTTATGCGGCCTATCGCGATGCGTTTTTCGATCGCAGCTATGACGACTATGCCGCAACCGTGCAGCCGAAATGGCTGGTCGACCACGACGCGGCCGGCGACTTCGTCAAAGAGCATTTTGCCCAGCCTGGCGCTGATGCCGCGGTGGACAAAGCCTTGCGTCTGGACAGCACGGTGATGCTGGTCGATGACCCGGTCAAACGCGTCGACAACATGACCATGGCCTGGGGCCTGGAAGCGCGCACGCCGTTCCTCGACTATCGACTGGTCGAGCTGTCGGCTCGTGTACCAGGCCAATTCAAGCTGCCCGATGGCGGCAAACAAGTGCTCAAGGAAGCCGCGCGTCGAGTCATTCCAAGCGAAGTGATCGACCGCAAGAAAGGCTATTTCCCGGTGCCGGGTCTCAAGCACTTGCAGGGCGACACGCTCAACTGGGTGCGCGAACTGCTGCTGGATCCGAGCCAGGATCGCGGCCTGTTCAACCCGACCATGCTCGACAAGCTTTTGACTGATCCACAAGGCCAGCTGACCCCGTTGCGCGGTTCGAAATTGTGGCAACTGGCGGCCCTGAACCTGTGGCTCAGTGAACAAGGAATCTGATTGATGAAACCCCATGCCACGTCCATCAACCAACGCCTGTTGCGTGGTCAGGCCCCCTCGTATGAACGTTTGCAGGCGCGCCTGGCCGAAGACGGCAGCGAACCTGCCACCGCCCCGATTGCCGTGCATTGCGGTTGGGGCCGGCTGCTGATCGGTCACACCTTTCCCGACCCGGCGTCACTGGCGCAGGAACTGCTCAACGAGCAGCCCGGCGAGCGCGACATTGCCCTGTACGTTGCCGCACCGCAGCAGATTCTCGGCCTTGAGCCGGCTCAGCTGTTTCTCGATCCGTCCGACACCCTGCGCCTGTGGTTCAGCGATTACCGGCAGGCCACGCGGGTGTTTCGCGGCTTCCGCATTCGTCGTGCGCAAAGCGAAACCGACTGGCAAGGCATCAACCGTTTGTATCAGGCGCGCGGCATGTTGCCGATCGATCCGCAACTGCTCACCCCGCATCATCAGGGCGGCCCGGTGTACTGGCTGGCGGAAGACGAGGACAGCGGCGCGGTGATCGGCAGTGTCATGGGCCTCAATCATCAGAACGCCTTCAACGACCCGGAACACGGCAGCAGCCTGTGGTGCCTGGCGGTCGATCCGCATTGCTCGCGTCCGGGCGTCGGTGAAGTGCTGGTGCGGCACCTGGTCGAGCACTTCATGAGTCGCGGCCTGGCCTATCTCGACCTGTCGGTGCTGCATGACAACCGCCAGGCGAAAAACCTCTACGCCAAACTGGGTTTCCGCAACCTGCCGACCTTCGCCATCAAGCGCAAGAACGGCATCAACCAGCCGCTGTTTCTCGGTCCGGGGCCGGAGGCGAATTTCAATCCCTATGCGCGCATCATTGTCGAAGAAGCGCATCGACGCGGCATCGACGTGCAAGTGGATGACGCCGACGCCGGGCTGTTCACCCTCAGCCATGGCGGCCGTCGCGTGCGCTGTCGCGAGTCGCTGAGCGATCTGACCAGCGCCATCAGCATGACCCTGTGCCAGGACAAAAGCCTGACCCACAAGGTGCTGAAAGCCGCTGGTCTGAAGCTGCCGGCGCAGCAACTGGCGGGCAATGCCGACGATAATCTGGCCTTTCTCGATGAACACCAAGGGGTGGTGGTAAAGCCTCTCGACGGCGAACAGGGCCATGGCGTGGCTGTGGATCTGCGCACCATTGAAGAAGTGCAGAAGGCCATCGAAACCGCCAAGCAGTTCGACAGTCGCGTGCTGCTGGAAAGCTTCCACGAAGGCCTCGATCTACGGATTGTGGTGATTGGTTTTGAAGTGGTAGCGGCGGCGATTCGCCGTCCGGCGGAAGTGGTTGGCGACGGTCAGCATTCGATCGGTGCGCTGATCGAAGCGCAAAGCCGCCGCCGGCAAGCCGCCACCAGCGGCGAAAGCAAGATCCCGCTGGACCACGAAACCCAACGCACGCTGCATGCTGCCGGCTATGACTACAGCAGCATTCTGCCGGCCGGCGAGCATCTGTTCGTGCGGCGCACGGCCAATCTGCACACCGGCGGGACGCTGGAAGACGTGACTGACATTCTTCATCCGACCCTGGTCGACGCGGCAGTGCGTGCGGCGCGGGCGCTGGACATTCCGATGGTCGGCCTCGATCTCATGGTGCCGGCGGCGGATCAGCCCGAGTACGTGTTCATCGAAGCCAACGAACGTGCCGGCCTGGCCAACCACGAACCGCAGCCGACGGCGGAGCGCTTTGTCGATCTGTTGTTTCCGCATAGTCAGCCGGCTGTTTGACCTTTCCTGATCGTTCCCACGCTCTGCGTGGGAACGCCTCATCGGACGCTCCGCGTCCATTCGAGGGACGCAGAGCGTCCCGGGCTGCATTCCCACGCAGAGCGTGGGAACGATCAGTGCTCAACCCATCAGGAGTTTCCATGACCACACAAATCCCTGAACCCGATCTGGCTTACCTGCAAAAAGTCCTGCTGGAAATGCTCGCGATTCCCAGCCCCACCGGCTTCACCGACACGATCGTGCGCTACGTCGCCGAACGTCTTGAAGAGCTGGGCATTCCGTTCGAAATGACCCGGCGCGGCACCATTCGCGCCACACTGAAGGGCAAAAAGAGCAGCCCTGACCGCGCGGTGTCTGCGCACCTGGACACCATCGGCGCCGCTGTGCGTGCAGTGAAAGACAACGGTCGCCTGACCCTCGCTCCGGTCGGTTGCTGGTCGAGCCGTTTTGCCGAGGGCAGCCGGGTCAGCCTGTTTACCGACACCGGCGTGATTCGCGGCAGCGTGCTGCCGCTGATGGCCTCCGGGCATGCGTTCAATACTCAGGTCGATGAAATGCCGATCAGTTGGGATCACGTCGAACTGCGTCTGGATGCCTACTGCGCGACCAAGGCCGATTGCGAATCGCTGGGCATTCATGTCGGTGACGTGGTGGCGTTCGACCCGCTGCCGGAGTTCACCGAAAGCGGCCATATCAGCGCGCGCCACCTCGACGACAAGGCCGGCGTTGCCGCGCTGCTCGCCGCGCTCAAGGCGATTGTCGACAGCGGCCAGGAACTGAACATTGATTGCCATCCGCTGTTCACCATCACCGAAGAAACCGGCAGTGGTGCGGCGGCGGCTTTGCCGTGGGACGTCAGCGAATTTGTCGGCATCGACATTGCGCCGGTAGCGCCAGGCCAGCATTCCAGCGAACACGCGGTGAGCGTGGCGATGCAGGACTCTGGCGGCCCTTACGACTATCACTTGTCGCGGCACTTGTTGCGCCTGGCGGGTGATCACGAATTGCCGGTGCGCCGCGACATGTTCCGCTATTACTTCAGCGATGCGCACTCGGCGGTCACCGCCGGCCACGACATCCGCACCGCCCTGCTCGCCTTCGGTTGCGATGCCACGCACGGCTACGAACGCACGCACATCGACAGCCTGGCGGCGCTCAGCCGCTTGCTCGGCGCGTACATTCTGAGCCCGCCGGTGTTCGCCAGCGATGCGGCCCCGGCCAATGCTTCACTGGACCGCTTCAGCCATCAGATCGAGCATGACACGCAGATGGAAAGCGAGACCCGGGTGCCGCCGGTGGACAGTCTGGTGGGGCAGCGTTCGGACAGTTGAATCATTGCGCCTGGAAAACCGCTATCGCGAGCAGGCTCACTCCTACATTTGGAATGCGTTCCCCTGTAGGAGTGAGCCTGCTCGCGATGGCGCCGGTCGAGGCACTACAAAAACTGGCAGGCAAAACCCAATCCCCGTAGCATCCCGACATCGATTTGACCGAGGTGCCCATGCTCATTCCCCACGACGCGCTTGAAGTCGACACCCTCACCCGCCTGATCGAGGATTTCGTCACCCGCGACGGTACCGACAACGGCGATGACACCCCGCTGGAAACCCGCGTACTGCGGGTGCGCCAGGCATTGACCAAAGGCCAGGCACTGATCGTGTTCGACCCGGAAAGCGAACAGTGCCAGTTGATGCTCAAACACGACGTGCCCAAGCATCTGTTCGACTGATAGTCGTCAGCCAGCCTTCGCGGCGGCCTCCTTGCGCTTGATCCGGTCATAGACCTCGGCGCGGTGCACATGGACTTTTTTCGGCGCCTCGACGCCGAAGCGCACACTGGAGCCGTTTACCGACAGAACACGCAGGGTGATGTCGTCACCGATTGAAATCAACTCACCGACCACACGGCTGAGTACAAGCATGGGATTCATCCTTCAGGACTGGCAAACCCTGAAGATGCGCGGCTTACAGCGGCTTCACAATGCACGACGAGCAAATCAGTCTTGCCCTACAGCCTCCCACGCCCGCAGCCGTCAGACGCTTCGCACAAAAGTATCAGGCGGCGGAAAAGCGCGGCCCGAACAGAATGATGCTGGCACCGATCACGCACAGCACCATGCCGATCCAGTCCGAGCCCAGCGGGCGTACCCGTTCGACCACCGCCAGCCAACCAATCGAAGCAACGATGTAGATGCCGCCATACGCGGCATAGGCGCGCCCGGCGTAGGCCGCTTCAACACGGGTCAGCAATAGCGCGAACACGGTCAGACTGAGCAGCGCGGGAATCACCCACAACGCACTCTTGCCCTGGCGCAGCCACATGTAGAAAGCAAAACAGCCGGCAATTTCGAACAGCGCCGCAAGGAAGAACCACAGGTAATTGAGCATGAACGCGTCTCGACAGGGTGACCATGGCGGCCACCCTAACCACGCGGCGGGTCACGAACAAGATCAAGCGTTGTTTTGTTTGGCCTTGGCGCGCATTTTCTCGGCCATTGAAGTCATCTCGTTGTAGAGCAGTTGCGGATTCTTCTGTTTCAGCGCCCAGGCCATGCGCCCTTGTTCGTGGGGCAGAATCATGAATTCGCCGGCGGCGACTTGCTGGTAGATGTAGTCCGCGATGTCCGCTGCACTGATCGGCGAACTTTCCAGCAACTTGCCGACCTGCGCTTTCATTGCCGGGGTCGGCCCGCGGAAAGAATCGAGCAAGTTGGTCTGGAAGAACGATGGACAGACCACATGCACCGCCACTTCCTGCTGCGCCAGTTCGATCAACAGACTTTCCGACAACGCCACCACGCCAGCCTTGGCCACGTTGTAGTTGCTCATCGCCGGGCCTTGCATCAGTGCGGCCATGGAGGCGATGTTGATGATCTTGCCCTTGCTCTGTTCCAGCAGCGGCAAGAACGCCTTGCAGCCTTTGACCACGCCCATCAGGTTGATCGCGATCTGCCAGTCCCAGTCTTCCAGGGACAGTTCGCTGAAGAATCCGCCCGAGGCGACCCCGGCATTGTTGACGATGATGTCGATGCCGCCGAGCTTCTCTTCACAGGCCTGAGCGAAGGCGGTGAGCTGGCTGTAATCGCGCACGTCACAGCGCTGGATGAAACCCTCACCGCCCGCCTCGCGCACCAGTTTCAGGGTTTCCTGCAGGCCGGGTTCACTGACATCGGACAAGGCCAGCCGCCAGCCTTCACGGGCCCAGCGCAGCGCGATTTCGCGACCCAGGCCTGAGCCTGCACCAGTGATCATCATGCGATTTTGCATAGCGGACAGCCTTGTTGTTCCGGGAGAGATGCGCCGAGTGTAGCGAAGGTTCCACTGCCGCCCACGCTCCATCCAATTGCTGAATGGAGGATCAAAAGATTGCAGCCCCCGCCAACTTCGCCATCCAATCCTGTAGGAGCTGACGAGTGCAACGAGGCTGCGATCTTTTCGCTGGAAAGGAAATAACAGAGCAATCCAAATACATTAAAAAAACATTGAATTTTTTTTCATTCGCGCAAGTCGGAACATGTAAGCCGGCTGGAATTTAGTTGCTATCCAGCTGCCCACTGAGCGTCAAGACTCTTCCAGACTCTGAACAAGGAAATCACCCATGGGCACAATTCTAATCATCATCCTGATCCTGTTGCTGATCGGTGGTCTGCCGGTCTTCCCGCACTCCAGAAGTTGGGGTTATGGCCCGTCGGGCATTATCGGCGTGGTGTTGGTCGTGCTGCTGGTGCTGTTGTTACTCGGCAAGATATGAAGATTTGAAGCTGTAAAAAAAAGAGGCCCTTTTTCAAGGGCCTCTTTTTTATTGCGCGGAATTTACCGAGTCATCAGTCCGGCTTGCCGTGAATCACACCGGCGGTGTTGTCGAGCAGGCTCTTGGTCGCGGTTTGCAGGAACGCCTCGAGCTTGAGTTTAAGTTCGGCGGTACGCGGCGCATTCGGCACGACTTCAGCGTGCGGATTGGCACCGAGTTGGTATTGCCAGATTTTCGGGCCCATGTCCTTGTCGCGCGGCAGCACCAGAATCTGGTCGGCGGTGACGATGGCGGTAGTCTGCTCGCTGCCCGATGGCTTGATCACACCGAAACCGGTGTCGCCCTGCGGCAGGTTGAGCAGGTCACGCCCCCAGCACTGGTGACGCACTTCACCACCGAGACGGCCCATGATGGTCGGTACGATGTCGATCTGCGTGCCCACGGTGTGGTCACGGGCACCGAACTTCTGCTGGATGCCCGGAGCGATCATCAGCATCGGCACGTTGAAGCGGCCCAGGTCCATTTCAGTGATCTGGCGCTCGTTGCCGAAGCCGTGGTCGCCGACGATGACGAACAGGGTTTCGTTGAAGTACTTCTCTTTGCGCGCCTTCTCGAAGAACTGGCCGAGCGCCCAGTCGGAGTAACGCATGGCGGTCAGGTGTTCGTTGAGGCTGCCACGGTCAGTCACGCGCTCGACCGGCAATGGCGTCGGCAAGGCGTACGGCGTGTGGTTGGACAGGGTTTGCAGCAACGCGTAGAACGGCTTGCCGTTTTCCCGCGCCTTGAGCTCCTGCAGGCCACGATCGAACATGTCCTGGTCGGACACGCCCCAGGTCGGATCGGAGAACACCGGATTGACGAAGTCATTACGGCCAACGAAGTTGGTCATGCCCTGGTTGCTGAAGAAGCCCGACTGGTTGTCCCAGGCGAAATCGCCGTTGTAGACGTACACGTCGTCGTAATCGCGGGCACTGAGCACCTGCGGCAGACCGGACAGCTTGTGGCTGCCTTCCGGGGTCTGCATCAGGTATTCGAAACCTGGCAGGTTCGGGAAGCAGGCCATGGTCGCAAACATGCCCTGGTGAGTGTGGGTGCCGTTGGAGAAGAAACGGTCGAACAGCAGGCCTTCCTTCGACAGTTTGTCCAGGTAAGGCGTGATGTTGCCCGGAGCACCCAAGGCGCCAACCGAGTGACCGGCCATGCTTTCCATGAGGATCACGACGACATTCTTGATCGGCAGGGATTTGTCGGCTGGCGGCATGTAATCACGGCGCACGGCGGCAATATCGGCGTCGACCAGTTTGTCGTCAGGCATCAGCAGCATGTCACGCACGATTTTCTGCGCCTGTTCCTGCGGCAGCGTGGCTTTCCAGATATTGTCGCGATCTTCGCCCATGCGCGACTTGGCGGCCTCGATCAGCGACAGCGTGGCGTTGAGACCGAGCTGGTTGGCGAAGTTGGAATCGGTGGTGTACACGTCACCCCAGCGCATTGGCGGGCCTTGACGCAGGGTGCCACGGGCGGCGACCACGCAGATCAACAGGCAGACCACGAACACCGCCAGACGCGTGTACCACGGTGCAACCTGACGGGAGCTGACGCTGCCGCCGCTGAACGGCCCGCGCGGACGGGTGGCACGGTCGGCGCCCTTGAACGCCAGGGTCAGAATCACCGTGCCGATCGCCCACGCCAGCAGGTAGCGCACCACCGGGAAACCGTACCAGAGCATGCTCATCACGGTTTTCGGATCTTCTCTCACATATTGGAACACCAGACCGTTGAGGCGCTGGTGAAACTCGCGGTAGAAGTCCATCTCCATCAGGCCGAGGAACAGCGCAATGCTCGAGGCGATGGTCAGCCACAGGCGAAAGAAGCCGCGCGCGGCCATGGCCCGGGCGCTGAACAGCGCCAGCACCAGCGGAATGCTCAGGTAAACCACCAGGCGCAGGTCAAAACGCAAGCCATTGACGAACGCTTCAAGGAAGGTCGCGGCCGGGGTGTCGAGGATCATCTCGCGGTTGTAGACCAGCAGCGCGAGGCGCAGCGCGGAAAACATGACCATCATGACCAGTGCGCACAGCAGCGTGTAGGCCAGATGCGATTTGACGGTCGGTTGCAGCAGGCGAGCAGAAGATCGCTGCTGATTCAGGGCGTCCGGGTTTGCCATGTCGTTTTAGGACCCATTGGAAGTTGAAGTTGCAAAAATACAGCGGCGCCAGGCCCTCTATTGGTCATTCCAGACCCCGGGGCGTGCGCGGTGCGCAAATGTTGCACGATCGTTCACACCATTGCCATTGATTACTGCCCTGCTCTTCGAGACTTTCATTCAAAGGGCAGGCAGCGCTGTAGCAGGCAACAAGTGCGGGCGAATTGTCTTGAAGGCTTTGTGAAAATTTCGTGCAACGCATATCTGGAAATACAATTTAGAGACAAAACAAAACGCCCCGAACCGGTCGGGGCGTTTTGTCTACAGCGAATTGATTATTTCTCGGCGCGTTGTTTCAGCGCTTTCAGGGTATTGAATGGCGCATCAACGACAAACTTGTTGGCGACCATCGCTGGAACGCTGCCGCCTGGCTCGGTGTGCACTTGATAGGTCACTTCGACCTGATCGCCTTTAGGCACAAACTTCCAGAAACCCTTGACCTGCTGAACCCGCACGAAACCTTTTTCTTCCGGCAGATAGGTCGGCACGCCTTCAAGGTTGCGGGTCAGGCTGCCATCGGTGCCTTCAACGGTAGTGATCTTCAACACCGAATCACGCGAGGTCACTGGCCACGGCGTATTGAACTGAGTATAGGTCCAGCTCTGATCGCCCTCATGTTTGAGCAGCTTCTGGGACTTGCACTCGTAGATCCAGGCGCAGGCGCCGGAGACGTCTTCCTGCAAAGCGCGCAATTTAGCGATGGTGGTCTTCATCAGCGCGACGCCCTGATAGGACTTGTAGTCAGACCCGGGTATTTCACTCAGGGAAACCTTGATGCCGTCTTCGTTCTTGGCGACTTTCCAGTCTTCCGCCTGGGCGGCCGAAGTGGCGAGTACGGCAGTCAGACCACACAACACAGCGATACGGTGCAGCGAACCCATAGTGTTATTCCTTATTGTTGAAGTTCCGTTGGTGAACACATCACGCCGCCGTCATCTGCTCCCACCAGCCGATCAATCTGATCGCTTCTTCCGAGCTGCCGCCGCAGACCTCGACATCCGCAGCGAAGCCCGAGCAAACAGCCGGACGTTCCGGGCGGCCGAAAATGCTGCACAGGTTATCGACCGACAGTTGCACGCAACGTTCGCCGGCGGGTTTGCCGTCGGGCATGCCGGGGATCGGTGAACTGATGGAGGGGGCAATGCAGCAAGCGCCACAGCCTTCGCGGCATTTCATGACGTACAGATCCTCGCGACGGGCGATGTGTAAAGAGACGGGGAACAGAGTAACCGCTAAAACGGCTGTTTCAAATTGCTGCAAGCGGGTTTTCAACGATAAGTAAAAGTGACCGGGCAGTCTCCGACGAAGCGTCTGCCCTGCGCATCACAGATGGCCTGTTCTATTGTTTGAATTCGAAATCCAGCGCCGCGCCTTCTACATCGCGTCGCGCTTCGTTGCGAAGTTGCAACTGCATTTCGTTGCTGAGCAAGCGGCCGTTGAGCTGAAAACCGTTGTCTTTCTCGCCAAACATCTGCGGCAGGATCGCCTCGCGTTTGGGCAGCTCCACGGTACCCTTGGGCTTCAACTCTTCAACCATATCCTTGGGCAGGCTGAGATCGAGTTTTGCCGGCGGCAATTTGGTTTTCGCCACTTCGCTGGCGGATTTCGATTTCGACGCAACCGGGCGGCGCTTCTTCACTGTGGCGTTTTTTTTGGCCTGGGCTTTCTTCGCGGGAACCGCGGTTTTCACGGCTTTGTTCGCCGTACCCGTCGCTGCCGGTTTTTCCTGGGCTGCGGCCGCCATGACACCCGGTACCTGACCGATCATCAGCAAACCCAGCAATACCCACGCGGCAGGAACAATCGCTTTCATGGACCCAACGAGACTAACGGCAGAGGGCCACATGCTCGCCTGTTGTGCGTCACATGACAAGCATCACCTCCCTCCTCGTTCAGAATCCGCCAGCGGTTTCCTGACACAGTTGCGTCGCCAACAGACCCAGCGTCATCAGTGCCCGCTCCGCCTCGCGATTCCAAGGAATGCCGCAATTGAGGCGGATACAGTGGTTGAACTGCTCGGTGTTACTGAAGATCAGCCCCGGCGCGATGCTGATGCCTTGCTGCAATGCGCGGACATGCAATTCCTGAGTGTTGACCCGCCCCGGCAAGCTCACCCACAGGATAAAACCGCCGGTGGGCCGGGACATTTGCGTGCCTTCGGGGAAATGTTGCTGCACCGCGAGCTGAAACGCACTGAGATTTTTTCGGTATTCCTGACGGATGTACCGTAAATGCCGGTCATAACCGCCGTTTTCCAGATAGGCGGCGATCGCCATTTGCGTAACGCTGCACGCCGAATGGGTGCTGAAGGTTTGCAGGCGCTGGATTTCCTGCTGGTACTTGCCAGCGATCATCCAGCCGATGCGCACACCTGGCGATAAGGTTTTGGAGAAGCTCGAGCAGTAGATCACCCGATCCAGCCGGTCATAGGCTTTCAGCGCTTTGGTGCGGCCTTGCTCGAACATCAGTTCGCCATAGATATCGTCTTCGACAATCTGAATGTCGAAATCCGAGGCCAGGCGCAGCAACTGTTTCTGCCGCTCTTCCGGCATGGTTCCGCCGAGTGGATTGCTCAGGCGCGTGGTCAGCACCAGTGCCTTGATCGACCATTGGTTGGCGGCCAGTTGCAAGGCTTCCAGGCTCATGCCGGTGGCGGGATCACTGGGGATTTCGATGACTTTCAGACCGAGCAGATCAGCCAGTTGCAGCAGGCCGTAATAGGTCGGTGATTCCGCCGCGATCAGATCGCCCGGCCGGGTCAGCACGCGCAATGACATTTGCAAGGCATCGACACAGCCGTGGGTGATCACCACTTCCGACGGATCGACCACCACGCCGGCGTCCCGCATGCGGATCGCGACTTGCCGGCGCAGCGGTTCGAAGCCGGGGCTGAACATGTAGCTGAACGCCCGTGGACTGTGAAACCGGGTGACCTTGGCGAGCTGCTGATGCAGTGCCCTTACCGGCAAATAATCGACACTCGGCACCGCAGCGCCAAGCGGGAACACGCCTTCACGCCGGGACTCGACCAATACCTGTTGGATGATGCTGCTGCGGGTGACCAGCCCCGGCCGTTCGACCCGGGCAATGTCCGGCGTCGGCGCGGTCAGCGCCGGGGTCTGGTGCACGTAGTAACCCGACTGCGGCCGGGCGCGGATCAGGCCCTGATCTTCAAGGTTGGCGTACGCCTGCAGCACAGTCGCATGGCTGACGTTGAGCTGCGAACTCATCTTGCGCACCGAAGGCACGCGCTCCCCGGGTTGATAGACACCACGGCGGATGTCTTCGGCCAGTTGCTGAGCAATACGTTGGTAGAGCAAGAGATTGGTCATGACGCAGCACTCGATTTCACGGGCGTTTTATTCTTGTGTGAAACAATACCGGAACAGTTTAGAAGTGTACTGGGACAGTTGCCAGATTACTCGACCGTACAGTGCGGTGTCTGCCCCATCTGTACGGTTTTGCGCGGCAATCGACACAGACGTAAAAAAGCCCGGCGCTGCATGACAGGCCGGGCTTCCCAGAGACGCAACCCTCAGCGGGCGGCGCCGAGCTGGCCTTTTTCGTCGGAGAAAACAATTTCCACCCGGCGGTTCTGCGCCCTGCCGCGCTCGGAAGCATTGGCGTCTACCGGAAACTGGTCACCGTAACCTTCGACCTGAATGCGTTTTTCATCGACGCCCAGATCGACCAGCACGTCAGCCACCGATTGCGCGCGGTCGCGGGACAGTTTGAGGTTTTCCTGTTTGCCGCCGGTGCTGTCGGTATAACCCTCGATGCGCACCACGCGCTTGGGGTTCAGTTGCAGGAACTGAACGATCTTCAACACGACACGGTTGGCCGAGTTCTTCAGTTCCGCTTCGCCGGTGTCGAACAACACGTCGCCGAGGGTCATCACCAGACCGCGATCGGTCTGCGTGGTGGCCAGCGCCACGATCTGTTCCTCCAGCCATTTGCCCTGCTGCTGCACGCTGAGCAGCTTCGATTCGCGCAGGGCCAGTTGCAGCCGTTGCCGCTCCAGCTCGAGCTTGGCTGCGCGTTCCTCATTGAGCGCCTGATTGGTATGCTCGCGAGCGATTTCGCTGTAGCGCTGACTCAGGTAGGCGTAATGCACCACGTCGGCACCGCTGCCCCAATAGGTCGACAGACGATCGGCGCGGGCCAGGGATTCACCGGCACGGATCACGTCTTTCGGCGCGATGCGCAGCACGTTGGAATCTTCCTTGACCTTCTGGAAATCAGCGCCGGCCTGTTGCAGCGCCGCCTCGCTATGCTGGCCGGCGCAGCCGTACAGGCTGGCGCAACCGGCAAGAAGCAGAATGCCAAGGGCGTTGGAATTCAGGCTCATTGCGCTTCCCCCAGTTGCAGCTGCTTGCGCAGGCGGACAATGCGGGTATTGAGCACATTGAGTTGCTCTTCGCTTTTTTTCGTCAGCACCTTGGCTTCGGCCAGACGTGCATCCAGTTCGGCCTGCTCGGCACGCATGCGCGCGTTGCGATAGGACTCGTCCGCCATATTGCCCTTGGCACGGTTGTATTTGGTTTCGGCCAGCTGCATTTCCGGCACTTCGTCAGCGGTGGCGCCGACTGCCTTGGCCTGCGCGATGGCTTGTTCGGTCAAACGCATTTGTTCACTGGGTGCCGGATCGGTTGCGCACCCGGCCAGGGCCAGAACGGCCACAGCCGCGAAAAGAGGTCGAATACTCACTAAGAATCCCTACTGTTTTGGGGCACTGACAGGTTGTGGCGGCTGTTGCTGTTGCGCCTTCCAGCGCTCGATGTTGCGTTGCAGCGCGGCTTCCGTCAGTCCGGACGCGGACAATTCTGTCATCTTTTTGGCGAGCTGTCCGCGCAACCACGGATCGTTGCAGGCCGAGTTATGCGAAACCGCGAGGAACAGACCCGGCCGGTCGATGGGTTGCTCGAACGTCAACAGATCGTTGCTCATGCCTAATGCCTGCGCGGCGGCGAGCCCTGAGTAGCGCCCGGCGAGTACATATTCCACCTCACCCAAGAGCAATTTCTGCAAGGCCTGGGTAAGGTTGGCCGTCCGCGTCAGGGTCAGATTCTGCTCGGCGAAAGCGCCGAATGCCTGGGTCATCCGAGACTTTTCCGACACCGCGCCGGCATGGCCTTTCAGATCGGCCGCCTCGGCATAGGTCAGCGTCGAGCCTTTGCGTGTCCACACCAGGTAGTCGTTTTCCAGCAGGGGCGGATGAATGTAGTCGAGGTTTTCCAGCTCATTCACGGTCAGCGGTGCGTCGGCCAGCATGTCCATGCGCCCGCTGCGCACTTCGTCGAGCGCTTGCGAGCGTTTGCCGGCATACAGCAGATCGACTTTGATGCCGAGGTCCTTGGCCACTTGCTGCAACAGATCGGCACTGGCACCGATCAATTGCTTGGGGTTTTGCGGGTCCTGCCAAAGGTACGGCGGCGCATCCGGGCTGCCGGTGACGACCAGGCGCTCGCACTTGCCAGCGGCCGTGGCCAAACCGGGCAACAGCACCAATCCCAACAACCATCCGCAGCGCAGATCCATGGCCAACCGCTCCCCACTCAAATCCGAGACAAAAAAAAGCCCGACCAACAGGCCGGGCTCTTTATAAGTGAAGCCGCCGGATTAGACCAGCTTCTCCAGCTCAGGTACTGCTTCGAACAGATCCGCCACCAGACCGTAATCGGCCACCTGGAAGATCGGCGCTTCTTCGTCCTTGTTGATCGCAACGATCACTTTGGAGTCTTTCATACCGGCCAGATGCTGGATCGCGCCGGAGATACCGACGGCGATGTACAGCTGTGGCGCAACGATCTTGCCGGTCTGACCGACCTGCATGTCGTTCGGTACGAAACCTGCGTCGACCGCAGCGCGGGAAGCACCAACAGCCGCGCCGAGCTTGTCGGCCAGAGCGTACAGGTGTTTGAAGTTGTCGCCGTTCTGCATGCCGCGACCGCCGGAAACGACGATCTTGGCAGCGGTCAGCTCAGGACGATCGGACTTGGCCAGCTCTTCGCTGACGAAGCTCGACGTACCGGCGTCGTGGGCAGCACCAACCGCTTCAACGGCAGCCGAACCACCTTCAGCGGCAATCGGATCGAAGCCGGTGGCACGCACGGTGATGACTTTGATCGCAGCAGTCGATTGCACGGTAGCGATGGCGTTACCGGCGTAGATCGGACGCTTGAAGGTGTCAGCGCTTTCGACCGAGATGATCTCGGAGATCTGGTCAACGTCCAGCGCAGCAGCCACGCGCGGCAGGATGTTTTTGCCGTTGGAGGTCGCGGCAGCGAGGATGTGGCTGTAGCCAGCGCCCAGCTCGGCTACCAGCGGCGCGATGTTTTCCGGCAGCTGATGCGCGTAGGCGGCGTTGTCAGCGTTGAGGACTTTGCTCACGCCAGCGATTTTCGCCGCGGCTTCGGCCACCGGGCCTGCGCCCTGACCTGCCACCAGAACGTGGATGTCGCCGCCGATTTTGGCAGCAGCGGCCACGGTGTTCAGTGTGGCCGGGGCCAGCACTTTGTTGTCGTGTTCGGCGATTACCAAGATAGTCATGATCAGATTACCTTCGCTTCGTTTTTCAGTTTCTCGACCAATTCAGCCACCGACTTGACCTTGACGCCTGCGCTGCGTGCTGCCGGCGCTTCGACTTTCAGAGTCTTGTTGGTGGAGGCGGTGGAAACGCCCAAAGCGTCCGGAGTCAGCACTTCGAGAGGCTTCTTCTTGGCTTTCATGATGTTTGGCAGGGACGCGTAGCGCGGCTCGTTCAAACGCAGGTCGGTGGTGACGATGGCCGGCAGTTTCAGCGAAACGGTCTGCGCGCCGCCGTCGATTTCGCGGGTCACGGCAACGCTGTCGCCGGAGACTTCGACTTTCGAAGCGAACGTGCCCTGGCCGTAGCCGCTCAGTGCAGCGAGCATCTGACCGGTCTGGTTGTTGTCGCTGTCGATCGCCTGTTTGCCAAGGATCACCAACTGAGGCTGTTCCTTGTCGACGACGGCCTTGAGCAGCTTGGCCACGGCCAGCGAGGTCAGGTCTTCAGCGGATTCGACGAGGATGGCGCGGTCGGCACCCAGAGCCAGTGCGGTACGCAGCTGCTCCTGAGCGGTGGTCGGGCCGATGGAGACGACGACGATTTCAGTCGCAACGCCCTTCTCTTTCAGGCGTACGGCTTCTTCCACGGCGATTTCGCAGAATGGGTTCATCGACATCTTGACGTTGGCGAGGTCGACGCCGGAATTGTCCGCCTTGACGCGGACCTTGACGTTGTAATCCACAACGCGTTTGACAGCTACAAGAACCTTCATGGATTCCTCGTTACTCTCCGGTGAAAAGAAAGTCGCCTAGGCGAACCTGGCGGATGATGCTCATCGGGCGACAAGGGCACCTCTAAAAACGCCGGCTTGAATGTGAGGTGATTCACTTGGCGAAGGCTGATGACCGTTCGTCAGGGGTGACTGCCGGGTCATTCATTCCCACGCTGTGTAAACTGCGCGCCGGACTTGCGCTGCGCATCACCGTCTACTGCCTGTGCCCTGTCTTTAGAGGTGCTCTTGAAACCGCCAGTCTGCCTACGGCGAGCGCAAAACCGCCCGTATCTTGACCGGAACGCCCATTCTGGTCAATACGCCAAAATGCCCTGTCATAAGCCGCGCTTCTTTGATTTATCAGGGCTGGAGGCGATTCAAACAAACGTTTGTATTGGACGCTGGGAGTGGTGTAGATATAATGCGCCGCCTAGAGAGAAAGGTGGATTCGCCAATATTCCCTTTGACGTTAACGTAAAGGCAATACGGATGCGAGATCAAACCTCCATATTAGAAAAAAAACTGTTGAGCCTTGAGTAGGAGATAGCCTGTGGAACGCGAATACATGGAATTCGACGTCGTCATCGTCGGTGCCGGCCCCGCTGGTCTGTCCGCCGCCTGCCGCTTGAAGCAGAAGGCCGCTGACGCCGGTAAGGAAATCAGCGTCTGCGTGGTCGAAAAAGGCTCCGAAGTCGGCGCGCACATCCTCTCCGGTGCGGTGTTCGAACCGCGCGCACTGAACGAGCTGTTCCCGGACTGGAAAGAACTCGGCGCGCCGCTGAACACGCCAGTAACACGCGATGACATTTTCGTGCTGAAAAACGCCGACAGCGCGCAGAAGATTCCTGACTTCTTTGTGCCCAAGACCATGCACAACGAAGGCAACTACATTATCTCCCTCGGCAACCTGTGCCGCTGGCTGGCTCAGCAGGCCGAAAACCTCGGTGTGGAAATCTACCCGGGCTTCGCCGCTCAGGAAGCACTGATCGATGAAAACGGCGTGGTGCGCGGGATCATCACCGGTGATCTGGGCGTAGATCGTGAAGGCCAGCCGAAAGAAGGCCTGTACACCCCGGGCATGGAACTGCGTGGCAAGTACACGCTGTTCGCCGAAGGCTGCCGTGGTCACATCGGCAAGCAACTGATCAAGCGTTACAACCTCGACAGCGATGCCGACGTCCAGCATTACGGCATCGGTCTGAAAGAGATCTGGGAAATCGACCCGGCCAAGCATCAGCCAGGCCTGGTGGTGCACACCGCCGGCTGGCCGCTGGACATCATGGGCACCGAGAACACCGGCGGCTCGTTCCTTTATCACCTGGAAAACAATCAGGTGGTGGTCGGTCTGATCGTCGACCTGTCCTACAGCAACACTTACCTGTCGCCATTCGACGAATTCCAGCGCCTCAAGCATCACCCGGTGCTCAAGCAATACCTGGAAGGCGGCAAGCGCGTCAGCTACGGCGCCCGCGCCATCGCCAAGGGCGGCCTGAACTCGCTGCCGAAAATGGTCTTCAAGGGTGGCGCGCTGATCGGTTGCGACCTCGGTACCCTGAACTTCGCCAAGATCAAAGGCAGCCACACCGCGATGAAGTCCGGCATGCTCGCGGCTGAATCGGTAGCCGATGCGCTGTTCGCCGAGCAGGACTGCACGGTCGAGCTGACCACTTATGTTGACGCGTTCAAGAACAGCTGGCTGCACGAAGAACTGTTCGCCAGTCGCAACTTCGGCGCGGCGATTCACAAATACGGCGCGATCATCGGTGGTGGTTTCAACTGGCTCGACCAGAACATCTTCGGCGGCAAACTGCCGTTCACCCTGCGCGACCCCAAGCCGGATTACGCCTGCCTCAAGCTCGCGGCCGACTGCAAGAAGATCGACTATCCGAAACCCGACGGCAAACTGAGTTTCGACAAACTCAGCTCGGTGTTCATCTCCGGTACCAACCACGAAGAAGAACAGCCATGCCATTTGAAGCTGACCGACCCGAGCATCCCGATCAGCAAGAACCTGCCGCTGTACGACGAACCGGCGCAGCGCTACTGCCCGGCCGGCGTGTACGAAGTGATCACCAAGGAAGACGGCGAGAAGCGCTTCCAGATCAACGCCCAGAACTGCGTGCACTGCAAGACCTGTGACATCAAGGACCCTGCGCAGAACATCACCTGGGTGGCGCCGGAAGGTGCCGGCGGCCCGACTTATCCGAACATGTAAGTCGAAACGCTGAACAAAGAGGCTCCCGAAATGGGGGCCTTTTTGTTGCCCGCGATTCCTGCACCACCGCCGAACCAATGTAGGAGTGAGCCTGCTCGCGATAGCGGTGTTTCAGTCAGCATCATCGTCAACTGATACACCGCTATCGCGAGCAGGCTCACTCCTACAGGGGATCTCCATTGGCTCAAGCAGCGCGCTCGTCTCCCGGGCTGCGCTCGAAGTAACGCTTGTACTCGCGGCTGAACTGCGACGTGCTCTGATACCCCACCCGATGCGCCACCTGCGCCACACCCAGCCCTTCCGCCACCAGCAGCGTCTGCGCCTTCAACAAGCGCAAACGCTTGAGATACTGCACCGGCGACAACAATGTGCTGCGTTTGAAATGCTCGTGGAAGGTCGACACGCTCATGTTCGCGCAACCGGCCAGGGTCTCGACATTCAGTGGCTCGGTGTAGTGCGCATGCAGATGGCTGATCGACGCCGCCACCCGGGCGAATTGCCCTTGTTGCTCGACCAACGCGCGCAACACATCCGCTTGCGGCCCGCGCAGCGCGACGAACAATAATTCGCGGACCCGCGCCGGGCCGAGAATCTGGCATTCCAGCGGATCGTGCAGGCAGCTGAGCAGCCGCTCGACACAACCGCGCATGCCATCATCGAGCACCACCGAGGTCATCGACTCCGGCGTCTGCGCCGGAATATGCCGCCCCGGCGCCAACCCCATGGCTAGCACCAGCTCGCCGAGCAGCACGCGATCGATCGCCACCGACACACCAAGCAACGGCGCATCGGGCAAGGCGAAAGTTTCACATTCGAACGGCACCGGCAGCGCCTGGATCAGGTAATGCCCGGCGCCGTATTCCATGGTGCGTGGGCCGAGAAACGCCAGTTTGCTGCCCTGAGCGATGATCATCAGGCTCGGCTCGTAGATATGCGGGCCACGGGCGACGTCGCAACTGGCGCGCAAGATCTGCACACCGGGCAGGCCGGTCTGGCTGTAGCCATCACGCAGCGCCAGCGGTTCGATCAGCGAAACCAGGCGGGCATTGGCATCAAGATGACGGGTCAACTGCATCGAATAGGTCTTCGTAAAAATCTGAGAAAAAGGGATGAAAACATCATCGCAGATCCGCTGGCCAATGCGACCGCCGCAACCCGCATCCCGGAGGATTAGGCATGAGACCCGGAGAAATCGTCATGGCCGCACCCGCGTCTGGCGCCCAGAATTCACCGCCTCACTTGTCACTGTTTTTGCGAGGTCACTCATGTACACCGCCATCGGCTATGCCGCCCAATCGGCCACTACTCCCCTCGCCCCGATGAAATTCGAACGCCGCAGCCCGCGCGCGGACGACGTGGCGATCGAAATTCTCTACTGCGGCGTCTGCCATTCCGACATCCATCAGGCACGCAATGAATGGGGCATCGCCGTTTATCCGCTGATGCCCGGCCATGAGATCGTCGGAAAAGTCACCGCTGTCGGAACGAATGTCACCCGTCACAAGGTAGGCGATCTGGTTGGCGTCGGCTGCATGGTCGACTCCTGCCGCAGTTGCGAAGCGTGCCAGGCGAACCTCGAGCAATATTGCCTCGAAGGCCCGACCATGACCTACGCCACCCCGGACCGGGTCGATGGCAGCAACACCATGGGCGGTTATTCCGACAGCATCGTGGTCAGCGAACACTTTGTCGTGCGCATCCCGGAACGCCTGGCGCTGGCCAGCGCCGCACCGATTCTCTGCGCCGGCATCACCACCTACTCGCCGCTCAAGCACTACGGCGTGAAGGCCGGTGACAAGGTCGGGATTCTCGGCATGGGCGGCCTGGGCCACATGGGCATCAAGTTCGCCAAGGCCATGGGCGCAGAAGTGACATTGTTCACGCGCTCGGCGAGCAAGGCGGAAGAAGGTCGTCGTCAGGGCGCCGATCATGTGATCGTCTCCACCGACGCCGAGCAGATGAAGGCCGCGGCCGGTTACTTCGACTTTTTGCTCGACACCATTCCGGTGCAGCACGACCTCAATCCGTACCTCGACACCCTGCGCTTCGATGGCGTGCACATTCTGGTGGGCCTGATCGAGCCGGTGAACCCGCCCGTCCACGCCGGCAAACTGGTGATGAGCCGTCGCGTACTGGCCGGCTCGCTGATCGGCGGTATCGCCGAAACCCAGGAAGTGCTGGATTTCTGCGCCGAGCACAACATCACCTGCGACATCGAAATGCTCGACATCCGCAATATCAACGAAGCCTACGCGCGGATGATTGCCGGTGACGTGAAGTACCGTTTCGTCATCGACATGGCGACGCTGAAGGCTTAAACCTTCACGGCTTACACCTTCAAGCCAAGCTCCGCCGACAGCCGGGTTGTGACCCCTTTGAGCAGGGGGATCAACTCGGCCATTTTTTCCAGCGGCATGTACGGCACGGTGCTGGCGATGCTGATCGCGGCAACAATGCCCTTGCTCGCATCGCGAATCGGCGCCGCCACGCAGCGGATCGACGGTTCGTTGTCTTCCAGATCGAAGGCGTAACCACCGGCGACGTATTCGCCCATGCGCTGTTCGAGCTGTTCCCACGATTGCTGGGGATGCTGCGGCCAGAACTGACTTTTGCCACCCGCTGGCAGGCTGATGTCGTACAGCCGCCGCCAGTCCTGCGGCGAGTCATCGAGCATCAATGCCTTGCCGATCCCGGTGCGCACCAGCGGCATGCGATGGCCGACCCGCGAACGCATTTCCGGGCCGTTGCGCCCCGGATTCTTCAGCAGATACAGCACTTCATCGCCTTCGCGAATGCCCAGATGCACGGTATCGCCGGTCAGCGCCGACAACTCATCCAGAAACGGTCCGGCCAAGGTCACTAGCGGCAACTCTTCGCGGGCCTGAAAGCCCAGTTCGATCAGTTTCGGCCCAAGCAGATAACCGATTTGCGGCGCCACGCGCAGATAGCGCTCATCGACCAGGCAACTGGCCAGACGATGGGTGGTGCTGCGCGTGGTGCCGATCAGCCGGGCAATCTCCTTGAGATCACGCGCGCCGCTGGCCACCGCTTGGACTACACCGAGGCCGCGCAACAGCGTCTGGGTGCCGGTGGGCGCGGCGTCCTTGGTTTTTTCCGGGGCGTCTTCCTGCATATCCAGCCTTTTACCGTTGAGCGAAGGAACGGGCGGCATTATGGTCGCCCGACGCTGAGCACTACAACTCGATACGCTCGACCTTGCCCACCAGCAGCACGTAGGACAAGGCACCGACCAGCGCGAGCACGGCGATGTAAGTGATCGCCGGGGCGAACGAATCACCGCTGGCGAGGAAGCCGATCACGATCGGCGTAGCGATCGCCGAGAGGTTGCCGATGAAGTTGAACACGCCACCGGTCAGACCGAGCAAGCGCGCTGGTGCCAGCGTCGAGACCAGCGACCAGGTGATGGACGCCAGACCGTTACCGAAAAATGCCAGGGCGAGGAAGGCGATCACCAGCGGCGTCGACTCGACGAAGTTGGCGCCGATGATCGAGGTCGAAATCAACAGACCGCCAATGATCGGCAATTTGCGCGCAAAGCCCACGGTGTAGCCGCGCCGGATCAGGAAGTCGGAAAAGAATCCCGAACACAACACACCGACGAACGCGGCGAGAAACGGCAGCGATGCAAGCAGGCCGGACTTGATGAAGTCCATGCCGCGATATTTCACCAGATAGGTCGGGAACCAGGTGAGGAAGAACCACAGCGTCGAGTTCAGGCAGAACTGGCCGAGGTAGATGCCCCACAACTTGCGCTTGCTGAGAACGATACCCAGATCGGTCCAACTGAATCTGGCCTTGACCTTGGCCGCGTCAGCCTGGATATCGACCAGCCCGCCACCCTCGCGGATCAGATCGATTTCCGCCTCATTGGCGCCTTTGAAATTGCGCGGCTCGCGATACACCGCGTACCAGATCACGGCCCAGAGAATGCCCACCGCGCCGGTGGCGACGAACACCATGTGCCAGCCGAATTCGTGTTGCAGCCACGCCAGCACCGGGGTCAGGAAGGCCAGACCGACGAACTGCCCGGAGGTGTAGAAACCGATCGCCGTGGCGCGCTCGCGCTCAGGGAACCAGGTGGTGACCACGCGGCTGTTGATCGGATAGGCCGGCGCTTCCAGCGCACCGACGGCCATGCGCAGCACGAACAGTGCGATGAAGCTGCTGACGAAACCGAGCATCACTGTGGCCACCGACCACAGCAGCAGCGCGACGCTGTAAAGGATCCGTGGCGGCACGCGATCGACCAGCCAGCCGCCGGGGATCTGCATGGCAGCGTAAGTCCAGCCGAAGGCGGAGAAGATCAGCCCGACGTGAACCGGATCGATGCCCAGCTCACTGGTCAGCGCCGGCGCGGCAATCGACAGGTTGCTGCGGTCGAGGTAGTTGATGACCACGGTGATGAACAGCAACACCATGATGAAAAACCGCTTGCGGCTAGGCGTGACTAAAGACGCCTGCCCGGAGAGGGTATGCGTTTGCATGAGAGATGCCTCTTTTTATGTTTGTTGAGGTCATGACGCAGATCTCCTCTCCCTCGGAGAACTGATCGTTCCCACGCTCCGCGTGGGAATGCAGCCCGGGACGCTCCGCGTCCCAGCAGCGGACGCAGAGCGTCCATTGAGGCATTCCCACGCAGAGCGTGGGAACGATCTGATGCTAGCGAGTCAGAGACTCACCACTCGGCAAAGCTGCCATCGGCATGGCGCCAGATCGGGTTGCGCCAGCGGTGGCCGACGGCGGCGCGTTCGATTACGTATTCCTCGTTGATCTCGATACCCAGTCCCGGGCCGTTCGGGATCTTGACGAAGCCCTGGTCGTAGTCGAATACCCGTGGATCCTTCACATAGTCGAGCAAGTCGTTGCTCTCGTTGTAATGGATGCCGAGGCTCTGCTCCTGGATAAACGCGTTGTAACAAGCCGCGTCGAGTTGCAAACACGCCGCCAGCGCAATCGGCCCCAGCGGGCAATGCAGCGCCAGCGCGACGTCGTAGGCTTCGGCCATGTTGGCGATCTTGCGGGTTTCGGTGATGCCGCCGGCGTGGGACGCGTCGGGCTGGATAATGTCGACGTAGCCTTCGCTCAACACCCGTTTAAAGTCCCAGCGCGAAAACAGACGCTCGCCCAAGGCAATCGGTGTGCTGGTCAGCGGCGCCAGTTCTTTTAGCGCTTCGTAATTTTCGCTGAGCACCGGTTCTTCGATGAACATCAGCTTGTACGGGTCGAGTTCCTTCATCAGCACCTTGGCCATCGGCTTGTGCACGCGGCCATGGAAGTCGACGCCGATGCCGACGTTCGGCCCGACCGCATCACGTACGGCGGCGACGTTGGCCAGGGCGAGGTCGACTTTCTCGAAGGTATCGAGGAACTGCAGTTCTTCGGTGCCGTTCATTTTCACCGCAGTGAAACCACGGCTCACTGCTTCTTTCGCCGCACGCGCGGTGTCGGCCGGACGGTCGCCGCCGATCCACGAATACACACGGATCTTGTCGCGCACCTGGCCACCGAGCAGGTCGCTGACCGAGACGCCGAGGGCTTTGCCCTTGATGTCCCACAGGGCCTGGTCGATACCGGCCAGCGCACTCATGTGGATCGCGCCGCCACGGTAGAAGCCGCCGCGATAGAGCACGGTCCAGATGTCTTCGATATTGCGTGGGTCTTTGCCGATCAGGTAGTCGGACAATTCTTCCACCGCAGCGGCGACCGTGTGTGCGCGCCCTTCGACCACGGGCTCGCCCCAGCCGGTCACGCCCTCGTCGGTTTCGACCTTGAGGAAGCACCAGCGCGGCGGAACGATGAAGGTCGTGAGTTTGGTGATTTTCATCTCTGCTCTCTTTTTGTAAATGCAGCTCTTGTTCGGATGCAGCGCACACAGCGCCGAAAAGTCTTAACGCAGGGCTTTCCATGCGGCCACATAGGCCTTGGCATTCTCGGCCACCTGTTCCGGCGTCATGCCAGGTTTGAACAGGCCGGAACCGAGGCCGAAGCCTTTCACGCCGGCGTCGATAAAGGCCTGCATGTTGTCCGGGGTAATGCCGCCGACCGGCGCCAGCACCGTGCCAGCCGGCAACACCGCGAGCCAGGCTTTGACGACTGCCGGCCCCATCTGCTCGGCCGGGAACAGTTTGAGAATGTCCGCACCCTCGGCCAGGGCGGCGAAGGCTTCGGTCGGCGTGGCCACGCCCGGCGACAGGTACAGCCCCGCCACTTTCGCCGCGCGCAACACCTTGGCATCGCTGTGCGGCATGACGATCACTTGCCCGCCAGCAGCTTTGACCTGCTCGACCTGCTCGGGGGTGAGCACGGTGCCGGCACCGATCAGGCAATCGGCGGGCAGCGCATCACGCAGGATGCGGATACTTTCGTACGGCGATGGGGAGTTGAGCGGTACTTCGATGACGCGAAATCCGGCGGAATAAAGGACTTCTCCGACAGCCGCCGCTTCCTGCGGTTGCAGGCCACGCAGAATCGCGATCAGACCGTTTTGTGCCAGTGCTTGCTTGAGCATGTCAGGCCTCCAGTCAGGGTTAACGGGATGAGGAATCGATCAGTCCGGCGGCGCGCGCCAGTTGCCACAGGCCACGCTCGGTCGCCTGCTCGGCTAGCGTCACCTGAGCAAAGCCGCAGGCGTCGAGGGCGCGTTGGTAGCGCGTGCACAATTGCGCATTACCGATGAGCACGATCGCTGGAAGGTTCGCTTGATTGCGCCGGCGCCGCTGCACATTGGCAAGCGCGGCCAGCTCATGGCCGATCATCAGGCCGGAGAGATAATCCGCTTGAGCGCTCGGGCGCAGTTCACCAGTGAGGCCGAGGGTGCGGGCGCTGAACAGGGTCGACAGCACACCCAGCTCAGCATCCGCCGACAGCGCGATTTGCACGCCGCGATCGAACGCCTGCGCATCGAAGGTCGCGCTCGGCTGTTGGGTACGGCCAAGAATGCTGTGTTCGCTGAGTACGGCGAAGACTTCGCCAGTCATGAAGGTGTCGAAATGCGTGATGCGGCCATTGACCACTTCTACCCATTTCGAGTGGCTGCCCGGCAGGCCGATCAGCAGATTGTTACCCGCCTCGGCCGGCAGACTTTGCAGCACGCCGAGGACCTGGGTTTCTTCGCCACGCATCACATTCGGCAGGCGCGAACGCTGGATCACGCCCGGGACGATATGCACTGGCGTGCCGCGAAGACTGATAACGGTCTGTAGGGAATTTCCGAGATGGGCGACGTCCGCCGGCGTCTCGCAGTAAGCCGCTTCGCGCCAGCCCTGGGCACTCCCGACCATACCGCAAGCGATCACCGGCAAATCCGGCTGAGCGTCGAGCCAGTCACCGCAGGCCTCGTCGAAGGCCAGTTCAAAACCATCGGCGCATTCATGACCGTGGATGATTCGCGGGGTCTTGGGCAACTGCATGATCCCGGACGACAGTGCACGCTGCTCCAGCACCACACCGTCCGCCGCGAGTTTGTAAGCACGTAATGAGGTTGTCCCCCAATCGAGCGCGATCAATTGCGCCTGCATCGCTTCACCTGTTTTGTTTTTGGCAGTGAGTGCGACGGACTATAAACCCGGGCGAGCTAAAATCTCAATATATAAATATCAATCCCATATTCTGGGATACTGGCAAAAAAAGATCGCAGCCTTCGGCAGCTCCTACAGAGGTAAACAGGAGCTGCCGACGGCTGCGATCTTTCAGGCGTCAGTTACCTGCAGCGAACTCGCGCAAGACCTTGCCATCCATGCGATACCGCACCCATTCCTCCTGCGGTTGCGCGCCGAGGGATTTGTAGAATTCGATAGCCGGGGTGTTCCACTCCAGCACACTCCATTCGAAGCGGCCGCAGTCGTTGGCGCAGGCGATTTTCGCCAAGTGGCGCAGCAGGGTCTTGCCGGCGCCGCCGCCGCGTTGTTCGGGGGTGATGTAGAGGTCTTCGAGGTACAGGCAATTGCTGCCCAGCCAGGTTGAGTAACTGAAGAAGAACACCGCGAAGCCGATGGGCAAGCCGTCGCGCAGACAGATCAGGCCATGGGCGGTAGCGCCTTCACCGAACAGGCTGCGTTCGATGTCGGCGACGCTGGCGATGACTTCGTGACGGGCCTTCTCGAAATCTGCCAGTTCGGTGATAAAGGCGAGGATTTGCGGCGCATCGCTGGGAGTCGCCGGGCGGATTTCGATCGTCATGGACGGGCCTTGTCTGCAAATTAAAGCGCCATACTAAGGCGCGCAGCGGCGCTCGTCACATGGCAAAACATCCTGACCTGCCCAATTTGGTGAACACTGCTGCCCCTGTGGGAGCGAGCCTGCTCGCGAAAGCGTCCTTCCAGCCAGCCTCGAGTCAACTGACATAATGTCTTCGCGAGCAGGCTCGCTCCCACAGTTGATACCGCACATTCTGAAAGGATGCTTATGACCGTTAACTGTTTTGCGCCGATGGAAACACTGGCATCAGCGCTGATTCGGCACGCACTGGAACCCTCGAACGACGGCGCCCACGACCTCGCTCACCTGCAACGGGTCTGGCACAACGCAAGCACCGTGCATGAAACCGAAGGCGGCGATCTCGAAGTGTTACTCGCCGCCGTGCTGCTGCACGATTGCGTAGCGGTCGAGAAAAACTCGCCACTGCGCTCCCAGGCTTCACGTCTGGCAGCGGACAAAGCTTCATCCGTGCTGAAGGAAATGAATTGGCCCGACGAGAAAATCAGCAACGTTGCCCACGCCATCGAAGCCCACAGTTTTTCCGCCAAGATCACCCCGTTGACCGTTGAAGCGAAAATCGTCCAGGACGCCGATCGCCTCGACTCGCTGGGCATGCTCGGCGTTGCCCGAACATTCTACGTTGCCGGGCGCATGGGCTCGGCGCTGTACGATCCGCAGGATCCCGAAGCGCGTGAACGCGAGTACGACGACACGCGTTTTTGCCTCGATCATTTCCAGACCAAACTGCTGCATCTGGCCGACGGCTTTCAGACTGCGACCGGCCAGCGTCTGGCACAGATTCGTCATCAGCGACTGAAGGCTTTCATGGAGCAGTTCAAGGAAGAGATCGGCATCGTCTGAACGGCGCACACGCAACATCAGTGAAGACCGTTCGTCGATCATCAGGCACCAATCCGACACAAGGGCTGACCAACCAAGTGTATGGATTCCAATCACTGGAGAAGCCCTATGATCTCGTCAAGGTTGACCGCTTTAGTCTTCAGCGCCCTGCTCTGCCCCGCGGTGTTCGCCGCCTCCACGGCAGCAGGCACTGGCCCTACCGATCCGACCCCGCCACGTGCGCCCGCCATCAACAGTGCCCCCGGTGTGAACACCGATGGCTCCGGCGTGCCGCTGATCAATCAGCCGCCAGCCACCGGCACCGACCCGCGCACTCAGGGCAGCGATCCTGGACGTCAGGGCGGCATGAACACGCCTGATTCTCCTGCCACTCCGCCTGACAATGCCGGCCCCGGTGTCGGCTCGAAAACCACCACCGGTGGCTCCGGTTCCGAAGGTGCCGGTCAGTAGTTCGCCGACGCGAGCGCCCTATTCACTCCCATGAAGAGGTAACCATGAACGTCGACAAAGACCTGGAAAAAGAAGTCCTCACCCGCCTGCTCCACGCGCATCCCAATGGTCTGGGCAAGGAGGTGCTGGACAATTACCGGGGCGAGAAAGTCGTGGCCAGCGCCCTCGCCGCCCTGCAGGATCGCGGGCTGATTCACCATGGTCATGTGACCCTGAGCGAAGCGGGCGAACATTCGCTGAACCTGCCGATCAAGCTCAGTTCAGCCGGGGTTGAAGCGGCAAAGAAACTCGATAGCTGACGCTGATTGGGGCTGCGGACTCTCGACAGTGAACGTGTGATTCGTCTCGAGAGATTCGCAGCCTTCGGCGCAACGCACCACATCCTGACGCAAGGAGAAATCCCATGCCTCGTGGAAGCAAAGACAAATACACCAGCGAACAGAAGCGCAAAGCCGAGCACATCGAAGACAGCTACGAGAAAAGGGGCGCGTCGAAAGATGAAGCCGAGGCGCGCGCTTGGGCGACAGTGAACAAGCAATCCGGTGGTGGTGAGAAATCCGGCGGCTCTGGGCGCAAAAAACCGGCGAGCGCCAAGTCGCAAGAGCGCAAGGAGTCATCGCGCCGCGCGGTGGCCAGTCGCAAGGGCCACTCGCGCAACAGCGAGACCTCGAAGGATACGCAGACGGTCGATAGCCTGATGAAGGAAGCCCGGGCGAAGAACATTCCGGGACGCTCGTCGATGCGCAAGCAGGAGTTGATCGAGGCGTTGCGCAAGGCTGGCTAAACGCCCCCACCGTAGGAGCTGCCGCAGGCTGCGATCTTTCGCCTTTCAAGATCAAAAGATCGCAGCCTGCGGCAGCTCCTACCGGAAATTTGTGTACGACACAGATCCACTGTGGGAGCGAGCCTGCTCGCGATGGCCGAGGATCAGTCGCCGCGGGACTCGCGGATAAACTCATCAACCTCAGCCGTCCCCGGCGATGTCGCCGGCCCCCACCGAGTCACCGCCAGCGCTGCTGCGGCATTGGCCCGCCGCGCCGCTTCCAGCGCATCCAGCCCCTGCGCCAGCCCGGCAACAAACACCCCGGCATGCGCATCGCCAGCACCATTACTGTCCACTGCTTTCACAGCAAACCCCGGCACTTGTCGACGCTCGCCACGCTGTTGAATCCAGCAACCCTGCGGCCCGTCGCGCACCACCATCAGCACATCTTCAGGCAAAAATTTCGCGAGACGATCCATTGCCACGCCAATCTCATCAGCGCCGGTAAAGCGCAGCGCCTCGACACTGTTGCTGGTCCACACATCGATGTGCGGCAGCAACGCCTGCATCATCGGCGCGTCCGGCGATTCCACCAGCGGTCCCGGGTCGAACACCACATTGACCGATCCCGGCAGCGCCAGTGTCCAGTCGAGCAACGCCTGCGCCTTGCCCTCGTGCAGCAGGCTGTAACCACTCAGATAAACGTAATCGCCGGCCTCGGCAGGCACGCTGTTCAAATCCTCCGCGGTCACCTCGCCTTCGGCGCCGATGTAGGAAATGAAACTGCGTTCGGCCGAGGCATCGGTCAGCGCCACGCACAGACCGGTGTCGCGCTCCGCCGGTTCGCGGATGCCGATGCGGATACCTTCCGCCTGCATCGCTTGGCGTGCCAGATCGCCGAAGCGCCCGCTGCCATGGCGGCCGAGATAGACCACCGGCAAGCCGTTGCGCACCGCCGCCGCCATCACATTGAAACCGCCGCCCGCCTCGAAACCCGCCGATTGCGCCAGCACATCGCCGCCAATCTGCGGCAGTTTATCCACCGCCATGACCAGGTCGATGATGACCTGGCCGGTGTGCAACATCTTAGGCATGAGCATTCTCGGGTTGCGCGGCGCGGCGATCTTTCGCACCGCCAAGTATCAGGTAAATGCCACCGGCGACGACGAAGGTCACGATCCAGCCGAGGCCGTTGTGGCCCAGCCAGGAGTCGGACAGAAAGCCCTTGAACCAGACGTTTTCCGCCGTGGTGCCGATGGTGGTGAAGCTGAAGCCGAGCACAATTGCAATCGCCCAGGCGCCGAACGCACGCCACTCGATGCCGCCGCGATACCAGTAGGCGCTGCTCGGGCTGACGTCGAGCAGGTCTTTGGGGCTGTAGTAGTGGCGGTGAATCAGGTCGACCACGAAAATTCCCACCCACGCAGTAATCGGCACCGCCAGCAGGGAAATGAAGGTGATGAACGGACCGTAGAAACTCTCCGCGATCAGCATGAAGTAGATCGAGCCGGCGAAGATCGCGACGATATCCACCACCACCGCATAGACGCGTTTGACCTTGAGGCCCAGGGTCAGCGTGGTCAGGCCGGCGGAGTACACCGACAGGTTGTTCGACAGAAGCAGGCCACCGAATGCGGTGATCAGGTACGGCACGGCCATCCAGGTCGGCAGCATGTCGCGGATCGCGACGATCGGGTCAGTCGCCGAAGCCAAGTCATTGTTGCCCACCGAGAGCAAGCCGCCGAGGGTGATCAGCAGCACCAGCGGAATGCCCGCGCCGAATGCCGCCGACGCCACCAGCCGCACCGCCTTGACGCTGCGGTGCTGATAGCGCGACATGTCGGCGCCGGCGTTGGCCCAGCCGATGCCGGTGCCGGCAGCCATGGTGCCGATACCGATGATCATCGCGCTCAGCGGCGCCGGCGTGGCGTTGAACACCGCACTCCAGTCGATGGTTGCGCAGAGAAAACCACCGACGAGAATGTTCAGCGCACCGAACACGTAGGTCGCCCACTTCTGGATTACCAACAACGTCGCGTGGCCGAGGCCGGACACCGCCAACGTCAGCAGGACGAAGATAGCGATAAAGATCAGCGTCAGTACCGGCGCACTTTTCGCCTCGACCGGCGAGCCGAACAGAATCGAACACAGCGAGAGCAGCACGAACGCCGCAGTGGTGGTGTTGACGGTTTCCCAACCCAGACGCGACATCAGCGAAACCAGTGTCGGGCCGATGTTGCCGCGTACGCCGAAGATCGCCCGCGACAGCGTCAGGCTCGGCGCGCGGCCACGACGTCCGGCAATCGAAATGATGCCGACCACCGCAAAAGAACCGGCGGCACCGAGGATGGCGACAATGATCGCCTGCCAGATCGCCAGTCCGCGAAACGCTACCAGCGTGGCACCCAGCGGCAAGCCGAGAATGGAAATATTGGCAGCAAACCAGACCCAGAACAGTTGCAGCGGATGACCGTTGCACTCGGCTTCCGGCACCGGCTCGATGCCGCGGGTTTCCAGTTGCCCGACGCTTTGCCCGGCGGTTGATGAACTCATGAAGATGCTCCTGTTTGCCTTTTTTGTGGTTGTGGCAATGATGCAAAACGACAAGACAATTGGCCTTCCGAGGCCTGTCTGTGCGATCCATTGCTGTGTGAATTCTTTAGAAATGCGCCGCCCCTTTCGCGAGCAGGCTCGCTCCCACAAGGAAATGCATTCCAATTGTGGGAGCGAGCCTGCTCGCGAAGAGGCCAGCCAGTCAACGCAAGGCCAACAGCCCCTGCACCAATGGCTCGAGCTCCAGTTGATTAACCGCTTTCACCGTCTCGATCATCTGTTCAGGCCAGCACTCAAGCCCCAGGCAGGCCCCGAGCATGGCGCCGAGAATCGCCGCGATGGTATCGGTGTCGCCGCCCAGGCTGGCAGCCATGCACAGCGCTTCGAATGCAGTCATCTCGCCAATGGCCACTTGCTGGGCCAGGGCGAATGAGACCACCACCGACTCCTGCGACGCTACCGAAGTACCGATCACGTCGTAGAGCAGATCGGCGAGCAACGCCTTGTCGCTGTCGACGCTGATGCTGCGCGCCCAACTGATCCGCGAGGCGATGCGCCCACCGGCGACCCAGTGCCCGTGGGCTTCGGCTTGCTGGGCGATCTGCTGACCGAGGTTCAGCGCTTCGCCGAGATCGACGCCGTTGATCCCGGCCGAGACCACCGCCGCCACCGCAGCCGCACTGGAAATTCCCAACGTGGTGTTGTGGGTCACCTGACACGCCTGCACCACTGACGCGACGAAGCGCTCGGGATTGGCCACGTTCGCGGCGATCCCCACCGGGGTGATGCGCATCGCCGCGCCGTTCGTAGTGCCGTAGCGCCCGGCTTCTTCAGGGGAATGCCCGGCAAGGATCATTTCGATGGCGCGTTTGGTCGACGGGCCGAGCAAGTCCTGCGAGCCTTTGGCCTGCATCTCGGCTTCCCATTCGATCAAGCGCTGGGCGAGGACCGCCGGCTCGATACGGCCGTGACCCTCGACCAATAGCTCGCCGACCAGGATCGCCTGCTCGGTGTCATCGGTGATCGAGCCTTTGGGCATGTTCGCGGCGATCGGTTGCAAGGGACCTGCGTCCTGCAGATCAGTGATCTCGCCAAAACGTGCCTTGATCGTTTCGCGATCGAGCGACTGCGTCGGCATGCCCAGCGCATCGCCCAGGGCCAGACCGTAGAAAGCGCCAAGCGCACGGTTGAGCGCGGTCATTTCGATTCTCCGAATTGCAGGTGCAGACGAAAGTGCACCGGGTCGAGCAGGCTTTCGACCTGTTCCATGAAACGGTTCTGCCGGTCGTAGGTGGTGCGCAGGGCTTTGAGAAACACCGTGCCAGCCGGGCGCCCAAGCAGTTCGGCGTCTTCGGCATTCAGCGGCTCGGCGCCGATCCACTGATCGCCGCGCTCGCCGATGTAGCCGTAGGCGGCCAGGGTGATGGTCAGGGAATTGTCGATCAGACCGACGCGGGGCAGGCTTTCCAGGCCGCCGTTGGCCGGCATCAATGCACGTTCCAGAGACACCAGCGTACCGTCGGTGGCGCGCCGACGACGGTCGAGGGTGATGAATTGATCGGTGCCGAAACGCACCAGCAGATCCGGGCGAGTCACGGCTTCGAGGCGCAACACTTCGGTATTGATCAGCGCCCCGCTGTCGGCCAGCGCCTGCGCCCAGCCGCTGCGCTGATCCAGCGCAACCCCGTCAAAGGTGACGATGGAGCCGACCCCGCTCTGCGTGGCGATGTACTTGCGCCGCTTCAGTTCGGCCAGCGCCTCACGCAAGGTGCCACGGCTGACCTGGAATTCTTGAGCCAACTGATGTTCGCCGGGCAACAGAAAGCCGTCCTCCATGAGACCGCTTTCGATGCGCCGGACGAGCTCGTCGACCACCCGTTGTTTCTTGTCGAATCGTACCTGTCTAATCATGTACAAATTGATAACCGAAACGCGGCGCGGCGGGCAAGCGATATTTGTGGGAAGTGACCGATGGAGAAAGGTTTATGCGATCCCTGTAGGAGTGAGCCTGCTCGCGATGACGTCAGCACATCCAGCTGCAATGTGGCTCAAAGGACGCTATCGCGAGCAGGCTCACTCCTACAGGGGTGAGGGGGTGTCAGCGTTGTTTCAGGCGGTCAATGACCACGGCCAGCAACAGAATCGAACCCCGAATCACATACTGATAAAACGTATCGATGTTCTTCAAGTTCATCGCGTTCTCGATGATCGCCAGAATCAACACCCCGGCAATCACATGGCGGATCATGCCGATACCGCCGCTAAGGGAAACACCGCCCAGTACGCAAGCCGAGATCACCGTCAGTTCAAAACCCTGGCCAATCATCGGCTGCCCGGAGGTCATCCGCGACGCCAGAATCACACCTGCCAGCGCGCCGATCACACCGTGCACAGCGAAGATGATGATCTTGGTGCGGTCGACGTTGACGCCCGCCAGCAGCGCCGCTTCCTGGTTGCCACCGATGGCCATGGTGTTGCGCCCATAAGTGGTGTAGTTCAGCAGCCAGCCGAAAAACAGGAAGCAGACGATGGTGATCAGGATCGGCACCGGCACGCCGAACAGCTGGCCATTGCCGAAGACGAAGAAGGATTCCTGCGAAACGCCGACCGCTTTGCCGTTGGCGAAGATATAGGCCAGACCGCGAACGATCTGCATGGTCGCCAGGGTCGTGATCAACGCGTTGACGCGCAACTTGGCAATCACGATGCCGTTGATCAGCCCGACGATCAGGCCCATCACCAGCGCCGCACTGACCCCGAGAAACACGCTGTTGGTGTCACGCATCACCACCGCCGCGACCACGCCGGCACAGGCAATCACCGAACCAACCGAGAGGTCGAAGTGTCCCGACGCCAGGCAGTAAAGCATGGTGCACGCGGCGATGCCGGTGGTGGAAATCGCCAGGCCCAGACCGCGCATGTTCAGCGGCGAGAGGAAGTTGTCGATCAGCAGCGTGCAGGCGACAAAGATGCCGATCGCCGCCAGCAGCATGACCCAGTCATCGAGGAAGCGCCGCAGGTCCAGCGGTTTGCGCTCGTTCGGCAGGGTTTCGTTTTGGGTAGTCATCATAGTCACCTCTCAGTTCGCCACGCCGTCAGCGCGGTGGCGTGGCAAAGCCAGTTGCAGCAGGTTGGATTCATTGGCCTGGTCGCGGCTGACTTCGCCGCGCAGGGCGCCTTCGCACAGCACCAGGATGCGGTCGGAAATGCCCATCACTTCCATCAGATCGCTGGATACCACGATCACCGAAATACCGTCGGCGGCGAGGTTATGAATGATCTGGTAGATCTCGGCCTTGGCGCCGATGTCGATGCCACGGGTCGGTTCGTCGAGCAGCAAAACCTTCATCGGCATCGACAGCCAGCGGCCGAGAATGGCCTTCTGCTGATTGCCGCCGGAAAGGAACTTGATCTGCTGGCCGGCGTGCGGGGTTTTCACTTTCAGGGCCTTGATCTGCTTGTCGGCGTTGCCCTTTTCCCACAGGCCGCGAATCAGGCAACCGAGCCCGGAATGCGCACCACGGGCACTGATGTTGATGTTCTCGGCAACGCTGGCCAACGGGATGATGCCTTCCTTCTTGCGATCTTCCGGGCAGAGCAGAATGCCGGCGGCAATCGCGTCACGGGGGGAACGCAGTTTCAGCTCATGGCCGCGCAATTCAAGGCGGCCAGCGGTGTTGCGCTCCAGGCCGCTGAGCAGGCGAAACAGCTCGGTACGCCCTGCCCCGACCAGCCCGAACAAGCCAAGGATTTCGCCCTTGTGCGCTTCGAAGCTGATCGGCTCGCGCAGGCCCGGGCCAAGCAGACCGTTGACTTTCAACGCCACGGCGCCACGGGGGCGATGGCGGTAATCGTAGATGTCCTGAATGTCGCGACCGACCATGCACGTCACCAGTTGATCGTGGGTCAGCTGGCTCATGTCTTCAAACGTGTGCACGTAGCGGCCGTCCTTGAACACCGTCACGGCATCGCAAATGCGGAACACTTCTTCCATGCGATGGGAAACGTAGAGCACCACTTTGCCTTCGTCGCGCAGGCGCCCGATGATCGCCATCAAACGATCGATTTCGCGTGCCGAAAGACTACTGGTCGGTTCGTCGAAAGCGATGACGTGAGCACCGCGCGACAACGCCTTGGCGATTTCCACCAATTGCCGCTGGCCCAGCGACAAGCGGCCGACCTTGGTTTGCGGATCGATTTCGTCGGCGAGGCCTTTCAGGCAATTCAAGGCCTTCTGGCGCAGTTCACTGCGATTGATCAAACCGAAACTGGCCGGCAGATGTCCGAGAAACAGGTTCTCGGCGACGGTCATTTCCGGGACCAGATGCAGCTCCTGGTGAATCACCGCAACGCCGCTGCCAATGCTGTCGGCAGTCGATTTGAAGGCCATCGCCTGCTCGCCGATCTGCAGCTCGCCGCTGCTCGGAATATAGGCGCCACCGAGGATCTTCAGCAGCGTCGACTTGCCCGCACCGTTCTCGCCCATCAGGGCATGAACCTGGCCTGGGTGAGCGACGAAGCTGATGCCATCCAGCGCTTTCACGCCGGGAAAGGTCTTGCCGATCCCGTTGAAACGCAGGCTGCCGCTGGCGCCATGTTGTTGTTCTTGTGTCTGTACTTGCGCGTGCATAAAGCCACCTCTTCACACCGAAAAACGGCCCGGCTGCCCGGGCCGTCGCTGCCTCAGTTCCACAAGCCGATTTTTTCCAGCTCTTGCTTGAAGTTTTCGCGGGTGATCAGGGTGACGTCATCCATGGCGGTGTATTTCGGCGGTTCTTTGCCGGCAGTGATCCACTCGTACATCATCTCGGCGGTCTTGTAGCCTTCGATGTGCGGGCTTGGCAGCATCGACCCGAAGAAGCCGCTGTTAGGCTTTTTCAATTCGCCGATGGCGTCGGTGCCGTTGATGCCGATGCCGATCACGTTGCTCGCGGCAAACCCGGCCGCTTCGGTCGCGCGCACGCCGCCAAGCACGGTGTTGTCGTTCATGCCGCCGATGATCAGGTTTTTCGCCGCACTCGGCAGTTTCACCAGCGCCGAGTTGGTGGCGTCCATGCTGCCCGGTACGTCGAGGGTTTTCAGCGCGGCGAAGAGGATGTGATCCGCCGGCATGCCAGCCTTTTTCAGGGCATCAACCGAACCGTCGGTGCGCTTCTTGCCGGTATCGAGTTCGTTGTAGGTGTTGACCACCGCGTAGGTGTCTTTCCAGTCCCAGTTACGCTTTTTCGCTTCGGCGGCCATGGCGGCGCCCTGCTTCTGGCCGACTTCGAACGCGGCCATGCCCAGGTACGGCACGTCTTCCATGAATTTGCCGTTGGCGTCGACGAAACGGTCATCGACGGCAATCACTTTCAGATCGTTGATCTTGGCTTTGGCCATGATGGCGGGGCCGAGGGACACGTCCGGCGGGCAGATCACAAAACCCTTGGCACCGTTGGCGGCCAGGCTGTCGATCGCCGAGAGGGTCTTCTCGCCATCCGGCACGGCGATCTTGATCAGTTCAAAGCCTTTGTCCTTGGCGGCTTTTTCGGCAAAAGCCCATTCGGTCTGGAACCACGGCTCTTCGGCCTGCTTGACCAGAAAGCCGATTTTCACCGCGTCGGCGGCGAGCAGCGCACTGCTCAGGCTGAACGCAGTGACCGCCAGGGCAGTGCTGCACAGGGTACGAATCCCGAAACGACGTTTCATCAGATGACTCCTTGTTATTTTTTTGAGCAAGGTTTGAAAAGCGTTGAAGCGTGTTCTCAGTGAAGCTGTTTGAAAATAGTCATATCGTATGATGATTGGATTTCAAGCGTAGTTCAGCGCTGGAAATCCGTTCAATTCAGTCGTGGTACATCACCGAGCGACCACCATCGATGGTGATGCACGACGCGTTGATAAACGGCGCTTCATCGCTGGCCAGAAACACCGCAGTCATAGCCACTTCTAGCGGCTGGCCGATGCGCTTGGGCGGATGCAGGTCGAAGGCGCGCTGCCGCTCGGCATGCGGATCGGCAAAGCCGTTCCAGTAATCGACGTTCAGCTGCGTTTCGATGTAGCCCGGCGCGATGGCGTTGACGCGAATGCCTTTGGCCGCGTATTCGATGCCGAGCGCGCGGGTCAGGCCGAGCAAGCCGTGCTTGGCCACCGGGTACGGAAAGCAGCCGGGAATAATGTGGCTGGAATGAGTCGAGGCGATGTTGATGATGCTGCCGACGCCCTGCTCGATCATTTGCGGCAGCACGGCCTTGCAGCCATACCAGGCGCCATCCAGATCAATGGCGAAGCAGCGGTGCCAGTCTTCTTCGGTCATCTGCAGCGGATCGCGGAACACATTGACCCCGGCGCAGTTGACCAGCACATCGATGCGGCCATGCAATTCCACGGCGCGTCTGGCAAGGGCATGCAGATCCTGCTGATTCGACACGTCGACCTTCAGTGCTTGCACGTCATGGCCCTTACCGCGCCAGTGCGCGGCGACCTGCTCGACCTTGTCGGCCTGGATATCGCTGATCAGCAATCTGGCCTGCTGCGAGGCGAAGGCGGCAACAATCGCTTCGCCGATGCCCTGAGCGGCACCGGTCAGCAGCACGACCTTGTTTTTCAGACGCTCGCCTTTTGGCGGTGGCGGCACGGCAGGCAATGTCAGCGCTTGAGGCATGACTCAGGCCTCCCGCGTGCAGGCGCAAAAAAACCGGGCATCGGTCGATGTCCGGTTTTCACGGCTTGGGAAAAGAACCAGGCAAGCGTCGCCAACGGCATCGAGCCGTGGCGAAAGGCGGATCCCGCCTAAGCGGGCGACAAGAATTCGCTGCATCACTTCACCTGTTTTGTTCTTTTTAAGTGTGAGTGCGTGTTACTGCTGGAGCCGACTATAAACCCGACCGCCAAATAATCTCAATATATAATTTTGCATCCCATATTTTGGGATCTATCCTGCAAAACGCGTACAGAGTTTTCCTGCAACATCGACGCGCATGGTCAGCACTGCGCCATCCAGTGGATGGTTGAGCGGACTTTTTGCGCTGGTGATGTATAGGGTTTTCAGGTCTTCACCACCGAATACGCAACTGGTCGGGCGACTGACTGGCAGATCGATCTTGCGATCCACCTGCCCGTCCGGCGTCAGGCGCAACAGGCAGCTGCCGTCCCAACGCGCGTTCCACACGTAGCCTTCGGCATCCATGGCTGAGCCGTCGGGGCCGCCGTGCTGATCGGATGAGTAAAACACCTGTGGCGCATCGAGACTGCCGTCGGTGCGGATGAAATATCGATTGAGTGTGCTGTCGAGACTTTCGCCGAACAGCAGCGTGGTGCCGTCGTCGCTCCACAGCAGGGTGTTGGGAATGCCCAGACCGAGCAGCAGTGGCGTGACGCGTTGATCGGCATCGATACGGAACAGACCACCGGAACGACGCACGATCGGCAGATCCTCGCCGTGCTCGCCGATGTTGTTCTGCATAGTGCCCAGCCACAACCGGCCCAAGGCATCGCAACGGGCTTCGTTGGGTCGGTTGCCGGGTTGCGGGTCGGCAACGCAAAACAGCGTCAAGCGTGGCTCAAGCCCCGGAGAATCGAGATCCAGTCGATACACGCCACTGCTCAACGTGACCAGCGCATCGCCGCTGGCACAGGGAATGAAGGCGGAGATGTGCTCGGGCATCTGCCAGATCTGCACGTTCTGGCCGATCAGCCGCAACGCTTGTTTACCGGCGATATCGACCCAGTACAACGCCTGGGTCGGCGCATCCCAGAACGGGCCTTCGCCAAGTTGCGCGCGGTGTTGGGTCAGGGCGGTGCAGGTCATCTGGAATCCTTCATGTTCTTGTTTTTTCGCAATGTAGGAGTGAGCCTGCTCGCGATAGCGGTGTATCAGGCGACATCATTGGTACTGAACCACCGCTATCGCGAGCAGGCTCACTCCTACAGGGGATCTCGGTGTTCAGCTGGCTTTTCTGTCGGCCATGACTTTCGGGTAAAAGCGTTTTATCGCCAGATCGGCATTGTCGATCAAGGTCATGCACGCCCAAACGCCACGGGTCGAATCGCGCGCGGCGATGGCATCGGCCATGTCTTTATGGATCGGCAAGGTGCGGCGCAGTTCATCGGGGTCAGCGGCGGAGACTTCGAACGACACCGCGAGCAACGCGCCGAGGGCCGGGACCATTTGTTCGATGAACTGATTATGGCTGGCGGCAAGAATGCATTCGTGGAAAGCCTGGTCGGCGCGGTTGTAATCGATGCCGCTGTCGACCGCACGCTCCAGTGCATTAAAAGCCAGTTGCACTGCTTCGATTTGTTCCGGCGTTGCGCGCTCACAGGCCCAGCGCACCGCCATCGGCTCGATGGTGCGGCGCAAGTCCAGCAAGTCATCGACGAAATTTTCCGGCAAGCCGTTGCGCGACAGCCAGCCAACCACTTGCGGATCGAACAAATTCCAGCGCCGTACCGGCAACACCCGCGTGCCGACTTTCGGCCCGACTTCAAGCATGCCTTTGGCGACGAGGGTTTTGATCGCTTCGCGAATCACCGTGCGGCTGACACCGAGCTGCTCGCCCAGATCCGCCTCGACCTTGATGGTCTGCCCCGGCTTCACCTGACCGGCAGCAATCCAACTGCCCAGCCAGTCAACGGTCGACGCATGAAAGCTGCTGGACATGAACACCTCAAGGCGAATCGCAATGGGTGCCTACGCTAATCATCATACGAATAACAGTCAATCGGGATTTTCAGCTGAAACGCGAAAAAATGTAGGAGTGAGCCTGCTCGCGATAGCGGTGTGCCAGTCAAAGCAAATATCGACTGGTATACCGCGATCGCGAGCAGGCTCACTCCTACAAGGGGATTTATTCAGGGTTCGAGGCCAATGCGGAAGAACTCGCCGCCGCTCCACACGCCGAGCCAACTCTGACCATCAATCTCGCGGCTAACCGCCAGTTCCACCAACTGATAGAACACATTGCGGTGAATCAGCGCTTCCAGATTGCTGCGCACATGCACATAAGGCGCAGGCTCCTGGGTTTCAGGCTCAATCTCGACGCGAATCGGATGCTCGGGTCCCGCCTCGGTGGTTTCCTCGACATTGGTAGTGAAGCGCAAAAGCTGCGTCTCGCCCTCGCCCTGCACTTCCACGGCAACCGCCACGAACGGCGCGTCATCGACCTTGATCCCGACCTTCTCGACCGGGGTGATCAGGAAATAATCATCGCCGTCGCGGCGGATGATGGTGGAGAACAGTTTGACCATCGGCTTGCGCCCGATCGGCGTGCCCAGGTAATACCAGGTGCCGTCGCGGGCGATGCGCATATCGATGTCGCCGCAGAAATCCGGGTTCCACAAATGCACCGGTGGCAGGCCTTTGGTCTTGGGAATCTGTCCCAGCAGGTCATTGGCTGTTTGCGGGTCACTCATGGCGTACTCCTTGATTACTGGTCGCCGATCCCCAGCAGGCTGCGTGCGTATTGCGCCAGTGGCGGACCGATGAGGTCTTCGGGTTTGGAGTCATGGAACGTCAGTAAACCGCCACGACTCTTGATCCGTGCAGTATCAATCAAATACTGGGTGCTGGTCTCGATCAACATGATCTGAATCACGCCGCCGTCGATACCGAGCCGATCCACGGCTTCCTGATCCAGCCACTCGTCGGAGTTGCCGATGCGGTCATCAGCCTTGGCGAAACGTGTGTAGAGCAGGTAATGCGCGCCGGCATCGCGGGCTTCGCCCATGGCTTGGTCGAGGCCTTCCGGGGCGCGGGCGCGGCGGACCATCGGGAAGTATTCGACGAAGCCCTTGAAGGCTTCTTCGGCGACCACGTTCGGCCGTGGATAGGAACCACCGGGCGGTGCAAACGCGCCCTGGGCGATGAAGATGAACGAGTCCGGCTGAATGCGGACATTGTTCACCCGGCGGCTGTCGCTGTGGTCCAGAAGTCCCGCATCGCTCATGTGATAGCGCGTGCCTTCGGCCATATCGCTGACATTCATGCAGCCGCCAAGCGCCAAAACGGCCAGCAGCAAAACCAGGCTACGCATCCTATTCCTCCAGAAGCCGGTGTCGGAAAACCGGCGAATGGCCGTTGGATGCAGCTTTTGCGCCAGCTCGGCTAATTCAGTGCCAGAGGCATTCGCGAGCAGGCTCGCTCCCACAGGGAAATGCATTTTCAAAGGTGGGAGCGAGCCTGCTCGCGAAAGCGGTCGATCAGCCGCCAATAATCTTCATGACCGTAGCGCCGCCAGAGAACGCCACCTCCTGCTTGTCTCCCAACGCCTTGACCAGCAAACGTTGCAGCGCCGGCAACGCCTGATGTCGCGGCTTGTCGAGCAGATCGCCGACATAATGGCGGTTGCTCGACGACAGGCAGCCATGCAGCCAACCGGTCGACGACAGGCGCAAGCGCGAGCAGGTGCGGCAGAACGGCACGCTTTCGTTGGCGATCACCCCGAAATTGCCGAGACCGGGAATCGCATAGCGAACGGCCGTGGCGTCCACCGGTGCGTCGGTCTGGGCGTATTCATAGCGCTCGCCAATCAGGTCGAGCAACTGCTCAAGGCTGACGAACTGCTGCAGAAAAGCATTGGAATCCCTGGCCAGATGGCCCATGCGCATCAGCTCGATGAAGCGCAGTTCAAAACCACGTTCCAGGCAGTAATCGAGCAGCGGCATGACCTGATCGAGGTTCTGCCCGCGCAACGGCACCATGTTGACCTTGATCTTCATTCCGGCAGCGGCAGCCTGATCCATGCCATCGAGCACGCTGGCCAGATCGCCGCCACGGGCGATGCCGCGGAAGGCCGCAGCATCAAGGGTATCGAGGGAAACGTTGATCCGACGCAGACCGGCATCCACCAGCAGCGGCAGTTTTTTCGCGAGAAGTTGACCGTTGGTGGTCAGGCTGATGTCGTCGAGGCCCATCTGGCCGACGGCAGTCATGAACGATTCGAGCTTGGGGCTGACCAGTGGCTCGCCGCCGGTGATGCGCAGGCGCTCGATGCCGGCTGCTTCGATCAGGTATTCGACGCCGCGCGCCATGGCTTCGGCCGACAGTTCGTCCTGCGCAGCCACCAGCCGCTTGCCGTTGGGCACGCAGTAGGTACAGGCGTAGTTGCAGGCAGAGGTCAGGCTGATGCGCAAATTGCGAAAACGCCTGCCTTGACGGTCAACGATCATGAAACACTCCGGCGATAGAAAATCGAGCGAGCAAAACTTGACTGACAAATCAGGTTTTAGCAAGCCCTATGCCTGAGTATATTCCTGCGCTATCGCGCCATGTTGCGAAAACATGGCGCAATCAGATCGCTGAATGGCTCAAGTGCTTGGCGTTTCCGGATCGCGCTTGCGCTTGTTGCCCATGCGCACGCCAATATCCATCAGGAACTGGAAGAAGCCCTCCTGATCTTCCAGCACATTGCTCCAGAACGGCGAGTGGTACAGCGCCACCGCGCCATGCACCAGCGCCCAGGATGCGCAGTAGTGGAAGTACGGCGGCACGTCTTCGAGCTTGCCTTCGCTGATACGGCCCTTGATCAGCAGGGTCAGGCGTTCGAAGTTAGAGGCACGAATCTTGTGCAGCTCCTCGACCATCTCCGGCACCTGATTGCCCTTGACCACTTTCTCTTCGAGACGGTCGAACAGGCGATAGCGCTGCGGGTCGCGCATGCGGAATTCGAAGTAGGCGCGGGACAGCGCTTCCTTGTCCTTGTCGACATCGGCCGAATGCAGCAGCTCGTTCAGATCGCGCTCGTAATCGAGCATCAGGCGCAAGTAGATCTCGGCCTTGGATTTGAAATGCTTGTAGATCGTGCCTTTGCCGATACCCACGGCATCAGCAATCATCTCGACGGTGACACTGTCTTCACCCTGGTCGAGGAACAGCTTGAGCGCGGTATCGAGAATTTCCTGCTCGCGGCGACGAAATTCACGGACCTTACGAGGTTCTTTATGCATAAGAAAAAGGTCTGAAGGGTCAAAATTCGAAGCCGCGTATTATGCCTAACTTGCGCAAAAAAGCACGGTTCATCGACCAAATCTGTGTTTCTTGTTCATTTTGAGAACGAATGGACTGCAATGAGAACTCAACTGAAGCAAACGTATTCCAAATTTGTTTAAAAACCCCGACCGGCTCACTGGACTGAACGCCAGACTGATCAATACTTGAACTGTCGGCCGACATCTCCCCCAAGTGTCGCGCCGGTAAAGGTACCAACGGACCGCGTGCCTTTGTTTTACTCCTAATGGTCTTAACCCGGATTCACCCCCCAGAACCCGGGTTTTTTTTGCCTGCGATTCGGGCAGCCGTCATACGGCAGATTTAACACTCGCCAGCGGGAACAGGCGCTTGAAGTTTTCCGTGGTCTGCTCGGCAAAGCGCTCGTAGTTCTCACCACGCAGCATCGCCAGAAACTCCGCCACTTCGCGCACGTATTGCGGCAGGTTCGGCTTGCCGCGATACGGAATCGGCGCCAAATACGGCGAATCGGTTTCCACCAGCAGGCGATCGGCCGGTACTTTGCTCGCCACATCGCGCAACGCGTCGGCGTTGCGGAAGGTGACGATGCCTGACAGGGAAATGTAATAGCCCATGTCCAGCGCCGCTTTGGCCATGTCCCAGTCTTCGGTGAAGCAATGCAACACACCGGCCTGGGGCAACGCCGCTTCGCGCAGCAGTTGGAGGGTGTCGGCACGCGCGCCGCGAGTGTGGATGATCACCGGCTTGCCGGTCTGCTGCGCCGCTTCCAAGTGCAGGCGAAACGACTCCTGCTGCAATTCGGCGGCTTCCGGCTCGTAGTGATAGTCGAGGCCGGTCTCGCCGATTGCCACCACTTTCGGGTGATTGAGCTCGTGCAACAACCAGTCGAGCGCTGGTGCCGCGCCCGGTTGCACATCCAGCGGATGCACGCCGACCGAGCAATCGACGTCGGCATAACGCTCGGCGAGGGCTTTGACGTCGGCGGCGTTGTCGGCACTGACGCCGATGCACAGAAAGTGTCCGACTCCGCGCTCGCGGGCCGCAGCGAGTGCGGCATCCAGCGAGCCGTCGTGGGCGGCGAGGTCGAGGCGATCAAGGTGACAATGGGAATCTACGAGCATAAAAAGGACTGCAACTTACATCGTATGAGTGGGACGGTCGGATTTCAGCGCTCCGGCCAGATGAGTTTCGATGCGACTGCGCGCGGTGTCGTCACCGTCGTTGAATTGCACGCCGACGCCGGCGGCGCGATTGCCTTGCGCGCCCTTGGGGGTAATCCAGGCGACTTTGCCGGCGACCGGAATTTTTTCCGCTTCATCCATCAGGTGTAAAAGCATGAACACCTCGTCGCCCAACCGGTAGCTTTTGTTGGTCGGGATGAACAGACCACCGTTCTTGATGAACGGCATGTACGCGGCATAGAGCACCGACTTGTCCTTGATGGTCAGGGACAAGATGCCGTTACGCGGCCCCGGGCTGACTGGTTCAATCATGTTCACCTCCACTGCTGATCTTCAGAGTCTAGGTACACATTCTTATCTTTGACCAGGCAATCCCACCCATTGCACCAACAACGCTTCCAGCAACAGGGCCGGATTGAGGTTGGCCTTGCTCAGCACCTTCTGCCGCTGGGCGAGAATCCAGTCCTGGATCTCCAGCACTTTACCCTGCGCGCTTTTCTGCGCCAGGTACTGCACGACCTTACGCATATCGGCCAGGCCAAGGCCGGCTTCGTCCTGGGTCAACTGATACCGCAGGATCAGACTGGACCAGTCGCAGAACCAGTCGAACAGACGCAGCATCGGAATGCTTTTCCACTCTTCCGCAAGCTGCGTTGGCGATTGCTGCCCCTTGAGCAACTTCTTCACGCCTTCGACCACTAGCGCGCGCTGTTCACGCACACCTTGGGATTGCAGGCTGACCGCCATCAACGGCGAGCCGGCGGCGAGCGTCAGCAGTTCGACGCGTTGTTCTTCAGCGCAATCCGGCAGCGCTTGAGCCAGCCATTGCAGGCTCATCGCCTCGCCCGGCAACGGGCAGGCCTGCTGCACGCAACGACTCTTGATCGTTGGCAACAAACGGCTCGGCTGGTGACTGACCAACAACAGCACGGTATCGCCGGACGGCTCTTCCAGGCTTTTGAGCAAGGCGTTGGCAGCGTTGATGTTCATCGACTCGACCGGCTCGATCAGCACCACTTTGCGCCCGCCGAGCTGCGCGGTCTGCACGACGAAGCTGACCAGATCACGGACCTGATCGACCTTGATCGCCTTGTCCGCTTCTTCCGGTTCGAGAATGTAGTTGTCCGGATGACTGCCGGCCTTGAGCAGCAGGCAGGACTTGCACTCGCCACAGGCCTCAGGCGTCGGGCGCTGACACAGCAGGCTGGCCATCAAGCGTTCGGCGAGCGCACGTTTACCGATCCCGGCCGGACCGTGCAGCAGATACGCGTGGGCATGCTGACTGCGTCCGGCCAGTTGCTGCCAGAGGCTGGCCTGCCATGGATAGGCCTCAGCCACGGGCCAGCTCCAGCAGATTCGGCAGCAAGGTATCCAGCGATTGCTGCACCTTGGCCAATGGCTGACCGGCATCGATGCGCACATAGCGCGAAGGGTCGGCTTCGGCGCGTTTCAGGAACGCATTGCGCACGCTTTCGAAAAACGCCCGGCCTTCGAGTTCGAAGCGGTCCAGTCGACCACGGGCGCTGGCGCGGGCCAGACCGATTTCCACGGGCAGGTCGAAAATCAGCGTCAGGTCGGGCCGCAAGTCGCCCTGCACAAAAGTCTCCAGAGTGGCGATGCGCTCCAGCGACAAACCACGACCGCCGCCCTGATAGGCGTACGTCGAGTCGGTGAAGCGATCACACAGCACCACCGCGCCACGGGTCAGCGCCGGGCGAATCACCTCTGCCAGATGCTGCGCGCGTGCAGCGAATACCAGCAACAGCTCGGCGTCCGGGTGCATCACTTCGTCGGCCGGGGTCAGCAACACCTCGCGAATCCGCTCGGCCAGTGGCGTGCCACCCGGCTCACGGGTGAGCACCACTTCGATACCGGCGGCGCGCAGGCGCTCGGCGAGGTATTCGCGATTGGTGCTCTTGCCCGCGCCTTCCGGGCCTTCCAGGGTAATAAACAAGCCAGTCACAGGCAGTCCTTCATCAAAGTCATTGCGCGTTTTGCGGTGCAGCGGCGTCGGGTTCCGGGGCTGGCGCAGGTTCTTGCGGCGACACCTGCGGCAGCACCTCGGGCGCGGTGTTCGGCGAGGCCGCCGGAATCGCTTCATCGGTGGCCGGCGCTGTTTGCGGCGCGTTCACTGGCGCCGGGCTGGAGCGGTAATCGGCACGGCGTTTGAGCTGGTATTCGCGCACGGCGTTGTTGTGCGCATCCAGATCATCGGAGAACACGTGGCTGCCATCGCCACGGGCGACGAAATACAGGCTGCTGCCCTGTACCGGATTGAGCGCAGCATGAATCGCTTCACGCCCGACCATGGCAATCGGCGTCGGCGGCAAGCCGGGAATCACGTAGGTGTTATAGGGCGTCGGTTCTTTCAAATGCGCGCGGGTCAGTTTGCCGGTGTAGCGATCACCGAGGCCATAAATCACCGTCGGGTCGGTCTGCAACTGCATGCCCAGCGCCATGCGCCGTACAAAGACGCCGGCAATCTGGCCGCGCTCCTGCGGTACGCCAGTTTCTTTTTCGACCAGCGAGGCCATGATCAGCGCTTGATAAGGTTCGGTATAAGGCACATCGGCGGAACGCTGCGCCCACTCTTTGGCGAGCACTTCGTCGAGACGGTCAAAGGCCTTCTTCAGCAGCTCGGCATCAGACATGCCGCGCACGAAACGATAGGTGTCCGGGAAGAAGCGGCCTTCAGGGAACAAGCCTTTGTGGCCAATCTTGGCCATGACGTCGCCGTCGCTCAGACCGTTGAGGGTCTGCTCGAGCTTGTCGTCCTTGGCCAGGGCGGCGCGCACTTGATGGAAAGTCCAGCCTTCGACCAGGGTCAGGCTGTACTGAACCACGTCGCCGCGCTTCCACGAATCGATCAGACCGTTGACGGTCATGCCCGGCTGCATGCGGTATTCGCCGCTGTGAATCGGCGTGCCGGTGAGGTTGAAGCGCCAGTAGACGCGCAGCCAGAACGCGTCCTTGATGACGCCATCGGTTTCGAGTTCAAGGAAGGTACGGGTCGGAGTGGAGCCTTTCGGCACATCCAGCAGTTGCTCCTGCGGGATGTTCAGGGGCTGTTCCAGTGCCGAATGAATTTTCCAGGCGCTGGCGCCCAACAGCAGCCCTGCCAGAACCAGTCCGGTTTCCAGCAGCAGCAAAAGTTTACGTCTCACGAATCAAGCATCCAGTAGCGCGCGGGCAATGGTTTGCAGTTTACGGGTGAGCGGGCCAACCGGCCAGCTCAGTGCAGCACAGGCGCGTACCGGCCAGACGCCATAAACGCTGTTGCAGACAAACACTTCATCAGCCCATTGCAGATGATCGAGGCTGATATCGGCGATTTGCGCAGGGATGGCCAGTGACTCGGCCTGAAACAATATTTCCGCGCGCATCACACCAGCGACGCCGCAGCGCTTCAAGTCGGGCGTGATCAGACCACCGTCGCGCACCAGGAAAATATTGCTGAACACGCCTTCGACGACGCGCCCGGCCTGATCGAGCATCAGGCCCTCGGCGTGCTCACTGTCCTGCCATTCGGCGCGGGCGAGCACCTGTTCCAGTCGGTTCAGATGTTTGAGCCCGGCCAGCAGAGGTTGCGTGGACAAGCGGGTGTTGCAGGGAAACAGGCGGATGCCGTGCACGGAGTGGGCAGCGGGATAAGCCGCCGGCGGATTGCCTTGCAGAATGCGTCGGCCTTGTGCCGCTGGGTCGGGCGCATAACCGCGCAGACCGTCACCGCGAGTGAGGATGAGCTTGAGCACGCCCTCGTCCATCGCAGCCGCATAGCTGAGCAGTTCGTGGCGGATCAGCTCGAAGTCGGTCGCGATGGCCAGACGCGAACAGCCATCGGCCAGACGCGTCAGGTGTCGATCCAGCAGGATCGGCCGACCGCTGTGCACGGCAATGGTCTCGAACAGACCATCGCCGTAAGCCAGGCCGCGATCTTTCAGCGACAGCGCGTCAGCCGGTTGACCGTCGACCCAGCTCTCCATCAGCCCGCGAACCGGCGGAACGCCAGAGTGCCGTTGGTGCCGCCAAAACCGAAGGAGTTGGACAGCACGACATCGATGTCCATGTTGCGCGCAGTGTGCGCGACGAAATCGAGATCGCAGCCTTCGTCAGGCTCCTCAAGGTTGATGGTCGGCGGTGCCACCTGGCTGTTGATCGCCAGCACGCTGAAGATCGCCTCAACGGCGCCCGCTGCGCCCAGCAAGTGACCTGTCATCGACTTGGTCGAGCTGACCGCCAGCTTGTAGGCGTGATCGCCGAATACCGATTTGATCGCGTTGGCTTCGGCAAGGTCGCCGGCCGGGGTCGAGGTGCCGTGGGCGTTGATGTACTGCACTTGGTCGACGTTGATCTTCGCATCGCGCAGGGCATTGGTGATGCAGCGCGCGGCACCGGCGCCATCGGCGGGTGGCGAGGTCATGTGGAACGCATCGCCACTGGTGCCGAAACCGATCAGCTCGGCGTAGATCGTCGCACCACGGGCCTTGGCGTGCTCGAGCTCTTCAAGAACCAGGGCACCGGCACCGTCGGACAGGACGAAACCGTCGCGGCCCTTGTCCCATGGACGACTGGCGCGGGTCGGCTCGTCGTTGCGGGTCGACAGTGCACGGGACGCGCCGAAGCCGCCCATGCCCAGGCCGCAAGCGGCCATTTCCGCGCCGCCGGCAATCATCACGTCAGCTTCGTCGTACATGATGTTGCGCGCTGCCATGCCGATGCAGTGCGTACCGGTGGTGCACGCGGTGGCGATGGCGTAGTTGGGTCCCTGTGCGCCCAGATGGATCGACAGGAAACCGGAAATCATATTGATGATCGAGCCAGGCACAAAGAATGGCGAAATCCGCCGTGGGCCGGTCTCGTGCAGGGTGCGGCTGGTTTCTTCGATGTTGGTCAGACCGCCGATACCCGAACCCATGGCCACGCCAATGCGTTCACGGTTGGCATCGGTGACTTCCAGACCGGCATTGCGCACGGCTTGAAAGCCTGCGGCGAGGCCGTACTGAATGAACAGGTCGAGCTTGCGCGCTTCCTTGACCGACAGGTATTCCTCGACATTGAAGCCTTTGACCGAACCGCCGAAGCGGGTCGAATAGGCAGAAAGGTCGGTGTGTTCGATCAGACCAATGCCACTGCGGCCAGCCAGAATGCCCTGCCAACTGCTCGGCACATCCGTGCCCAGTGGCGACAACATACCCATACCGGTGACTACGACGCGTCTACGCGACACAGCACTCTCCTTTTTCAAATGACGATTTTGCATCAGGCCTAAAGAAAAAACCGCACGCCATGATGGCAGTGCGGTTTTTCCATGACAGCAAGCAACGATTACAAACTGTTACGCCTGGTGGCTGGTAACGTAGTCGATTGCAGCTTGTACAGTAGTGATCTTTTCAGCTTCTTCGTCAGGGATTTCGGTCTCGAATTCCTCTTCCAGAGCCATCACCAGCTCAACGGTGTCAAGGGAGTCGGCACCCAGGTCTTCTACGAAGGAAGCGGTGTTGACCACTTCTTCTTCTTTAACACCCAGTTGCTCGGCAACGATTTTCTTGACGCGCTCTTCGATGGTGCTCATACCTTGTTTTCACTCCTAATGGACAAATTCAGGCAGCTGGCCAGTGGGTAAGTGTATAGAAAGCCTTTTCAGTTTTTCAACTGAAAGCTTCACTCCTCAAACCCTGCGGCCCTCTGCCTATAAATAGATTGCAGCTTTATAACGGATTTTAGACAGCTCGTATGACATTTTTTTGAAGCAATCCGTCACATTTTACTTACATGTACATCCCACCGTTCACCGGGATTGTAGCCCCGGTAACGTATGCCGCACCGTCGGATGCAAGAAAAGCGACCACGGACGCGATCTCTTGAGCTTGTCCCAGACGACCCAGCGGAATCTGCGTCTGCAAGGCTTCACGCTGTGCTTCAGGCAGCTCGCGGGTCATATCGGTATCGATGAACCCTGGGGTCACCGAGTTGACCGTAATCGAACGCGAACCGACTTCACGCGCCATCGCCCGGCTGAAACCTTCCAGACCGGCCTTGGCGGCTGCATAGTTTACTTGGCCGGCGTTGCCCATGGCACCCACCACCGAGCCAATACTGATAATTCGACCCCAGCGAGCCTTGGTCATGCCGCGCAGAACGCCCTTGGACAGGCGATACAGACTGTTCAGGTTGGTATCGATCACGTCGTACCATTCGTCGTCTTTCATGCGCATCATCAGGTTATCGCGGGTGATACCGGCATTATTGACCAGAATCGCCACCGGAGCACCGAACTGCTCCTGAATGCCTGCCAGCACGGCGCTGACCGATTCGTCGCTGGTGACGTTGAGTTCGAAACCGGCACCCTGGATGCCGTTTTCCTTCAGGGTCGCGGCAATGCGCTCGGCGCCCGACGCGGAGGTCGCGGTGCCGACAACGATGGCGCCCTGACGACCCAGTTCCAGTGCGATGGCCTGGCCGATGCCACGGCTTGCACCGGTGACCAGTGCAACTTTACCTTGCAGACTCATGCAAGTTTCTCCTGATTCAGGCCTGCGCTGCGCGAGCGGCAGCGAAGGCATCTGGGGTATTGAGGTTGGAAGTCGAAACGCCTTCGGCGCAACGCTTGTTCAGGCCAGCCAGGACTTTGCCCGGGCCGCATTCGACAAGATTCGTGGCGCCCTTGGCCGCCAGGGTCTGCACCGATTCAACCCAGCGCACTGGCTTGTAGAGTTGTTCCAACAGGTCACGCTTGAGGGTTTCCAGATCGGCCGGCACTTGTGCGCTGACGTTCTGCACCACCGGGATCTGCGGCGCTTGCCAGTCGATGGCAGCGATGGATTCGGCGAAGCGCTCGGCAGCCGGACGCATCAGTTCACAGTGCGACGGCACGCTCACCGGCAACGGCATGGCGCGTTTGGCGCCACGGGCCTTGCAGCCCTCGATGGCACGCTCGACAGCAGCCTTGGCGCCGGCGATCACCACCTGGCCCGGCGAGTTGAAATTCACCGCACTGACGACTTCGCCTTGCGCCGCTTCGGCGCAGGCTGCCAGCACATCGGCGTCTTCCAGACCGAGGATCGCAGCCATGCCGCCCTGCCCGGCCGGCACCGCCTCCTGCATCAACTGGCCACGGCGCTCGACGAGCTTGACCGCGTCAGCCAGGGTCAGGCTGCCGGCGGCAACCAGCGCACTGTATTCACCCAGACTATGACCGGCAACGAATGCCGGACGCGCGCCACCTTCGGCCAGCCACAGACGCCACAGGGCGATCGAGGCGGTCAGGATTGCCGGTTGGGTTTTATCGGTTTGATTGAGCAACTCTTCCGGGCCCTGCTGGGTCAGTGCCCACAGGTCGTAGCCCAGCGCAGCAGAGGCTTCTTGAAAAGTTTCGAGGATCAGCGGATGTTGCGCGCCCAGCTCGGCCAGCATGCCGAGGGACTGCGAACCCTGTCCTGGAAAGACGAATGCGAGGGAAGCAGACATGTAACAAGCCCCTAATGATCTTGTCGTCGGAAAATATCGTCCCGCTCGGGACGCGAGAAACTGACAGTTTGGATGGCCCTTTGAACCGGGCGGTCACATTTAAGCATTGTCCGACGAAAACGCCTAAGACAACAGATCCTCCAGACGGCCGTGGAGACGCTCGGGCAGGTTCTCCTGGATCTCGATCAGTGCCCGTTGAATCGCACTCTGAAAGCCCTGAACACCGGCCGCCCCGTGACTCTTCACGACGATGCCCTGCAAGCCGAGAAAGCTTGCGCCATTATGTCGCGCCGGAGCCAGGTCGGCCTGCAGACGCTTCATCAACGGCATCGCGAGCGCGCCTACAGCGCGAGAAGCGATGTTTTTCTTGAACAGGGCCTCGATGCGCGCCGCAATCATCGTCGCCAGGCCTTCGCTGGACTTGAGCAGGATATTGCCGACGAAGCCGTCACACACCACCACATCGGCCTCGCCGCGATACAAGCCGTCGCCTTCGATGAAGCCGATGTAGTTGATCCCGCGCGCAGCCTGCAACAGCGTTGCGGCCAGTTTGACCTGCTGATTGCCCTTGATGTCTTCGGTGCCGATGTTCAGCAACGCCACACGCGGACGGGCAATCCCCAAGGTCTGCGCAGCCACCGAACCCATCACAGCGAACTGCAACAGGTGCTCGGCACTGCAATCGACGTTGGCGCCAAGATCGAGCAACTGGCAATAACCGGTCTGCGTCGGAATCGCCGCCACCATGGCCGGACGATCAATGCCAGGCAGTGTCTTCAACACAAAACGCGACAACGCCATCAACGCCCCGGTATTGCCGGCACTGACACAGGCCTGCACCTTGCCATCGCGGAGCAATTCGAGGGCGACACGCATCGACGAATCCGGCTTGCCACGCAGGGCCTGAGCAGGTTTTTCGTCCATGGTGATGACTTCGCTGGCCGCAACAATCGTCAGGCGCGCGCGATCGGCAGCCGACTGGCCGTGGATCAGTTCTTCAAGAAGGGAGGGTTGACCGACGAGGGTCAGGTGCAACGAGGGCGTAGCAGACAGGCAAGCGAGACTGGCCTGAACAATGCTGCGGGGACCGAAGTCCCCGCCCATTGCGTCAATCGCGATGACTTGAGCGGACAAGTGATTACTCGTCAGCGCCCTTGTCGATCACTTTACGGCCACGGTATACGCCTTCTGGCGATACGTGGTGACGCAGGTGAACTTCACCGGTGGTTTTTTCTACAGACAGGGTGCTAGCCTCGAGAGCGTCGTGCGAACGGCGCATGTCACGGGCAGAGCGGGATTTTTTGTTCTGCTGAACAGCCATAATTGATTAACTCCTAAACGTTTGGGTCACGCTTTAACTGCGCCAATACACTGAACGGGTTGGACCGCGTTACCTCGTCCTCGCTCGGTTCGGGCTCATCTGCTCCCGCCGGCTGCTGGCATTCTTCCGGATGATGAGCAGGCACAATGGGCAAGGCGAGCAGAAGCTCCTCCTCGATCAGTGACTGCAGATCCAATGGATCTTCCCCCAGTTCCAGCACGTCATAACCTTTCGGCAACGACTGGGTATTCGCACCCTCCTTCACCACCGCGTAACTGCATTCGCTGTGGATCGGCAGGGTGACCAGCTCAAGACAACGCTGGCAAACCATTTTGACTTCGGTGTCGATAAAGCTGTGGATGACCACAGACTTACGTTCATCTCGTTCAAAAACGAATTTGGCCTGCACCGTACCGACATCGTCGGAAAGCGGGTCGCAGAGTCTCTTCAAATCGGCCAGCAGCAGTTCACCTTGAAGGGTGGTGCCACGGTCAGCCAATTTGCGCGGGTCAACGTGAGGTGGAATCGGGTCATTCAACATAGGCGCAGCATTATAGGGATGCACCCACCCATGTCAAAGGAAATTGTGCCCTGTCCGTCACTTGCGCCCCTCCGCTAGAATCCGCACCTGCCTCAGGAGACGTCCATGCTGCCTTTATTACTCGCTTCAAGCTCGACTTATCGCCGCCAATTGCTCGCCCGCCTGCACCTGCCGTTCGTCTGCAGCTCGCCGGACATCGATGAAAGTCATCGCCCGGGCGAGTCCGCGATCGATCTGGTCAAACGTCTTGCCGAAGAAAAAGCCCGGGCCTTGGCGGACAGCCACCCTGCTCATTTGATCATTGGCTCGGATCAGGTCGCCGTCCTCGGCGAACAGATCATCGGCAAGCCGCACACCTTCGAAAAGGCCCGCGATCAGCTGATGGCCGCCAGCGGCGCGAGCGTGACCTTCCTCACCGGCCTGGCGCTGTTCAACAGCCAGACCGGGCAATGCCAGGTCGACTGCGTGCCGTTCACCGTGCACATGCGTCAGCTGGATCAGGCGCGCATCGAGCGCTATCTGCACATCGAGCAGCCGTACGACTGCGCCGGCAGCTTCAAGGCCGAAGGCTTGGGTGTAAGCCTGTTTCAATCGACCGAAGGTCCGGACGCCACCAGTCTGGTCGGCCTGCCGCTGATTCGCCTGATCGATATGTTGTTGGTCGAAGGCGTGCAAGTCCCTTGAAAGCAAAAGATCGCAGCCTTCGGCAGCTCCTACAGAATCGGCGTCACCGCAAAAAAAGCGATTGAACATTAATCCTGTAGGAGCTGCCGCAGGCTGCGATCTTTTGATCTACCGGCAATTTACCGCAACGAAGGCCCGTGGAAACCCATCCACATCGCCAACTGCTCGGCCACGCTGGCACCGAGCTTTTTCGAGAAGCGATCGAACGGCGATTCCTGCACAGTGAAGTCCACCAGCTCCTTCTCGCCGATCACATCACGCGCCACCGAACTGGCACTGCCCAGACCATCGATCAGGCCCAGCGGCAGCGCCTGCTCACCCGACCAGACCAGCCCGGAAAACAGCTCCGGATGTTCTTTGTCTTTCAGGCGTTCACCACGACCCTGCTTGACGCTGTTGATGAACTGCTTGTGCGTAGTGTCGAGCACGCCTTGCCAGAACGCGGTTTCTTCAGGCTTTTGCGGCTGGAACGGATCGAGAAACGCCTTGTGCTCGCCGGAAGTGTAGGTACGACGCTCAACACCCAGCTTTTCCATGGTGCCGACGAAACCGTAACCCGCCGCCGTGACGCCGATCGAACCCACAAGACTGGCCTTGTCGGCGTAGATCTGGTCCGCCGCGCTGGCGATGTAGTAAGCACCGGAGGCACCTAGATCGGAAATCACAGCGTAGAGCTTGATCTCCGGGTGCAGAGCACGCAGACGCTTGATCTCGTCATAGACATAACCCGACTGCACCGGACTGCCGCCCGGGCTGTTGATGCGCAGGATCACGCCCTTGACCTTTTTGTCTTCGAAGGCCGCGCGCAGGCTGCCCACGATGTTGTCGGCGCTGGCTGGTTCCTTGTCGGCGATTACACCGTCAATCTCGATCAACGCCGTGTAGTTCGGGCCGCGCGTGGCGCTTTTTTCCATGTCCATCAGCGGCGTGAACAGCAGCAGCGCAACAAACAGGTAAACAAACGTCAGCAGCTTGAAGAAAATCCCCCAGCGCCGCGAACGGCGTTGTTCCTGCACGCCAGCCAGCAGAGTTTTTTCCAACAGCTTCCAGCTTTTCGCGTCACCGTCGTCGGCACTTGCCTTGGCCGGTGCTTTCCATTCGTCGGTCATGCCATCTACCCCAACAAAAACGTATTAAGCCCGCTGACCCAGCCAGGCATGCAATTCAGAAAAACGGTCGATCGACAGCCGCGGCTCGAACTGTTGCAGAGACTCGATCGATTGCGCGCCATAACTGACCGCCACCGAATCCATTCCCGCATTGCGCGCCATCAGCAGATCGAACGACGAATCACCGACCATCAACGCCTGCTCCGGGCGCACGCCACAGTGGCTGACGATCTGCTCAAGCATCAGAGGGTGCGGCTTGCTGGCAGTTTCATCGGCAGCACGGGTGATATCGAAATAATCTTCCCAGCCATTGGCCTTGAGTACGCGATCAAGGCCGCGCCGGTTCTTGCCGGTCGCCACCGCCAAGTGATAGCCCTGCTCGCGAAACGACGCCATCGACTCGACCACGCCTTCGAACAGCGGCGAAGGCACGGCTTCGGCAGCGATGTAGTGATCGGCGTAGTACTCGCGAAACGCGAGCAGTTCTGCGTCACTGATTTCGGGGTACAGGGTGCGAATCGCTTCCGGCAATCCGAGACCGATGATGCCTTTTACGGCGAAGTCATCGCGCAACTCGAAACCGGAACGCCCGGACGCCGAGTGCATCGCCTCGACGATCCGATGGATGGAATCGGCAAGGGTGCCGTCCCAATCGAAAATCAGCAGCTTGTAATCAGATGGGCGCACTCAATCGCTCCACGGTCTTGGCCCACATTTCGTCAACCGGCGCTTGAAGGGTCAGCTTGCCGCCATCGGGCAGCGGCACGGTCAGCATGTAAGCGTGCAGGAACAGACGCTTGCCGCCCAGATCGCGGATTTCCCTGGTGAAATCCTCGTCGCCATACTTGCTGTCACCCGCAATGCAATGGCCAGCATGCAAGGTGTGCACGCGAATCTGGTGGGTACGACCGGTAACCGGTTTCGCCTCGACCATGGTGGCAAAATCGCCGAAGCGGCGCAGCACCTTGAACATCGTCAGGGCTTCCTTGCCCTCGTCATTGACTTCGACCATGCGCTCGCCGGAACGCAGATTGCTCTTGAGCAACGGTGCGCGGACCTGCTTGATCGAGGTCGCCCAATTGCCACGGACCAGCGCCATGTAGCGCTTGTCGACGCCATCGCCACGCAGTTGCTCGTGCAGGTGGCGCAACATGCTGCGCTTCTTGGCGATCATCAGCAGGCCGGAGGTGTCACGGTCCAGACGATGAACCAGCTCCAGCTCCTTGGCATCGGGACGCAACTGACGAAAGGCTTCGATCACGCCGAAATTCAGCCCGCTGCCGCCGTGAACCGCAATGCCGGCGGGCTTGTTGATCACGATCAGGGCTTTGTCTTCGTAGACAATCGACGCTTCGAGGCGCTGCAACAGCCCCTGAGCCAGGGGCACCGGCTCGTCGCGTTCAGGCACGCGAACCGGCGGCACGCGCACGATGTCGCCGGCCTGCAGCTTGTATTCGGGCTTGATCCGACCTTTGTTCACGCGCACTTCGCCTTTGCGCAAAATGCGGTAAATCAAGGTCTTGGGCACGCCTTTGAGCCGGGCGAGGAGAAAGTTGTCGATTCGTTGGCCGGCATACTCCGGCGAGACTTCAAGCAGTTGAACGCCTGGAGTCGAAGGGGCAGTAGTTGTCATGCCGCGGATGATAACAATTTTTATGGAATTGAAGCACTTAATCATTGCTGCTATAGTCGCGAACGCCGCCAAAAGCGGCCTGGACAGCGGAACCACGGTCAAAGACCGGCCCTGACCAACGCAATTCACCAGGGCGCGAGGCCGTCCTACGGGGCTTTCGCTACGTAACGGTGGAGTTTGCGGTTGTAACGAGCGCAGGTGACATGAGGCCTGAATTACACCGCCGAGCAGAGTTCTCACTCGCCCGGCAGGCAACATTCAAGGCCAGTTCACAAAGTGCAGTCGACTGCGAATGACCCCGAGCGGTTGCTTCGGAAACATCGCCTGAATTAGCCATGATGCGTGACCTCCCCTTTCGGAGCTCACGGTAAATGCCAACCCGCTGCGGATTCTGCGCGCGGCAGCACCCGAATTATCAGGGATACGTGTAGGGTGGAGATGCACAACCGCCGGACTGTGTAGCAACAAGCTTTGATCAAGACGCTTCATCTCGTCCACAGCCGCTGGTTGATTCCTCCTCCTGACTGAGTGCTTAAGTAGCCACAGCAAGCAGGACGCGTACGTCGCGGTATCGGCCCAATTGGCCGCACATCGCTGGACACGGGAATGGCCAACCACTCCCGACGCACCTGACACCGACCGTGAGAAGTCGTGTGTGCCGAACGCCGTTTCCGGCAGCCCGGAAACCGACGGTACTACATGAAAAGAATGCTGATTAACGCAACTCAACCCGAAGAGTTGCGTGTTGCACTGGTAGATGGCCAGCGCCTCTACGACCTGGACATCGAATCCGGTGCACGCGAGCAGAAGAAGGCCAACATCTATAAAGGCCGCATCACTCGCATCGAACCAAGCCTTGAGGCTGCCTTTGTCGATTTCGGCTCCGAGCGCCACGGCTTCCTGCCCCTCAAAGAAATCTCCCGCGAATACTTCAAGAAAGCCCCTGAAGGCCGCGTCAACATCAAGGACGTCCTGAGCGAAGGCCAGGAAGTCATCGTCCAGGTCGAGAAAGAAGAACGTGGCAACAAGGGCGCTGCCCTGACCACTTTCATCAGCCTCGCCGGTCGTTACCTCGTGCTGATGCCGAACAACCCGCGTGCCGGCGGCATCTCCCGTCGCATCGAAGGCGAAGAGCGCAACGAACTGCGTGAAGCGCTGAACGGTCTGGTCGCTCCGGCCGACATGGGTCTGATCGTGCGCACTGCAGGCCTGGGCCGCAGCAGCGAAGAAATGCAGTGGGACCTCGACTACCTGCTGCAACTGTGGACCGCCATCAAAGAAGCCTCGCTGGATCGCTCCGCGCCATTCCTGATCTATCAGGAAAGCAACGTGATCATCCGCGCCATCCGCGATTACCTGCGCCAGGACATCGGCGAAGTGCTGATCGACAGCGTTGAAGCCCAGGACGAAGCCCTGACCTTCATCCGCCAGGTGATGCCGCAGTACGCCAGCAAGATCAAGCTGTACGAAGACAGCGTGCCGCTGTTCAACCGTTTCCAGATCGAAAGCCAGATTGAGACCGCGTTCCAGCGCGTCGTCGAACTGCCTTCCGGCGGCTCCATCGTCATCGATCCGACCGAAGCCCTGGTGTCCATCGACATCAACTCGGCGCGCGCCACCAAAGGCAGCGACATTGAAGAAACCGCCCTGCAGACCAACCTTGAAGCCGCCGAAGAAATCGCCCGTCAGTTGCGCCTGCGCGACATCGGCGGCCTGATCGTCATCGACTTCATCGACATGACCCCGGCCAAGAACCAGCGCGCCGTGGAAGAGAAAGTCCGCGAATGCCTGGAAGCTGACCGCGCCCGCGTGCAGATCGGTCGTATCTCGCGTTTCGGCCTGCTGGAAATGTCCCGTCAGCGCCTGCGCCCATCGCTGGGCGAAAGCAGCGGCATCGTCTGCCCGCGTTGCAACGGCACCGGCATCATCCGTGACGTTGAATCGCTGTCGCTGGCCATTCTGCGCCTGATCGAAGAAGAAGCCCTGAAAGACCGCACCGCCGAAGTTCGCGCGCAAGTGCCGATCCCGGTCGCCGCGTTCCTGCTCAACGAAAAACGCAACTCGATCACCAAGATCGAACTGCGCACCCGTGCCCGTATCGTCATTCTGCCGAACGATCACCTCGAAACGCCGCACTTCGAAGTTCAGCGTTTGCGTGACGACAGCCCGGAAGCCGCGACCAACCAGTCCAGCTACGAAATCGCTGCCGCCGCTGCCGAAGTCGAAGAAGTCCAGCCTGCCGCTGCGACCCGCACTCTGGTTCGCCAGGAAGCTGCGGTGAAAACTGCCCCGGCCCGTGCGAACGCACCGGTGCCGACCGAAGTTGCACCTGCCGCACCTGTTCCGGCACCGGTTGCCGCGCCTGAGCCAAGCCTGTTCAAGGGTCTGGTGAAGTCGCTGGTCAGCCTGTTCGCCACCAAGGAAGAGCCAGCCGCACCGGTCGCTGTTGCGAAACCGGCTGCCACCGAGCGTCCTGCCCGCAACGAAGAACGTCGCAACGGTCGTCAGCAGAGCCGCAACCGTAACGGTCGTCGCGATGAAGAACGCAAGCCACGCGAGGAACGTGCTCCACGTGAAGAGCGTGCCCCACGCGAGCCGCGCGAAGAGCGTCAGCCTCGTGAAGCCCGTGAGCCGCGTGAGACCCGCAGCGAAGCGCCGGTAGCCCGCGAAGAGCGCGCACCACGTGCCCCGCGTGAAGAACGTGCACCGCGCGCACCGCGTGAAGATCGCAAGCCGCGTGGCGAGCGTGAAGAACGCGTACGTGAACTGCGCGAGCCACTGGACGCCGCGCCAGTCGCAGCCGCAGCCACCGCTGCCGTGTCGACTGAAGACCGTCCGGCCCGTCAGCCACGCGAAGAACGCGCTCCGCGTCCGCCGCGTGAAGAACGTCAACCGCGCGCCGAACAAGCCGCTGCTGCCGTCGCTGAAGAAGAAGTGAACACCAATAACGAAGAGCAACTGCCGGAAGACGGTCAGGACAACGCCGAAGGCGATCGTCCACGTCGTCGCTCCCGTGGTCAGCGTCGTCGCAGCAACCGCCGCGAGCGTCAGCGTGATGCCAACGGCAATGTGATCGAAGGTTCGGAAGAATCCGAGTCCGCTGAAAACGCTGGTGAGCCAAGCACTGCCGATCTGGCCGCTGGCCTGGCCGTCACCGCCGCCGTTGCCAGCAGCACCATCAGCGCTCCGGCTGAAGCTCAGGCCCACGAGCAGGCTGAGCGCGCTACCGCCGCCACACTGGAAACTGCTCCAGTCGAAGCGCCGGTTGTCGAAGCCACCACTCCTGTGGAAGTGACCGCTGCGCCGGAGATCGAAGTCGCCCCGGTCCGCGAAGCTCAGCCTCAGGTTGAAGCAGCGGCTGAACCGGAAGCTGTCGTTGAAGCGCCAGCTGCCGCCACTGAGCCAGCGGTTGAAACCGTCACTGAAGAAGTGACCAAAACCGTGCGTGAAGTTCGCGAAGAGCAGACTGCGTTCAACTGGGTTGCCGAGCCAGCCGTCACTGAGACTCCAGCGCCAGTCGCTGAAGCCGAAGTACCGCAGGCCATGGTTTCCGAGCCAGTGGTCGCAGCGGCCGAGCCGGCTCCAGCGCCTGCGGTTGAAGCTCCAGCAGTCGAAGCACCGGCTGTCGAAGCTCCAGCCATTGTCGAAGCACCGGCCCCAGTGGTTGAAGCTCCGGCTCCGGTCAGCGCCCTGACGCCAAACGGCCGCGCGCCAAACGACCCGCGTGAAGTGCGTCGTCGCAAGCGTGAAGCCGAGCGTCTGCAGAAGGAAGCCGAACTGGCTGCCGCTGCGGCGCCAGTGGCTGCCGAACCTGCCGCTGCGGCTGAAGTGGTCGAGGCAGCCCCTGCCCCGGTCGCTGAAGAAGCATCGGTTGAAGCGGTGATCGCTGAAGCACCACGGTCCGTTCAGGATGCGGTCGAGCAGCGCGAAGAAGCTCAGGAAAAAGAGCACGAGCCTAAACCACTCGTGTAATTCCTGAAGCCATTAAAAAGCCCCGCCTGGTGAAAGCCTGGCGGGGCTTTTTATTGCCTGCGATTCAGGCCGCACCGATGCTCACTCCTACAGGGGATTTGTGCATGGCTCAGGAATGAGGAAATACCAACGATTCAGGCACATCGATATCCCACAACACCCCCGAATCATCCACCGCCACTTCCACCACCCGCCCCTGCGCAAACAACGGCCGGGCGCCCTTATCGCCAGTCAATGCCTGCAATTGCGTGCCAAACGAACGACCAAACCCCACTGGATGGCCAAACTCGCCGTTCAGCACCGGCACGCTTACCGCATCATCAGCCAGCGCCGCGACCACTCTTTCTATAGTCGACGGCAAGATAAACGGCATATCTCCAAGCACAATCAACCAGCCATCCGCATCGGCACTGGCCGCAACACCTGCTGCAATGCTGTCGCCCATGCCGGTCGACTCGATCGACACCACGTCGCAGCCGTAGGCCTGAGCCATGCGCATCGCCTGCGGTCGCGCTTCGGTCGTGACCAGTACGCGCTTGTCGAGGCTGGCCGGCAGATTCACCAGCACCTGCTCAATCACCGAGCGCACCGCGCCGTCACGCCCCGTGCAGTCAGCGAGCAATTTGTCTTTGTCGGGGCCGGCGATCTGGCGAAAGCGCTTGCCCTCGCCCGCTGCCAGCACGATCACTGCGATGGATTGGCTCATGCACCCTCCAGCGCTTTCTTCTGTTTCAGTTCCACACCGTTCTTGATCGCGACAATTTCCGCCAGCAACGACAAGGCGATCTCTGCTGGAGAATGACTGCCGATGTGCAGGCCGATCGGCCCGTGCAAGCGATCAATCGACGCTTGGGACAAGCCTAGCTGAGCGAGGTTTTCCCGGCGCTTCTGGCTGTTGACCCGCGAGCCCAGCGCGCCGACGTAAAACGCCGGCGAGTCGAGCGCAGTAAGCAACGCCATGTCGTCCAGCCGAGGATCGTGGGTCAAGGCGACAATCGCCGTGCGCTCGTCGGTCTGGATGTTCAGCACCGCTTCGTCCGGCATGCCGGGAACAAAACGGCCATGTTGCTCTTCCCAGCCGTAGACAAACTCGGTACGTGGATCGCAGATCAGCACTTCGAAATCCAGCAGCCGCGCCATGTCAGCAACGTAGCGCGACAACTGCCCGGCGCCGATCAGCAACAGGCGCCAGCGCGGGCCATAAATCGCTCGCAGGACTTTGCCGTCGAACACCAGTGAGTCGGATTTAGTCGCCGGAGTTAACAGCACCTCGCCGGTTTCGATGTTCAATTCCCGGGCAACGATTTCGTGATTTTCGCAACGCTGCAGCAGCTCGGCCACCCACGCCGGGTCACCGACGCGCTCTTCGGTCAGGCGCAGAGTACCGCCGCATGGCAGGCCAAAACGCGCGGCCTCTTCGCGGGTCACGCCATAGGTAATCATCTGCACCGGCGGGCCATCGGTGGCGATACGGCCGTCGTGCAGCCGCGCGATCAAGTCATCCTCGACACAGCCGCCCGAAACCGAACCGATCACCACGCCGTCCTCGCGCAAGGCGAGCATGGCGCCGGGCGAGCGCGGCGCGGTGCCCCAGGTCTGCACCACGCTGAACAGCACCACCCGGTGCCCGGCGCGGCGCCATTCGAGGACGCTGCGCAGGACGTTGAGATCGACGCTGTCCATTACGCCTCCGCCTTCTGCCAGCCTTGCAACTGATAACGCACTGGCAGATTGCGGATACGCTTGCCGGTCGCGGCGAAGATCGCATTGCACAGCGCCGGAGCGATCGGCGGCACACCCGGCTCACCAACGCCACCCAACGGCACATCACCCGGCGGCGTGACCAGATGCACGGCGACTTCCTTCGGCGCCAGCGACATGCGCGCGACTTCGTACATATGGAAGTTGTCCTGCTGCACCTTGCCGTCCTTGAAGCTGATTTCACCGAGCACGGCATTGCCCAGGCCCATGACGCACGCGCCTTCGAACTGCGAACGGATACGCTCGGGGTTGATCTGCGGCCCGCAGTCCACAGCGATGTCGGCCTTGTGCACGATCAGCGAACCGTCGTCCTTGACCTCGACTTCGATCACCGCCGCCACGTAGGTGACGAAGCTGTAATGCACCGCCAGACCGAGGCCGCGGCCCTTGGGCAGTTTGCGTCCCCAACCGGCAGCCTTGGCGGCTGTTTCCAACACCGTGCGCATGCGCCCGGTGTCGATCGGATAACGCTCGGGCGATTCGCCGTAGTTCCACTCTTCGCTCAAGGTGCGTGGATCGATCTGCCGATCCGGGCCGAGCAGTTTGATCTGGTACTTGAGCGGATCTTCACCGGCCTTGTGCGCCAGTTCATCAACGAAACTCTGAATCGCAAAGCCATGGGGAATGTTCGATACCGAGCGGTACCAGCCGACCCGCGTGTGCACTTTGGCTTCGGGGTTTTCCAGGCGCACGTTGGGAATCGCGTAGGCCATGTTGGTAAAGCCCATGCCCAGCTCGAACGCCGCTTCATGGTTCATGTCCGGGGCAAACAGTGCAGTGATGCTTGGCGCCACGGTGCGATGCAGCCAACCGGACGGCATGCCGTTCTTGTCGATGCCGGCCTTCAGGTACTCCGCCGAGACGGTGTGAAAATACGAGTTGTGGATGTCGTCTTCACGCGTCCACTGCACCCGTACAGCCTTGCCCGGAAATTCCTTGGCGAGAATCGCCGCTTCGACGACGAAGTCCGGTTTCGACTTGCGCCCGAACCCACCGCCCAGCAGCGTCACGTTGAAAGTGACCTTTTCGAACGGTACACCCAGGCGCTCGGCGATGCGCTCACGGGTGACCTGCGGTGCCTGGCTCGGCGCCCAGGCCTCGCACACGCCGTCCTTGAACCGCGCAATGGCGACCATCGGTTCCATCGGCGCCTGCGCCAGATGCGGCAGGTAATACGAAGCTTCGAGGGTGCTGGCAGCGCTGCTCAAAGCCTTGTCGATGTCGCCAGTGTTGCGCACCACTTTGCCGGCTTTCAGCGACGCGGCTTCGAGTTCCTTACGATAGGCAATCGAGTCGTAACTGGCGTTAGGGCCGTCGTCCCACTCGATCTTCAGCGCCTCGCGGCCCTTGATCGCCGCCCATGTATTGCTGGCGACGACTGCGACGCCGCCCAGCGGCTGAAACTCCGACGGCAATGGCCGGCCTTCGATCTGAATGACTTTTAGCACGCCGGGGACTTTCAGTGCGGCGCTGTCATCGAGGCTTTTGACCTTGCCGCCATACACCGCCGGGCGAGCGATGGTGGCGTAGAGCATGCCGTCGAAATGCACGTCGGCGCCGTACACCGCGCGGCCATTGACGATATCGGCACCGTCGATGGCCTTGGTGCCTTCCTTACCGATGTAGCGAAATTCCGACGGCTGCTTGAGACGCAGGCTGTCACGCGCCGGTACTGCCAACGCACTGGCCGCAGCGGCAAGCTCGCCATACCCCAGCTCGCGGCCGGACGGTTTGTGAATGACCTTGTGCAACTGCGCATGGCATTCGCCGACCGGCACTTTCCATTGCGCAGCGGCAGCCTGCTCGAGCATGGTCCGCGCGGCCGCGCCACAACGACGCATCGGTTCGTACCAGTGCCGCATGCTGCGCGAACCGTCGGTGTCCTGGTTGCCGAAGCGCACTTCGTCACCCGGCGCCTGCTGCACTTTGACCTGCGCCCAATCGGCCTCCAGTTCATCGGCAACCACCATGCTCAGGCTGGTGCGCACACCCTGGCCCATTTCCGAACGGTTGCACACCACGGTGACGCTGCCATCCGCGGCGATGCTCACGTAGACCTTGGGGTCGTCGATCCAGCCATTGGGCATGCCGTCGGCGCCGAACTTCTTCGCCGCGTCATCGGCCAGCGCATCCTGCCAGCCCCAGCTCGCGGCGAGAACCAGCGCGCTGGTGGCGCCGACGCCTTTGAGAAAGCCACGGCGGCTGAGGTTGCTCAGGGCGAAATCATTCGGGACGCGGCTCATGCCTTCACCTCCTTCAGGTGAGTGGAGGCCTGGCGGATCGCGGTTTTGATCCGGTTGTAGGTGCCGCAGCGGCAGATGTTGCCGACCATGGCCTCTTCGATCTGCTCGTCGCTCGGGTTGGGGTTGGTTTTCAGCAGAGCGGTGGCCGACATGATCTGCCCGCCCTGGCAATAACCGCATTGGGCCACGGCGCTGTCGAGCCAGGCTTGCTGAACGACCTTGCCCACCGGATCGGCGTGGAGATTGTCGATGGTGGTGACGTTCTGGCCGATCACCGAGCTGATCGGGGTGATGCAACTACGCGCGGGCAAGCCGTCGATGTGGATGGTGCAAGCGCCGCACAGGCCCATGCCGCAACCGAACTTGGTGCCGTTGTAACCGGCGACGTCACGAATCGCCCACAACAGCGGCATGTCTTCGGTGACATCGAGGGAGTGGTCTTGACCGTTGAGTTTCAGGGTAATCATGGGCACGCCCGCATATTTTTTAGTGGTTATGGGGTCGAGCAATCTGCCGCCGGAAAATCAGCGGTGGGTTCGCGCAGATCGACTCAGGCTAATCAGGCTCTCTTGCGCCGACGGGAACGTCTGCACCGGGCCTTTGGGTGGAGCAAATGGTAGGTATCGTTAGGTCGCTAAGTTAACCCAGCATTAACAAAAAAGCCCTGCACTTTTTCATCAGTGCAGGGCTTTGGTTGACGTCAGGCAAGCGTAGCCTCAATACCTGTTGGGCTCCATTTCCAGTTCAACCTGAAAGCGCTCGGCGATGTCTTTCTGGATACGTTGCGCCAGGTCGAGCAGTTGCAGGCCGGTGGCCGTGCCGTAGTTGACCAGCACCAGCGCCTGCAACTTGTGCACGCCAGCATCGCCGTCGCGGAAACCCTTCCAGCCGGCGCGCTCGATCAGCCAGCCAGCGGCCAGTTTCATCTGCCCGTCCGCTTGCGGGTAAGCCACCAGATCCGGGTGCTGCGTTTTGATCTGCGTGACCACCGCGGCGGGCACCAGCGGATTCTTGAAGAAGCTGCCGGCGTTGCCGAGCACCGCCGGGTCCGGGAGTTTTTCGCTGCGGATGCTGCAGATTGCGCGGCTGACGTCAGCGGGCGTCGGTTGCTCGATGCCCTGCTCGCTCAGGCGCTGACGCACCGGGCCATATTCCAGATGCAGATGGGCGGCGCGATCGAGCTTGAAGCGCACCCGCAGGATCAACCAACGTCCCGGCTGCTGCTTGAACAGGCTGTCGCGGTAGCCGAAGTTGCATTCTTCCAGGCTGAAATCACGCAGCTCGCCGCTTTCGCGGTCCAGCGCGGTCAGGCCGGCAAACACGTCTTTGATCTCGACGCCATAGGCACCGATGTTCTGCATCGGCGCGGCGCCGACGGTGCCGGGAATCAGGCTGAGGTTTTCCAGCCCGGCCAGACCCTGGGCCAGCGTGTGCTGGACGAACGGGTGCCATGGCTCGCCCGCTTCCGCCTCGACAACCACGTGACTGCCATCGTCGCTGAGCAGACGAATGCCGCGAGTGGCCATGCGCAACACCAACGCCGGAATATCCGCCGTCAGCAGCAAATTGCTGCCGCCGCCGATCACCAGTAACGGCACGTCATGGCACGCGGCATAGGCCAGCGCTTCGCGGACGTCGTCGTCGCTGTGGGCTTCGGCAAACAGTTGCGCACGCACATCGACGCCAAAGGTGTTGAAGGCTTTTAGTGATACCTGCGGTTGGACCTGCAAACTCATAAGCGCCCCTTCACTTCGATCAGCAGTTGATCGCAGGCCGCTTCGATCAGATCGAGCACCTGCTCGAAACCCTGATCGCCGTCGTAATACGGATCCGGCACTTCATCGACCAGCCCGGCATACCGGCGCAGGAACAGGTCCAGCTCGGCCTTGCCGGTGGACGGCTGCAAGGCCTTGAGGTTGCGCAGGTTGCTGTTGTCCATGGCGAGAATCAGGTCGTAGCTGGCGAAATCGGCCCGGCTGACCTGCTGCGCGCGTTGCGTCGACAGGTCATAACCGCGCAGTTTCGCCGCGGCCTGGCTGCGCTTGTCCGGCGGGTTGCCGACGTGCCAGTCACCGGTGCCAGCGGAGGCCACCTCGACCACGTCCGCCAATCCGGCTTCGCGCAACTTGTGGCGCAACACGCCTTCGGCGGTGGGCGAACGGCAGATGTTGCCCAGGCACACAAACAGAACGCGCATCAGGCCCCCAGCAGGCGACGAACCCGCTCAAGGTCTTCGACGGTGTCGACGCCGGTCGGCGGTGCGATCAGCGCGTCGGCGACGTGAATGCGCACGCCGTGCCACAAGGCACGCAGTTGCTCGAGGGATTCGGTGTTTTCCAGCCAGCATGGGCCCCAGCTCACGAAGTCGTGGAGGAACCCGGCACGGTAGGCATAAATACCGATGTGGCGGCGATAGGGCACGCCTTCCGGCAGTTGCTCACGGCTCTTGGCGAACGCATCGCGAGCCCACGGCAAGGTTGCACGACTGAACGTCAGGGCCAGACCGTTGATGTCGCTGGAAACCTTCACAACGTTGGGGTTGAACAGGGTTTCCACATCTTCGATCGGCTCGGCCAGCGTGGCCATGCGCGCTTCGGTATGGGCAGCAAGGTTCGCGGCGACCTGATCGATCACGCTTGGCGGAATTAGCGGCTCATCGCCCTGAACATTGACCACGATCGCATCAGGCGCAAGGCCGAGTTTCGCCGCGACTTCAGCCAGACGATCGGTGCCGGAATTGTGATCTTCACGGGTCAGCACCACTTCGGCGCCAAAGCTGTTGCACGCCTCGACAATGCGCGCGTCATCGGTAGCCACCACGACGCGGGTGGCGCTGCTTTTGCTCGCCTGTTCCCAGACATGCTGGATCATCGGCTTGCCGGCGATATCCAGCAACGGCTTGCCCGGCAGACGGGTCGAGGCGAAACGCGACGGGATGACAACGGTGAAGGCTGTGGTCATTTATCCAGGCGCTCGTCGGTGGTCAGGGTGCGCGCTTCGCTTTCCAGCATTACCGGGATGCCGTCGCGGATCGGGTACGCCAGGCCGGCGCCCTTGCTGATCAGTTCGGTCTTGTCGGCGCTGAGCTTGAGCGGGCCTTTGCACACGGGGCAAGCAAGGATGTCGAGCAGTTTGGTGTCCATGAACATTCCCAGAAATAAAAACAGTTAAGGCAACAGACGATCCGGCAACAGGCGCATCAGCTGCGTGTCGAACCAGGCCACGAAGGCCGACGACGGCAGCGCATCGACCGCCAGATACCACCAGTCGTCAGCAGCAAAGGCACGGCACTTCACCGCGTCCTTTTCGGTCATTACCAAGGGCAATGACGGGGTGAAATTCAGGGCCTGCACGCTGTACTCGGCGTGGTCGGCAAACGCATGCGGAACTGGCCGCCAGTCTAGCGCTTCGAGGGTATTGAAGAAACGTTGCGGATTGCCGATCCCGGCTACCGCGTGCAGCGCCTGGCCGGGCGGAAAATGCTCGAGCGACTGCCGTTCGCCGCTGTGCAGATTGACCAGCGCCGTGGGTTGCAGGCGGAAGGCAAAACCGTCGTCGCGATCAGCCAAGGCCCCGTTGAACAGCACGCCGTCGACACTTTGCAGGCGCTCGACCGGCTCACGCAACGGTCCGGCCGGCAGACAATGCTGATTGCCCAGGCCACGAGCCGCATCGATCAGTACCAGTTCCAGATCCCGCGCGAGGCGGTAATGCTGCATGCCATCGTCGGACAGGATCAGGTCCAATGGCTCACTGGCGATCAAGGCTTTGACGGCAGCGCTGCGATCAGCGTCGATCATCAGTGGCACGCCGGTGCGCTGGACAATCAGCAGCGGCTCGTCACCGGCAACCTCGGCGCTGTGCTCGGCCTCAACGCGCCATGGCAGGTGCGGCGGCTTGGCGCCATAGCCGCGACTGACCACACCGACACGCAGTCCACGGCGCCGGCAATGCTCGATCAGCCAGAGAATCATCGGTGTCTTGCCGGTGCCGCCGACGGTGATATTGCCGACCACAATCAACGGCACCGGCGATTGATAGATTTCACCTTCGCCGTCGAGAAAGCGCTGACGTTTTTTGATCACCACACGGCGATACAACATTTCCAGTGGCCGCAGCAGCGTCAGGGCCGGGTGCCCCTGATACCACGCGGTGAGCAGGCGATCGGACAGGCTCATCAGGATTTCGGCGCCGCCTCGACCGTGGTCATGCGCAGATGGCTGAAACCGAGTTTGCCGGCCGCGTCCATGGCGGTGATCACCGATTGATGCTGGGCCTTGCCATCGGCACTGATCGACAACGGCATGCTGGTATCACCGTTGGATTCTTTCTGCATGGCTTCCATCAGTGTCGGCAGATCATTCTTCGGCAGAATCCTGTTATTCACCGAAAACACGCCTTCGGCACTGATCGCGACGTCCAGTTGTTTGACCTGCTGATCTTCAGCGGGCGAACCGCTGACCGCTTCCGGCAAGTCGACGCGCAGCTGGGTTTCACGGGTGAAGGTGGTAGTGACCACGAAAAACAGCAGCAGAATGAACACCACGTCGATCAGCGACGCGAGGTTGATATCGATGGTTTCCCGAGGCTTGCGACGGAATTTCACGCGCGGCCCTCGGCCAGATCGACATCACGGTCGCCCTGCACCACTTCCACCAGTTTGATCGCTTCCTGCTCCATGCCGACCACCAGCTCGTCGATACGGCGCTGCAGAAAACGGTGGAAGAACACCGCCGGAATACCGACCATCAGGCCCGCCGCCGTGGTGATCAGCGCCTTGGAAATACCGCCGGCCAGCACCGATGCATTGGTGGTCATGCCGGAACCGGTGAAGGCACTGAAAATGTCGATCATGCCCAGCACCGTGCCGAGCAGACCGAGCAACGGCGACATCGCGGCGATGGTGCCCAACGCGTTGACATAGCGTTCGAGTTCATGAATGACCCGCGCAGCAGCCTCTTCGATGCACTCCTTCATGATCTCGCGACCATGCTTGGAGTTGGCCAGGCCCGCGGCGAGGATTTCCCCCAGCGGCGAGTTGGCGCGCAATTCCTTGAGTTTTTCCTTGTTGAGCTGCTTGTCCTTGATCCAGACCCAGACCTGACCCAGCAGATGCTCGGGGGTGACGCGACTGGCGCGCAGTGTCCACAGGCGCTCGGCGACGATCGCCATGGCCGCGATGGAACTCAGAATGATCGGCAACATCATCCAGCCGCCGGATTTGACCAATTCCCACACAGTGACAGTCCCCTCGAAAAAGTGCGCCACTTTACCATACCGATCCGCGATTAAGACCCGCCGCCCCGACGACCGTGAGGTGGCAACCATGCTGGCACCGATCAACGGCCGGGCGCCGGCGGCTCGCGCCAGAAGCGCCGCTGTTGATGCATGGTCCACGGCGGCTTGAAGCTGCCCAGTTGCAGATGGATGGCGCCCTGTTCGGCGCTGTCATAGATGCGCAGGCCTTGCTTGCGGTAGCGCGCAAGTACGGTCGGATGCGGGTGACCGAAGGAGTTGCCGTGGCCGCGGGAGATCAGCACCGCTTCTGGCTGCAAGGTTTTGAGCAGGGCCATCGATGATGAACTGCGACTGCCGTGATGCGGCGATTGCAGCCATTGCGTCGGCACCGCCAGTGGGCTGTCGAGCAGAACGCGCTCGGCATGAATGTCGATGTCGCCGGTGAGCAGCAGGCGCTCGCCGTTGGCTTCGATCTGCAAGACACAGGAGCGCTGGTTGCTGTCATCGGCCGCCGACCATTGCCAGAGCTGGAACTGCACGCCATCCCACTGCCACTGTTCGCCACTTGCGCAGGCTTCGGCGCTCAACTCCGGCGGCAGGTTTGGCGGGTCGCCACTGACGATTCGGTGCACGTTCAATCCACGCATCACCGCCCCGGCGCCGCCAGCGTGATCGGCGTCGGCATGGCTGAGCAGCATCAGGTCGAGTGCTTGCACATTGAGTTTGCGCAGCGCTGGCAGCACCACCCGCTCGCCAAGATCGAACTCGCCGAAACGCGGCCCGGCGTCATAGAGCAACGCGTGATGACGAGTACGGACAAGGATGGCCAGGCCCTGGCCGACGTCGAGTTGCCAGACATCGGCTCGCCCTTCTTCTATTCGCTCTCGGGGCGGCAACACCAACAGCAACATCAGCGGCCAGCCCAATGGACGCAGCGGCACACCACGGGGCAACAGCAATAACAAGGCGCCGAGGCCACCCAGGGCCAGCGCCCACAATGGAATGGCGGCAGGTATCCACGCCGGCCATTGCCCGGCAATCAGCGCCAGCCCGGTAAACAGCCAGTCGATCAAACCACCGGCCAGCCACAACAACCCTTCGCCAACGTAGGGGACGGGCAGCAATAGCGTGCCGAGCAATGCCGGCGGCAACACCATGAGACTGACCCACGGCACCGCCAACAGATTCGCCACGGGGCCACTGACGCTGATCGGCAGGCTGAGCGCCAGCAACACCGGACACAAACCAATCGCGATCAGCCACTGCGCGCGGGTCCAGGTCTGCCACCAGCGCCAGGCGCCCAACCGCCCACCGAAGGTGAAAATCAGTACCGCCACCGCCGCGAAAGACAGCCATAAACCGGGACGCAAACTGGCCAACGGATCAAACAACAGCACGCCATTGAACGCCAGCAATAACGGCCACCACGCACCGAGATGGCGAAAACGCAGGCGCCACAACAGCACCAGAGCCACCATTACGCAGGCGCGCTGCACCGGCACATCGAAACCTGCAAGCAAGCCATAACCCAGCGCCGCCGCGAAGGCCAGGCCGCATGCCCAAGGCAACCATGGCCAGCGCAACGGCCAGATTCCGAAACGCGCCAACCCGGCGACCAGCAGATACATCACCGCGGCGAGCAAACCGATGTGCTGGCCGGAAATCACCAGCAAATGCACGGTGCCGGTGTCTTGCAGTACCTGCCAGTCCTCGCGACTGAGCCCGGAGCCATCACCGAGCACCAGCGCCGCCAGCGCGCCCTCCCGTCCCTGCGCATCTACCGCCAACAGGCGCTGACGAACACCGTCGCGCCAGGCCTGTCGGGCTTCAGCCAGACGCTGGCCATCCTTGATCGTGCCGGTTGCACCGATGCGTTGTGCCAGCAGCCAGGCTTCGTAATCGAAGGCGTCCGGGTTGAGCAAGCTACTCGGGCGCTTCAACTTCACCGCCAGGCGCCAGCGTTCGCCGCTATTGACCGGTGGCCCGGCGTACCAGGCCAGGCGCATCAGCGATGGCAGTTTCTCGTGCCGTGAGTGTGCATCGGCCAGCTCGAAACGCACCACGCCGTCGCCGTGCTGCGGCAAGCCGACCACGCGCCCTTCAAGCCAACGGGTTTCGCCGTCGAGGCTCGGTGGCAAGCGGTCATTTAGCGCCCACTGCGCGCCGACGCAGGCCCACGTGAAACCAAACAGCAAAAATGCCAGTGGATAGCTGCGAAACGGCAAGAGCATCAGCGCCACCACCGGCAGTACCACCAAGCAACCGACCGGCGGCAACGCCGGCAAAAAAACCGGGGCCAGCAGACCGACTGCCAGCGCCATCATCCCTGTGCGCATATGCCCGTCCTTGAGAGTCCCCTCCCTAGGCATAGCGGGTCTGCGGCACCACCGTCGTCAACAATTGTCACAAAGTCTGAATGGGCGGTTCGTAGAATCCAGACATACTTGCCGCCTTAACCGACCGAGAAGCCTTATGCCCCGGCGCTTATTCAAACGTTACATGCCCGACCCGACGAGCATCAGGGAACACAAATCCTTACGCTTTCTCGGCAAGTTGCTGCATGACCCGAACCTCTGGCACCTCAACCGCCACTCGGTGGCCCGGGCGATGGCGGTCGGCCTGTTCGCGGCGTTCTTGCCGATCCCCGCGCAAATGCTGGTCGCGGCGGCGTTGGCGGTGATGGTGCGCGGCAACATGCCGATCGCGGTAAGTCTGGTCTGGCTGACCAACCCGATCACCATGCCGGCGGTGTTTTTCTGCACCTATCAGGCCGGGGCGTTCCTGATGGATGTGCCGGCGCGGCATCTGCCGGACGAGTTGACCTGGGAATGGATCAGCGGCGAATTGTCGACGTTGTGGCAACCGTTTCTGCTGGGCTCGGTGGTCGTCGGCCTGGTGCTGGGCATCCTCGCCTACTTCCTGGTGATGCTGTACTGGCGCTGGTGGGTGGCGCGGCAATGGCGGCGGCGCAAGCAAAGTCGGCAGAAATGAATGCAAAACGGCCTCCGCGATGGGAGGCCGTTTTTTTTGTCGGACGTCGACTGTGGGAGCTGCCGAAGGCTGCGATCTTTTGATGTTGCTACAAGAGATCAAGATCAAAAGATCGCAGCCTTCGGCAGCTCCTACACGATATCGCGTGCTTCAGGTACGCATCCCGCGCCCACTCACCAGCAACCGCGCACAACCCAGATACAGCACCACGGTCGCCACCAGCATGAACGTGATGGCGATGCCGATGCGAATATCCGAGACCCCGAGGATGCCGTAGCGGAACGCGTTGACCATGTGCAGCACCGGGTTGGCCAGCGAAACGGTCTGCCAGAACGGCGGCAGCAAAGTGATTGAGTAGAACACGCCGCCCAGGTAAGTCAGCGGAGTCAGCACAAAAGTCGGGATGATCGAAATATCATCGAAGTTGCGCGCGAACACCGCGTTGATGAAGCCCAGCAGCGAGAAGATCGTCGCGGTCAGCACCACCACCAGAATGGTCACGCCGAGGTGATGAACCTGCAAATCGGTGAAGAACAGCGACAGGATCGTCACGATCAGACCCACCGCCAGACCGCGCAATACGCCACCAATGGTGAAGCCGATGAGGATCGTGTGCGGGGACACCGGTGAGACCATCAGCTCTTCGATCGAACGCTGGAACTTGCTGCCAAAGAAGCTCGAAACCACGTTGCCGTAAGAGTTGGTGATCACCGACATCATGATCAGCCCCGGCACGATGTACTCCATGTAGGTGAAGCCGCCCATGTCGCCGATCTGCCGGCCGATCAGGTTGCCGAAGATCACGAAGTACAGAACCATGGTGATCGCCGGCGGCAGCAGCGTCTGCGGCCAGATCCGCATGAAGCGTTTGACCTCGCGGTAGACGATGGTTTGCAGGGCGACCAGGTTGGGACCGAATTCGGAACTCATACCGCCACCTTCGACAGATTTTTCTCCACCAGGGACACGAACAACTCCTCGAGGCGATTGGTTTTGTTACGCAGGCTCAGCACTTCGATGTTCTGCTGCGCCAACTGGGTGAACAGCGCCGTGATGCCCATGGATTTGTCGACCTGGACTTCCAGGGTGTGACTGTCGAGCAACCGGGCGGGGTAGCCGAGCAATTGCGGCGCCGCATGCAGGTCGTTTTTCAGATCCAGCAAAAAGGTTTCCACGTGCAACTGGCCCAGCAACTGTTTCATGCTGGTATTTTCGACGATGGTGCCGTGGTCGATGATGCCGATGTTGCGGCACAACTGCTCGGCCTCTTCCAGATAATGCGTGGTCAGGATGATGGTGATGCCTTTCTGATTCAGCTCGGTGAGGAACGTCCACATCGAACGGCGCAGCTCGATATCAACGCCAGCAGTCGGTTCATCGAGAATCAGCAGACGCGGTTCGTGCACCAGTGCACGGGCGATCATCAAGCGACGTTTCATGCCGCCGGACAGCGAGCGCGACGGCACATCGCGCTTGTCCCACAGGCCGAGCTGCGTCAGGTACTGCTCGGCGCGTTCCTTGGCGACTTTCGCCGGAATGCCGTAGTAGCCAGCTTGGGTGACGACGATGTCGAAGGTCTTCTCGAACTGGTTGAAATTGAATTCCTGCGGCACCACACCGATCGAGCGCTTGAGCGCCGCCGGGTTCTTGTCCAGATCGTGGCCGAAGATATTCACCGTACCGCTGGTCTTGTTGACCAGGGTCGAGAGGATGCCGATGGTGGTGGATTTGCCGGCGCCGTTGGGGCCGAGCAAGGCGAAAAAGTCACCTTCGGCGACGTCCAGATCGATACCACTCAAGGCCTGGAACCCGTTGCCGTAGGTTTTGGTTAGCTGCCGGATGGACAGAGCGGAACTCATATCGGATTTACGCACCAAGAAGGAAGGAAAGAAGTAAATAAGGGCGGGCGGCGAGGGAAACAACCGCGGCGCAAGTTCACAATGGTGCTTGCCGCCGCCGCACAAGTACAGTCAAGTGTGTCGATAGTAATTATCAAGTCAACGCGGTCATGACCGCTTTCTGATAGGCCGGACGCTGCTTCAAACGTTCATACCAGGCTTGCAGATGGGGTTGCGGGGCGCGCTCGATGGGCATTTCGAACCAGGCATAAATGAAGCTGCCGAGCGGAATGTCGCCCATGCCGATGTCATTGCCGGAAAGATAGGGCTGGCTGATCAGGGCATGGTCGGCCATGTTCAGCAACTCATCGCATTCCTTGATCGCGGCGTTGATCGCCTTCCAGTCCTGCTTCTCCGCAGGCGTGCGCAGCACACCCCAGAACACCGTGCGAAACGGCCCGGCGAAACTGGAAGTGGTCCAGTCCATCCACTTGTCTGCCGTGGCGCGGGCTTGCGCATCCGCCGGATACCAGGCGCTGCCCGGTGCATGTCTGGCCAGCAGATAGCGAACGATGGCGTTGGATTCCCACAGCACGAAACCATCATCTTCGATCACCGGCACCCGGCCATTGGGGTTCATCGCGCGGTACTCGGGGGTGTCGACCACACCGAACGCGCCCCCGGCATCGATGGTCTCGTAAGCCAGGCCCAGCTCCTCGGCAGCCCACAGGGGCTTTCTGACGTTCGATGAATTTTTCCGTCCCCAGATCTTCAGCATGACCGCCTCTTTGCACATGAGTGGACGGCCAGCATACGCCGGATCAGGTGCGACTCAAATCAGTCTGCATATCGCCCAGCAAGACCGGCAACTGCTCACTGAACAGATGCGGATAGCACTTTTGCAGGTGCTCGAAGAAGAAAGTTTCCGGCACATCGGTGAACTGGCCGTGATCAAGCAGGTACTCCATCAACTGCGCGCCGTCACGGTTGAACGGGTGGAAAACGCTGTCGTTGACCCCGTCGAATTCCAGCGCTGCGACGTTGAACAATTCGCACAGTTGCTGGTTGAACGCCGGCGTCGCCTTGACCCAGCGGCCATCGAGAAACAGCTCGGTGTAGCCATGCATGGCAAACACGTCGCTTTTCAGCAGCTCGAGCAGACGCGGCGTCGACAGATGATTGCGCACATCGGCCAGACCGATGCGCGCCGGAATCCCGCAATGCCGCGCACAACCGGCGAGCAGCGTGGCTTTCGGCACGCAGTAGCTCTGCCCTGCTGCCAGTGCGTAACTGCCACGCAAGGTTTGCGGATCACGGCTGAAGGTGTAGGGGTTGTAGCGCACCGCCTCGCGCACGGCGTAATAAAGACTGATCGCCTGCTCACGCGGATCATTGCTGGCGCCGCGATGCTGCTCGGCGAACTCCATCACTGCCGGGTGGTCACTATCGATGAAGCGGCCGGGGCTCAGATACTCGTGCATGACGGCGATCTCCTGGGTAAGCCACGAGTCTAGCGACAGCCTGAGCACAGAGATAACGACGTTTCGGCCAAACCTGAAAGCAAAGCTGCGCAGCAACGAACGATTTCCCACGCGGGTTGCCCACCGAACCTACGAAAACCATCCGGGGTTTCCCACGATTTCAATCACCATGCTCTGACCACCCGGATTTACAGATGCCGTCTAAGCTCTGGAGGGTCGATTTGCCTTGGTTCACGGAGGACTGAATATGCTGTTGTTGTGGATACTGGTTTTGATCGTCGGCGTGGCGTATCTCGCCCATCGACGCATCGCCCCGCTGCCCGCGTTGGGCATCGTTGCTGCCTATCTGGTGGCGATGGGGATTTTCAGTCATGCGCCGGGCTGGCTGCTGTTCATCTTCTGGGTCTTGCTGGCGGTGGTCGCCGCGCCATTGTTGCTGCCTGACCTGCGCCGCAAACACTTCACCGCGCCACTGTTCAACTGGTTTCAGAAAACCCTGCCGCCGATGTCGCAGACCGAACGCGACGCGATCGATGCCGGCACCGTGTGGTGGGACGGCGAGCTGTTCAGCGGCCGTCCGGACTGGGACAAATTACTCTCCTATCCCAAGGTGCAGTTGAGCGAAGAAGAACAGGCCTTCATCGATGGCCCGACCGAAGAACTCTGCGCGATGGTCAGCGACTGGCAAATCGGCCAGTCGATGGATCTGCCGCCCGAGGCCTGGACGCACATCAAGGAACATGGCTTTTTTGCCCTGATCATTCCCAAGGAATACGGCGGCAAAGGCTTCTCTGCCTATGCCCACTCGCAAGTGGCAATGAAACTCGCCACTCGCAGCGGCGACCTCGCCTCTACCGTGATGGTCCCGAACTCCCTCGGCCCGGCCGAATTACTGCTGCATTACGGCACCGACGAACAACGCAATCACTACCTGCCGCGCCTGGCCCGGGGCGACGATATCCCGTGCTTCGCCCTCACCGGACCGCTGGCCGGTTCCGACGCGGGCGCGATGCCCGACACCGGGATCATTTGCAAAGGCCAGTGGCAAGGTGAGGAAGTCATCGGCCTGCGTCTGAACTGGGAAAAGCGCTACATCACCCTTGGCCCGGTCGCCACCCTGCTCGGTCTGGCATTCAAAGCCTACGACCCGGATCACCTGCTCGGTGAAGAGGAAGATCTCGGTATCAGTCTGGCGCTAATCCCGACCGATACCGCCGGTGTGGAAATCGGACGTCGCCACCTGCCACTGGGCGCCGCGTTCATGAACGGGCCGAACTCCGGCAAGGACGTGTTCATTCCACTGGACTATCTCATCGGTGGTCAGGAAATGCTCGGCAAGGGCTGGATGATGCTGATGAACTGCCTGTCGGTCGGGCGTTCGATCTCCCTGCCAGCCGTCGGTACCGGCGCGGCCAAGTTCACCAGTCTGGTCACTGGCCAGTACGCGCAGATTCGCGAGCAGTTCAACGTGCCGCTGTCGGCGTTCGAAGGTATTCAGGAAGCCATGGCGCGCATCGGCGGCAACGCATGGATGATGGACGCCGCCCGCATGCTCACCGCCAACGCGGTGGATCTGGGGGAAAAACCCTCGGTGCTGTCGGCGATCCTCAAATATCACCTCACCGAACGCGGCCGCGAATGCATCAGCCACGCCATGGATGTGCATGGCGGCAAGGCCATCATCATGGGGCCGAACAACTACCTGGGTCGCAGCTGGAACGGCGCGCCGATCTTTATTACCGTCGAAGGCGCGAACATCCTGTCACGCAACCTGATGATCTTCGGTCAGGGTGCAATCCGCTGCCATCCGTTCGTACTCAAGGAAATGGCCCTGGCTGGTCGTGCGGACAAGGAACAGGCACTCAAGGAGTTCGATGGCCTGCTGCTCAAGCACATCGGCTTCGCCGTGAGCAACGCGGCCAGCACATTGGTGCTGAACCTCGGGTTCGGGCACTTCGAACATGCGCCGGGCGACAGGATCAGCCAAGGCTACTTCCGCGCTCTCAACCGTCAGGCTGCCGCATTCGCCATGCTCGCCGACTTCAGCATGATGCTGCTGGGCGGCGAACTGAAACGCCGCGAACGCCTGTCGGCGCGCCTCGGCGACGTACTGAGCAACCTGTATCTGGCCTCCGCCGCGCTCAAGCGCTATCACGACCTGGATTCGCCGGCCTACATGGAACCGCTGTTCCGCTGGGCCATGGAAGAAAGCCTCGGCCAGTCGGAGCGCGCGCTGGATGAACTGCTGAGCAACTTCCCGAACAAGGTCTTCGGCTGCCTGCTGCGGGTTATCGTGTTCCCGTTCGGCCGCCGTCACAAAGGCCCGTCGGACAAACTTGGCGCCGAAGTTGCTGCGGTCATCGGTCGCGCCAAAGGCGATCCGGCACTGGAAGAACTGCTCGCCGGCTGCTACCGCCCGCAATCGGCGGACGATGCAGTGGGCGCGCTGCAGCATGCCAGCGACCTGCTCAACGCTGCGCAACCGCTGCACAAAAAACTGCACATCGCACTGAAAAGCGGCCAGGTCAAACCGGCAGCAGGCGAGCACGCCATCGATGCCGCGCTGGAAGCCGGTGTGCTGCAAGCCGTCGAAGCGCAAAGCCTGCGCGACGCCGAAGCGGCCCGCCGCAAGGTGATCGACGTCGATGACTTCGACAAAGAGGAACTGACCCAGGCAGCGGGCAAAGTCCGCTGATCCCGGTTTTTGTGAAAAAACGGCGCGAGAGCTTTATACTCCCGCGCCCGTTTTGCTGTTGAGGACTTATCTCGTGTCCAACGTCGTTGCCGATCATCTCGTGTTGCTCGACCACCTGCGCAGTATCCTGGTCGCCGTAGGTGAGGCCGAACAAGTGCCCGAAGAAAGCCATGCCCTGTTCCTCGAGCGCTTCGACGAACTGCTGGCCTCCCTGCCGATCGACCCTATCGAAAGCCAATACCTGGGTCAGGACATCCTCACCCAGGTCATCAGCCGCTACCCGCAAATCGCCCACCTGATCCCCCGCGACCTGCTGTGGTTCTTCGCCGGCGACTGCCTGCACTACCTCTCCGACGAAGAAATCGACCTCTACCAGGCCCTCGAAGAACGCCGCTACGAAGCCGAACAGAACGACGAACCGTTCGACTGGAACCAGGAAAAACAACTGCTGGCCATGTCCGCACAGGACAGCAAGCACTGATTTTCGACAGGCAATCAAAAGGCCCGCACTGGTGATTCCATGCGGGCTTTTTTTTCCAGATCAAAAGCCCCCTCACCCTAGCCCTCTCCCGGAGGGAGAGGGGACTGACCGCGTTGTTTGGACGAGGTACGCCGACCTGGAATTACCGAGTCGAATGCAGATTCTGAAAAGCGCGCAAATCGGCTCCCTCTCCCTCGGGAGAGGGCTGGGGTGAGGGGCGAATCCACCACAGATCCAAAGCAGACCACACGCTTTTCACCACTCAACAATGAGCGTTAGCTCGAGTAAGGCTTTTGATCTTGATCCACGGGCGACGTCGGAAGGCTGAGCGGAGGGATTGATCCGGGCGTGGGAGCGCAGCGACCGTTCGACGAAGTCGAACACAGCGGAAGGAGGTGCAGCGAAGCAAACCGGAGCCGCTGCGCCCGGATCGATCCCGCAGCGAAGGAACCCGAGCCTGCGAGGGCCGAACGCAGGAGCAAGCCTTTTGGTTACTTTTTGGCGTCTGAAAAAGTGACTCGCCGTAAGGGCGAAACCGCCATCAGCAACACCCGAAGCAACCGATATACACCCAAAACTTCAAAGCAACCCCTCACTCTCCGGCAGCTCATAAGCCACAGCCACATTGCTCCCGCCCATCGATTTCCCGGGCCTGCCCAACGTCGGCTCCTTCTGCAAACACTCCACCAGATAATCAATAAACACCCGCAACTTCGGTGGCAAATACCGCGTCGGCGAATGCAACAACCACAACCCACCATGATAGGAAGCCAGAAACGTCCACTCCGGCAGCACCTGCACAATCAGCTTCTGCTCCAAGGCGTAACGCGCGGTGAAATACGGCAGACTGCCAATGCCGATGTGCTGCAACACCGCCCCCAGCCGCACCCCGGTGTGATTGGCGGCATAGCGCCCACGCACGCCGACCGTCACCGCCTTGCTGCCCTTCTTGAATTTCCAGCGCGCATCGCTCGGCGTTTCACCCAGATAAATACAACTGTGATTGAGCAAGTCGTGAGGATGCGTCGGCGTGCCATGTTCGGCCAGGTATTGCGGCGTGGCGCAAAGCAAATGATCGATCGTCAGCAACTGCCGCCCGACCAGACCGGCCGGCGGCCGATCAGTAATACGAATCGCCAGATCAACGTGATCATCGATCAGATCGACCTGACGATCCTCCAACAGCAATTCGACATCGACCTTGGGGTAACGCCGCAGAAACTCCGGCATGTGCGGATGAATCACAAAGCGCCCTACCGCTTTCGGCACGCTGACCCGCACCAGCCCTTCGGCTTCGTGGGTGAACTGGCCGCTGATTTCCATCACCGACCTGGCCGCGCTGACCATTTCCTGGCAACGCTTGAACACCTCCTCACCGCCATCGCTCAAGCGCAGTTTGCGCGTGGTGCGTTGCAGCAAGCGCGTGGCCAACGCCTTTTCCAATCGGGAAATGCTGCGGCTGACCGCTGAGGGAGACGACCCCATCTGCCGGGCCGCTTCAGAGAAGCTGCCGGTCTCGACAACCTTGACGAAAATCGCCATTTCACCCAGCAGCGGCAGCGGAAGATTGATGCTCACGACGCACAAGTCCTTTGATGTTCGGATGGATTATCACGTTATTGCACGATTCATATAATAAAAACAGAACTTCGATCAGGGCATGGAATATGACGCTTCGCCTGTTTTTTCACAGTGATGACCTCAAGGCGAATGTCGAAGTCCTCGATTGCACACCACACGACAACGAATTCGCCGTGGTGCTGCGCGCCACCTTGTTCCATCCGCAGGGCGGCGGGCAGCCTTGCGATACCGGCTGGATAGGTGAAAGCCAGGTCTCGCGAGTGGTGCAAGAGCCGGAGCGGATTGTGCATTTCGTCGACCGACCGGTGCCGTTGGGCATGACCGTTATCCGCATCGATGAACAGCGCCGCCGCTTTAACACGCGCATGCACTCGGCCGGGCACTTGATCGGACATTTCATTCAAGCCATGGGCTGGATGCCAATCAAGGCGCATCACTGGCCGGACGAAGGCCGGGTGCAATTCAAGCCGGGTGATGGCGCTGAAGAAGTCGATGTGCCAAGGGTGCAAACCGGCATCGAGCAGTGGATCGAACACGATCTGCCGCGCCTGACCTCCCTGCGCGAAGGCGCGCGGGAAATCAGTTTTGGTGAACTGCCGGCCTATGGCTGCGGTGGCACCCATGTACGCAGCCTGAAGGATCTGGGCACAGTCACGATCGCGTCGCTTTCACAGAAGAAGGGCACGCTATCCGTCCACTACAGCGTGGATTGAGCATTTCGGACGTTGCCATCGCGCAGCGTCCGCCGCCGGGGAACCGCATTCGCCGGTTCCGTTGACTATCGATAGATGGACCTAAAACAAATGATGCTAGACGTCGAGCGTCTCGATGAGACGTGCATAAAAAAACTGGCCAACGAAGAAGTCCTCGCCATCCGCGTCAAACGCTTTCTGCCCGAACCGCTGGCGATCGAGATAGGTGACAAGATTCTCGCCCCGGGCTTTGAGGGCTACATCAACGCACCGAGCATCGGCCGCATCGGCATGGCCTTTTACGAGGCGGAAAACCAGCCGCTGCTGATCGAGGACTACTTCGAACGCGCCACCCGCAATATCGCCGAATTACGCCAGCGCTGCGCGCCCTACTCCTCACCGATCGACACCCTGCGCTGCATGCTCGACGAATCCTGGCCCGCCGGCGCGCATCTGGAAAACCTCTATGGGCGCAAGATGTATGTCGGCTTGTCGCGGGTGGTCAAACCCGGCGTGTGCTTTCTCGCCCACCACGACATCTTCGCCAAGGACGCCCCGGAGAGCTTTCAGGCGCGCAGTCTGGAAGCGCAGTTCGCCTGTAACGTCTACCTGAACATGCCCACCGAAGGTGGCGCTTTGCAGATGTGGGAAGACGACATCACCCCCGATCAGTTCGACGAAATGCGTGGCGACAGTTACGGCATCGAGCCGTCGCTGCTGGGGCCGCCAGCGCTGGAGGTGCGCCCGCAGCCCGGCGATTTCATCATGTTCAACTCGCGCCGCATGCACTCGGTGACCCCGGGCGTAGCGGATCCGCGTTTGAGCCTGTCGTTCTTTGTCGGCTATCGCGGCAATGCTTCCCCTCTGACTTTCTGGAGCTGACATGTTTTCCAATTACCTGGGCGAGTTTCTAGCGTTGGCCACCATCCACTTTCTCGCCGTGGTCGCACCCGGTCCGGACTTCGCCGTGACCATCCGCCAGAGCGTGCGCTTCGGTCGCCTCGTCGGCATCTGCACCGCGCTAGGCATCGGCGCGGGGATTTCCGTGCATGTGCTGTACACCCTGCTCGGCGTCGGTGCGCTGATGCACACCACGCCTTGGCTGCTCACCGTCGCCAAGGTAGTCGGCGGTGCCTACATCCTTTATCTGGGCGTCAGCCTGATTCGCAGCAAACCGAAGACCAGCGTCGAAGGTGATAAAAACGCTGATGAGCCGCTGGTTGAGCAGTCACTGTTCAAAGCCTTCAGCACCGGTTTTCTGACCAATGCGACCAACCCCAAAGCCACGCTGTTTTTCCTGGCTATCTTCACCACGATCATCAGCGCGAGCACACCGCTGCAGATTCAGGCGTTCTATGGATTGTGGATGTGCTTCGTCAACGCGCTATGGTTTGTGATCGTCGCGCTGTTTTTCTCCAGCAACAAAGTGCGCCTGCTGTTCATGCGCCTCGGACACTGGTTCGAGCGCAGCATGGGCGTCATCCTGATTCTGTTTGCCGGACGCTTGATGCTATCGATGTAACCCTTACAAAAAAATCCCGGCATCACCCGCCGGGATTTTTTCATTGGTGCGCCTCTTTTGCATTTCTGTGCGACAGATCAAGTTTGTGACTCCCTCTTCACCCGCCCACAGTGTTAGGTTGCAAAATGTTTCTGTCGCAAGCGTCAGAATTATTTCCTCCAACCCTTAGCAAAGGAATGCCTGTTCCATGGTCTTTTCCCTGAAAAAACTGGCCGCCGCCACGCTGGTCATGGCCAGCCTCGCCTCGTTCACCAGCGCCGCACAAGCCAACATCACCGCCGAGCAAAGCGCAGCGATCCTGAAATCCTTCGACGGCGAGAGCTTGACGGATTTCCGCAGTTTTCTTGGCAGCCTGGCTAAAAACGACCTCGCCAAGACGGATAACCTCAACCCGTCCATCAGCGCCTTCCTCGACAACAAGACCCTGAACGCCGAACAGCAGAACGAAATCCATCGCCTGCTGGGTATCTACACCCGAGTGAAATACGGCAAGGCCGCGCTGGAAACCCTGCGTCAACTCGTCGAGATCCCGACCTTCCGCAAGGACGGCGTGGCGCAGCATGACAACCCGGAGTTCATCAAGATTGCCGGCGAGATTCAAAAACTCGCCGAATCCTTCAACCTGAAATTCCGCAACATCGATAACCGTGTCTACGAAATCTCTCTGGACGGCAAAGGCGACGAAGTCGTCGGCATTCACGCGCACGCCGATGTGGTGCCAGTGACCCCGGAAAACTGGGTGCTGAAAGACGGCACCAAGCTTGACCCATTCAAGGTCACGCTGATTGGCGATCGCATGTACGGTCGCGGCACCGAAGACGACAAAAACGCTATCGTCGTCGCGCTGTACGCCATGAAAGTGATCAAAGACGAGAAGCTGCCACTGGCGCGCAACTTCAAACTGCTGGTCGACACCACCGAAGAAACCAGCGGCGACGCCATTCCCTATTACTTCGAACGCAACCCGACGCCGAAGTACAACATGGCGCTGGACGGCGGTTATCCGGTAGTGATCGCCGAAAAAGGTTACGGCACCGTCATGGCCAACTTTGCCAAACGCAAAGGCCAAGGCAACGGCGCGGAAATCGTTTCGATGACTGGCGGCAAGGCGACCAACCAGATCCCATCGGCTTCGGTGGTCACGCTGGTAACTGACAAGCCTACCGAGCTGGCAGCCAGTCTGCAAAAAGCCGGCGACGCCTATGCCAAAGCCAACGGCGGCGACTTCGAAGTCGCTGCAAAGGTTGATGGCAAAGACGTCAAACTGACCGTCACCGGGGTGTCTGCGCACTCCTCCGAACCAGAGTCCGGCGTCAACCCGGTCGCACGGATGCTGAGTTTCATCAACAGCCTGGACGGCAAAGTCGCGCTCAAACACAACCAGTTCACCGATGCCGCGCGTTATGCCGATGACAACTGGGGTCTGGATTACCTGGGCAAAAAACTCGGCGTCGGCTTCTCCGACTCGTTCATGGGACCACTGACCACCTCGCTGACCTATGTCGGCGAAGATGACAAAGCCTTCAAACTGGCGGTGAACCTGCGGGTGCCGAAGGGCAAATCCCCGGAAAAGCTCAAGACTGAGATCGCCGAGAAACTGGACGCCTGGAGCAAGAAGACCAATGTCGCGGTGGCGTTCGATTATTCGGTGGCCGAACCGATGTATCGCAACCCCGAGGGTGAGTGGGTCAAGGCGCTGCTCGCGGTGGCCAGCGAAAACCTCGGCATGAAGTCGGAATTCGGCACTTCCGCTGGTGCGACTTCGGTTCACGAATTGCCGAACGGCGTGCAATTCGGCCTGGCGCGACCCGAAGCCAAATACACCGGCCACACCGATGGCGAGTTCAAAACCGTCGAGCAGTTCCTGCTGGATCTGCAGATCGTCACGGAGATGATGGGACGTGTGGGGCAGTTGCCAAAGCTCTGATGCGCTGTTTTAACCCGGTCGCTTGTCACCGGGTTAAACATACGAAAGGACCCGGCATCGGGTCCTTTTTTTTGCCCCACAAAACCCGCGCGTCGAGGCTGTCAGCCCCCTGAGCAGGTCGGGCGTCGATCACCTGCAGCCGGCACTCAACTTCGTTGCACTTGCAATCACATTCAAGCCTTGAGTAAGGTGAGGCACGAAGGAACGTACGGAGATTGTGGAATGATCGGGTTTTCCAGCTTCACTAAAACGCCAGAAACCAGCCTGGCCGCTCAGGCCTGCATCGATAAGATCCGCGCAGTTTCACCGCAGCAGACTGCGGGTTCTTCCTCGCCACTGCTCACCATGATCGATATCGCCAATCGCCTCGAAAGGGATCCGGGAACGGCCAGGCATATCTGGGTCATCCGCTCCAACAAGCAAAGCCAGACCGCAAATGCCCACACCCGAATCAGCGCCTGGCCCCTGCGTTTGAGCGCCACAGCTCGCGCCAGTGAAAAACCGCTGCTGTACCTGACCACTTCGGCGACATCGGCCGAATTGTGTGCGCTTTCCAATGAATCGGCCCATCGGGGCATTCTGTGCAATGACATCGAAACCTTGCCTTCACGCTGGCCCAAGGGGGCTCATCCCTGGGTGCCGCTCTGGCTGGTCGCTAACGCACACTGTCTGCCCTTTGACCCCGCCAGCGGTGCCGAGGCGCAGGCCATTACCCTGGCGGCTTTGCAAAGTTTGTATGTGGAAGGCAATGACGGTTTTTATTACATGGCACTTCACAATGAACCCAGTGACTTCATCGCTCCCGTCAGCCGACTCAGCGCCAGCGAGGCTTTCAAGGGCATGTACCGGCTCAGCAGCATCGATATCGATTCAGCGCGCCCTAAAGTGCGCTTGCTCGGGGCGGGGCTGGCTTTGCAGTCGGTGACGACGGCGGCGCAGCTGCTACGCGAGGACTGGGGCGTGGCCAGCGAACTGTGGAGCTGCCCCAGCTATACCCGCCTGGCCCGCGATGCGGACAATGCACACCGCTGGAATCGCCTGCATCCGCAGATGCCGCGCAGGTCAGCGCATTTGTTCGATTGTATGGATACCGAAGATTGGCCGGTGGTGGCCGTGACCGGGTATGCCCGGCATGTCGCCGAGCAGATCGGTGCACATGTGAAGTCACGTTTCGTGGCCCTCGGTGCCGACTCGATCGGGTCCGCCATGGGCCGGGTGGATGAGCGCTGGATTGTGGTGCTGGCCCTGCAGGTTCTGGCTCAGGAAGGCGTCATCAGCGAGGAGCTCATCAAGCAGGCCATGGATCGGTACCTGCTGCAATGAGACGTTCCTTCACTTCGCCCGCCCACTGCTGCGCGCCGCGCTGGCCGCGCGCTCGAGGGCATCGCTGAAAAGCCGTTGCTGGGTGTCGTCGAATTGCGACAGGAACAGTTCGTCCACCGCGCCTTCGTAGATCGCCCACATTTTCTTGCGTAGCGCCTTGCCTTGCTCGGTGATGCTGGCATACGCGCCGCGACCGTCATCGCTGGCGCGGCTGCGGGTGACCAGGCCTTCGGCCTCCAGGCGGTCAACCAGGCGCGTGAGGTTATAGCGCTCGATGGCCATCACATCCGCCAGTTCGTTCATTCGCCGGGTGCCTTCGGGGCCGCTTTCCAACCCCCATAACGCGTCGTACCAGGCGTAGGCCGGCAGCCCGGCGGCCGCCAGCCGGCGTTCAATCTCGCGGATCAGGCAGCGGTGTGCCCTGACGAATCTGAACCAGGTATCCGGCTCGTTGGAAGACATGCATCACCTTTTTCATGAAATCGATTTAGTTGCAATTGTAACGCACGACAGGCTAAGTTCTCGCACGTAGTTGCAATTGCAACTACAAACTCAAAGGCTGGCGATGACCCACGCCCCTTCGTCAGGCACCAAACGACTCGGTGCTGCTGCAATGTTCAGGAGACGACAACGATGGCACAACAACCCGCTTTTCTTGACGAGGATCCACAAGAGACTCGCGAATGGCTCGAATCGATTGAGTCGGTGGCGAATGTCGAAGGACGCCCTCGCGCCCACTATCTGATCGATCAGATGCTGGATTTCGACGCCAACCGTCACGGTGATTTCTACGGACGCGTGACGACGCCCTACGTCAATACGATCCCGGTCGACCGCCAGCAGCCCTACCCCGGCGACCTGGCCGTGGAGCGCCGGATCAATGCCTATATTCGCTGGAACGCGCTGGCCATGGTGCTGCGCGCCGGCAAACATTCGAACGTGGGCGGTCACATCGCGTCCTACGCGTCGGCAGCGATTTTGTATGACGTCGGCTTCGAGCATTTTTTCCGTGGCCGCACCGAGCAGTTCGCCGGCGACATGGTGTACATCCAGGGCCACTCCTCACCTGGCATCTATGCACGGGCGTATCTGGAAGGACGCCTGAGTGAAGAGCAACTGGACAACTTTCGCCGCGAAACCGATCGTGACGGTATTTCCTCCTATCCGCATCCCCGGCTGATGCCGGAGTTCTGGCAATTCCCGACGGTGTCCATGGGGCTCGGGCCAATTACCGCCGCGTACCAGGCACGGTTCATGCGTTACTTGGAAGACCGCGGGCTGAAGGAACATCAGGGGCGAAAAGTATGGGCATTCCTCGGCGACGGTGAAATGGACCAGCCGGAATCCCTGGCGGCGATTTCGCTCGCGGGCCGGGAAAAGCTCGACAACCTCATCTTTGTCGTCAACTGCAATCTGCAGCGCCTGGACGGACCGGTTCGCGGCAACAGCAAGGTGATTCAGGAGTTTGAAAGCCTGTACCGGGCGGCTGGCTGGAATGTACTCAAGGTCATCTGGGGCAGCGGCTGGGATGCCCTGCTGGAGAAGGACAGGACCGGCCTGCTGCGCCAACGGATGATGGATTGCGTCGACGGCGACTATCAGAACTACAAGTCGCAGAACGGCGCCTATGTGCGGGAGCATTTCTTCGGCAAATACCCCGAGCTGCTGGAGCTGGTCAGTGACCTGAGCGACGACGACATCTGGAAACTGTCCCGTGGTGGCCACGATCCGGAGAAAGTCCACAACGCCTACGCCGCCGCCATGCGCCACATCGGCGGACCGACAGTGATCCTGGCCAAGACGGTGAAGGGTTTCGGCATGGGCGAAGCCGGTGAAGGCCAGAACATCAACCACCAGCTCAAGAAGATGGGCGACGAAGCGGTCAAGGCCTTCCGGGATCGGTTCGGACTCGAACTCAGCGATGATCAGCTCGGCGACATGCCTTACCTCAAACCGGCTGCCGACAGCGTCGAGACCCTGTACCTGCAAGCCCGGCGCAGCCAGTTGGGCGGTTACATTCCGGCCCGTTTCAGTGCCGTCGCGCCATTGCAGGTCCCGCCTTTGTCGGCGCTGGATACACAGCTCAAAGGGACTGGCGAGCGGGCTATCTCGACGACCATGGCGTTCGTGCGCATCCTCGGCACGCTGCTCAAGGACCCGAATATTGGCAAGCTGATCGTGCCGATCGTCCCCGACGAATCACGCACCTTCGGTATGGAAAGCCTGTTCCGCCAGATTGGCATCCACTCCCATGTCGGCCAGCTCTATACACCTCAGGACGCCGGTCAACTGAGTTATTACAAGGAGGCCAGGGATGGCCAGATCATGCAGGAAGGCCTGAACGAATCCGGCGGAATTTCTTCCTGGATCGCCGCGAGCACTTCCTACAGCACCCACGCCGTAATGACGGTGCCCTTCTATATTTTCTACTCGATGTTCGGCTTCCAGCGCGTCGGCGACCTCGCTTGGGCGGCAGGTGACGCCCGCGCCCGGGGTTTCCTGCTCGGCGCCACGTCCGGCCGGACCACGCTGATGGGCGAAGGCCTGCAGCACGACGACGGCCATAGCCATGTTCTGTCTTCCACCATCCCCTGCTGCGTGTCCTACGACCCCACTTACGCCTACGAATTGGCGGTGATCATCCAGGACGGGATGCGGCGGATGTATGCCGAAAACGAGGATATCTTTTACTACATCACGCTGCTCAACGAGAACTACGCCCATCCGCCGATGCCCGAGGGTGTCGAGCAAGACATCCTCAAAGGCATGTACCGGCTCAGCGCCAGTGCGCAGCCCGGCGAGGGCAAGCATGTGCAACTGATGGGTTGCGGTTCGATCCTGCTGGAAGTCGTCGCCGCCGCCCAGTTGTTGGAGCGGGATTTTGGCGTCAGCAGTGACGTGTGGAGCGTCACCAGCCTGACCGAACTGCGTCGGGAGGGCCAGGATGCCGAACGCTGGAACCTGCTTCACCCACAACAGACGCCTCGCATCAGCCATGTTGAAAGCTGCCTGCAGGATGCACAGGGTCCGGTGGTGATCGCGACCGACTATATGAAAATATTCGCCGACCAGATCCGCCCGTTCGTGCCCAATCGCCGCTTCGTCGCCCTGGGCACTGACGGTTTCGGCCAATCGGACACCCGCGAATCGTTGCGTCGGTTCTTCGAAGTGGATCGCCATTTCATTGCCTTGGCGGCCCTGAAAGCGCTGGCCGATGACGGAGCGCTGGCACGGGAAAAAGTGGCCGAAGCGATTGTTCTCTATGGGATTGACCCCGAGAAGCAGAATCCTGCCGCTGTATGATTCTGTGATTCCACGGAAACTGAAAAGGGCCTGAACAGGCATCCTGGCCGGATACCAGGCCAGGGTCCTTTTCGTTGCCGCCACAAAACGCGCACAAACAAAAACGCCGATCATCGCTGATCGGCGTTTTTGTGAAATTGGAGCGGGAAACGAGACTCGAACTCGCGACCCCGACCTTGGCAAGGTCGTGCTCTACCAACTGAGCTATTCCCGCAAATGGCGTCCCCTAGGGGACTCGAACCCCTGTTACCGCCGTGAAAGGGCGGTGTCCTAGGCCACTAGACGAAGGGGACACGCTACCCGGAACACATGGTGTGTGTTTCGGTGTCCAGATCCGCATCCGAAGATTTGGTTCTGGTTTCACTCAGCACCGCCCGAAAGCACTGCTGTTTAAAATTGGAGCGGGAAACGAGACTCGAACTCGCGACCCCGACCTTGGCAAGGTCGTGCTCTACCAACTGAGCTATTCCCGCATTGGCGTCCCCTAGGGGACTCGAACCCCTGTTACCGCCGTGAAAGGGCGGTGTCCTAGGCCACTAGACGAAGGGGACACACTACAACATTCACTCCCTGCCGCGTTTCGCTGTGTGCTTTACGCTGCAAGTGGCGCGCATTCTATGGATGGATTGAGAGGTCGTCAACCCCTTGATATAAATTTATTTAAATCAATGACTTCGACCTGGATTAAGGGCCGCGTAGGGCTTTTCCGTCATCCGAAACCTGACGCCTATATTCCGCCACTCGCCAAGACGTTATAGTCCACCGCACAGTGATGGCAATCTGCACATCCAGCGCCAGCATTCATCTATACAGCCGGCGGCCGATACAGATTGCAGCAGCCGATCAAACCCGTCGAGCGGCGCTAGGCGCCTAAATGCCCAGCCACTACACTCGCATGCGAACCCTATAAAGAGGTCTTACCGGTGACACCACTCATGATCACCCTGCTAGTCGTAGCCGGGATCGCAATTCTGATCGCCATTGGCTACATGAACCATGTGGTGGAAAACAACAAACTGGAGAAGGCCCGCACCAAAGTCGAACTCAACGACCGCCTGCGCCGCTGCGGCGAACTGACCGAAACCTTCCCCGGCCAGTTCATGACCCCGGCGCTCAAGCTGTTGCTGACCCGCCTGGAGCTCAACGTCTGCCAGCGCCTGCTCAATCTGGAAAAAACCAGCGCGACCACCAAGGCCCGTATCACCGAACTCAGCGCTCTGGTGGCCCAAGGCGAATCTATCCCGGTGAACAACCCGCCCGCGCCTATCCTGACCGAAGCCAAAGCCAAAGACGTGCGCTTCCTCCTCGAAGCCCTGCACGGCCAGATCACCCGCGCCGCCCACGACGGCTTCCTGCCACCGAACGAAGCCAAACAATGGATTCGCGAAGTGCGCCACATCCTTGTTCTGCTGCACATCGAATTCTTCAATAACCTGGGCCAACAGTCCCTGCAACAAAACCAACCCGGCCAGGCCCGCCTCGCCTTCGAACGTGGCGTGCAATACCTGCGCAAACAACAGGATCCGCAGATGTACGCGGAGCAACTGCAATACCTGGAAAAACTCCTCGCCCGTGCCAATGCTCAAGTCATGGACAAGATTGCCCCGGTTGAAGGTGAAGAAAACCAATTGACCGCCGGTTTGAAAGATGTCGAAGCGGATGCGGACTGGAAGAAGAAAGTGATTTACGACTGAGGCGCGATCGCTGGGAGAGAAGCCACCGTAATCGGTGGCTTTTTTGTGGGTGACTTAAAGAGGGTGTGGTTTGCAGATCGCTTTCGCGAGCAGGCTCGCTCCCACACAAAGCTACATCAAAGTCAAAAGCAAAAGATCGCAGCCTTCGGCAGCTCCTACAGTTGGATCGCGTAACACTCAAGAACTGGTCGGCTGTCAGGCCGCCTTCGCGAGCAGGCTCGCTTCCACAGAAAAGCAAAGTCAAAGATCGCAGCCTTCGGCAGCTCCTACAGTTGGATCGCGTAACACTCAAGACCTGGTCGGCTGTCAGGCCACCTTCGCGAGCAGGCTCGCTCCCACAGAAAAGCAAGAGCAAAAGATCGCAGCCTCCGGCAGCTCCTACAGTTGGATCGCGTAACACTCAAGAACTGGTCGGCTGTCAGGCCGCCTTCGCGAGCAGGCTCGCTCCCACAGGGATTTAGTACATTCGATAGAGATTGGTCGGTTGTTAAGCCGCCATCGCGAGCAGGCTCACTCCTACACTTGGATCGAGTTCATCCTCAAGAATCAGGTCGGCTGTCAGGCCGCCTTCGCGAGCAGGCTCGCTTCCACGGAAAAGCAAAGTCAAAAGATCGTCCGATCGCGGCCCGAGCCTTCGGCAGCTCCTACCTACGATGAGCGTTAGCTCGAGTTCCGCTTTTGATCGTGGAGCCCGTCGGCAGGCTGAGCGGAGGGATTGATGCGGGCGTGGGAGCGCAGCGACCGTACGACGCAGTCGTACACAGCGGGAGGAGGTGCAGCGAAGCAAACCGGAGACGCTGCGCCCGGATCGATCCCGTAGCGAAGGAACCCCGAGCCCAAGCGAGCGGGCCGAACGTCAGGGCACAGCCTTTTGGTTCCTTTTTGGCGTTTGAAAAAGGGACTCGCCGTAAGGGCGAAACCGTAATCAGCAACCCCCGAAGCAACGGATATTCACCCAAACCACCCAACACCTGGTCGGCCCAAAGGCCGCCAAGGCTCAAAGCCTAAAATGCCCAACCATCGAGCGCAACTCCCCCCCCAACTGCGCCAGCTCAACACTCGAAGCCGCATTCCCGCGCATCGCCAGCGAAGAGTGATCCGCACTCGCACGAATCTGCGTAACGCTGCGGTTGATCTCCTCCGCCACCGAACTCTGCTCCTCCGCCGCCGCCGCAATCTGCTGATTCATCTGCTGAATCAACGACACCGCCGCCGCGATACTCCCCAGCGCACTCTCGGTCTGCAACGCATCACTGACCGCCAGCTTCACCAATTCGCCACTGCTGCGAATCTGCTGCACCGACGACTGCGCCGCCGCCCGCAAGGCGCTGACCAAGCGTTCGATCTCCTCGGTCGATTGCTGCGTGCGCCGTGCCAGTGCGCGCACCTCATCGGCCACCACCGCGAATCCCCTGCCCTGCTCGCCAGCCCGCGCCGCTTCGATCGCCGCGTTCAGCGCCAGCAAATTGGTCTGTTCGGCTACGCTCTTGATCACTTCAAGCACTGTGCCGATGTTCTGAATCTCGGCGCTGAGGCTCTCGATGCTGGAACTGGCCGACGTCGCCGAATCGGCCAACTGCTCGATCCGCGCCATGCTCTGGCGCACCACTTGCTGGCCGCTCTCGACCTTGTCATCCGCCGTCTGCGCTGCCAGCGCCGCTTCTTCGGCATTGCGCGCGACGTCATGCACAGTGGCGGTCATCTGGTTCATGGCCGTGGCCACCTGCTCGGTTTCCTCTTTCTGGCTGTTGACCTCAAGATTGGTCTGCTCGGTTACTGCCGACAGCGATTGCGCGGACCCGGCCAGGCGCTCGATGCCGGCCTGCAAGCCACTGACAATCGTGCCGAGTCCGGCAGCCATCTGCTGCATCGCCAACATCAGCTGACCCATTTCATCGCGGCGCGTGACCTCGACCTTCGCCGTCAGATCACCCGCAGCGATCTGCTGCGCTACGCGAATCACACTGCGCAGCGGCGCCACGATCAGCCGCGTGATCACCCACGCCGCGAGCAACCCGACCAACAAGGCCAGCGCTGAAGAGCCGATGATCAGCAGCGAATTCTTCTTCAGCTCGGCCTGCATCGAAGCGTCTTCGGCGACATAGGCCTGATTGACCCGATCCACCACCTGCGCGGCACGCTGATGCAGCTGGTCGTAGACAGTTTTTTCCTGAGTCAGCAGGCCGGTGTATTCAGCAAGTTTTTCGTTGAACCCGGCGATATGCCCCGACACTTCATTGAGCACGGTCAGATAGCCTTCGTCCTTGACCGTGGTTTTCAGCGTCTCGGCCTGCTCCTGTGCCTGTGCGGCCTGCTCGATGTTGCCCTGGCCGGCATTGTCGGACTCGCCCTTGCGGCTTTGATCCAGACGCACGCGCGCTTCATTCATTGCCTGCAGCATCAGCCGCGAAACCTGGCTGACCTGATTCGCCTGCTCGATGAACTGCGCGCCATCCTTGCCCTCGGTGTCCTTGAGGGTATAGGCGCCATCGTCGGCCAGCCCGCTCTGCAACACGTCGAGGTTATTGGCCACGCTGGATACCGACCAACTGGCCATTTCCAGTGCGAGGTCCTTGGCCTGGCTGAGCGAAACGAACTCATCGAACGCTTGGCGATACGCGCCCAATGCTTGCTCGACCTCGCTCATCACCGGCACATTGGCCGGCGTTTGTGCTTTGAGTTCACCGGCAAGGGCAACCAGGGCACCGACGCCTTCGCGCAAGGCATCAGCGGTTTTCGGGTTGCCGCGCAGGGCGTACTCCTGCTCGAGCAGGCGCACCTTGAGCAGACCGTTGTTGAGCGTGGACATCTGCTTCAAGCCGTCGAAACGCAGACTGATGGTTTGCAGGGACCAGACGCCAATCGCCGCGACCAATGCAGTCAGCAGCAAGACCAGGACAAACCCGATACCCAGTTTTTTCGCCATACCGAGGTTGGCAAAATGTCCTTGCACGGCGGAAATCATTGCGTAGTCCCCAGCCAAAGTCTGTTGACGCAGATTCGCAACGGGCTCGAACCAGCACAAGTCTCGGGCATCGGAATAATGGCAAAAAGCTACGCCCGTGTCGTTTTCAGAATGATTGAGGTCGATCCGCGCACGTATTGCGAAAGAACTGCCGGGCGCGCGGGTCGCAGGCACAGGCAACGTTGATGCGATGCCAATCGCCGGACTCACCGCTGGGACTGAAGGCATCCGCCGCTGATAACACGATCCCGCAGCGCTGCGCCTGCCTGCGCACCAACGTCTGATCGTTCAATCGTGAGCGCGCCCAGATGAACAGCCCGCCAACCGGCTTGCCGAATACTTCCCACTCGGCATCTTCCAGGGCCTGTAAGGCTGCCGCGCGATCGGCATTCAAGCGCTGCCGCTGGCGCTGCACCAGTTTGCGATATGCGCCCGTTGCCATCAGCCTGGCCAGGACCGCCTCGGCCAATCTGGAACAGCCGAGGCCGCTGATCATCTTGACCTCGGCCAGGCGCGTCAGCAGCTCGCTGTCAGCCGAGACAAAGCCGACCCGCAACGAACTGCTCAGTGTCTTGGAGAAGCTGCCCACATAAATGACCCGCCCCTCATGCTCCAGCGCCGCCAGACGCGTGCCGTTGCCGGTGTGCAGATCGGCATAGACATCATCTTCGATCACACGCAGATCGTAGGTCTTGCTCAACTGCACGATGCGCTGAGCCACGGCGGGTGTCAGGCAACTGCCAGTGGGATTGTGGTGATGACTGCCGATGAACAGGGCGACGGGGCGAAACTGACGAAGCATGGACTCGAGCATTTCGATGTCCGGCCCGCTCGGCGTCCGACGCACTTCGAGCATACGCACACCGTGCATCTGCAACAGGTCAAACAACGGTGCATAACCGGGCGTTTCCACCACCACACAGTCGCCGGCCCTGAACAACGTGCGCACGATCAGATCCAGCGCATGACTGGCACCGCACGTGCTCATCAAGCGGCTGCTGCAAGCCTCGATATTCAGCAGCTTGAGACGCTTGGCAATTTGCTCGCGCAACGCTGGAAGGCCCAGCGGCGAGCTGTAATTGAACAGGCTGTCCATATCGGTGCGTGCTACCTCGCGCAATGCGTAGCTGAGATCGTCGGGCTCACGCCAACTCGGCGGCAAGCCGCCCTGCCCCAGCTTCAAGCGATTGTTCGTGGCGTTCACCTCTTCACACCAGGCGTGGCGCCCCTCGAAGGCCGCCAGTTCCGGGTCTGCACCACGTACCGTCGGCGATGCCGCAACAATGAACCCGGCGCCTTGACGCGTAGTCAGAACGCCCTGCGAAACCAGACGCTCGCAGGCTTCGACGACGCACGACTGGCTGAGCAGATTACCCCGGGCGATTTGCCGTACGGAGGGCAACCGGGTGGCTGGCGGGACGCCGCTTTGCACAATCCAGTCAGTCATTCCGTCCACAATCTGCTGCACGACCGGCACCATTGCCTGTCGGTCAATTCTCAGGTCCATGAGCTCGCAAACTCCTGTCAGTTTTGCTGGCAGCAGTAAATCACAGCCACGCCGCATAGGCTGTGCGACAAAGCCGTCAAATGCAGCGGTTCTAACTATTTGATACACATTGTTTAACTGGATTCACGGCATTGAGCGCGAGGCACAAAAAACCCGCGCGAAGGCGGGTTCAATATAAGCGCAACATTCAGAATGCCGTCACGCCTCCGTCCACCGCCAGCGAGTGCCCGGTGGTGAACGCCGCGCCGTCGCTGCACAGATACAGCACCGCACTGGCGATTTCCTCGACTTTGCCGATGCGCCCCACCGGGTGCATGGCGTTGGCGAATTCGCCCTTCTTCGGATCGGCCTCGTAGGCACGGCGAAACATGTCCGTATCGATCACCGCCGGGCACACTGCGTTGACGCGGATTTTCTTCTTCGCATACTCGATTGCCGCCGATTTGGTCAGGCCGATCACCGCGTGTTTCGACGCTGCGTAAATGCTCATCTTCGGCGCTGCGCCCAGCCCGGCTACCGATGCCGTGTTGACGATCGCTCCACCGCCCTGAGCCAACAGCAGAGGCAACTGATACTTCATGCACAACCAGACACCTTTGACGTTGACGCCCATGATCGCGTCGAATTCGTCGAGCGAACCGTCGGCAAGTTTGCCTTTCTCGATTTCGATCCCGGCGTTGTTGAACGCATAGTCGAGACGACCGTAGGTATTGATCACCTCGTCCATCAGATTTTTTACATCGTGTTCCAGTGTCACGTCGCAGCGAACGAAAGTCGCTTCGCCACCTGCTGTACGAATCAGCGCCACCGTTCCTTCGCCGCCAGCCGCATCCAGGTCAGCTACCACCACTTTCAGGCCTTCGGCGGCAAACGCCAGAGCGGTCGCCCGGCCGATGCCATGGGCCGCTCCCGTGATTACAACCACCTGACCGGAAAACGTCATGCTCATGGATATGTCCTCGAAGGCAAAGAAGCGGGGGATATTGACGTTGCAGCATAGCCAGCGGCGGTGACGGCGCGTCAGCACTATCCAGAAGCCGTTTATGAGTCCATGCGTTGCAGTGATACAACCCCGCCCACAACCATAACTGCACTGGATCGACCTGCATTCGCCGCATCAGCCGACCTTGCGACATCGCCGCCGAGGGTCTATCTACAAGGCTTCATTCCGTTCGAGTGCCTGTCATGACCAACCAGACCAATCGCCAGTTCCTGCTCGCCAAACGCCCAGTGGGCGCCGCGACCCGCGAGACTTTCACTTATCAGGAAGTACCGGTCGGCGAACCACAGGCCGGACAGATCCTGGTCAAGAACGAATATTTGTCCCTGGATCCGGCGATGCGCGGCTGGATGAACGAAGGCAAGTCCTACATCCCGCCGGTCGGCCTGGGAGAAGTCATGCGCGCACTGGGCGTGGGAAAAGTCATCGCCTCGAACAATCCCGGTTTTGCCGTGGGCGATTACGTCAACGGTGCCCTCGGCGTGCAGGATTATTTCCTCGGCGAGCCCCGCGGTTTCTACAAGGTCGATCCGAAACTCGCACCATTGCCGCGTTACCTGTCTGCACTGGGCATGACCGGCATGACCGCCTACTTCGCCCTGCTCGATGTCGGCGCACCCAAGGCCGGTGACACCGTGGTGCTGTCCGGTGCGGCAGGCGCGGTGGGCAGCGTGGCCGGGCAGATCGCCAAGATCAAAGGCTGCCGCGTCGTCGGCATTGCCGGCGGTGCCGACAAATGCAAATTCCTCATCGACGAACTGGGCTTCGACGGCGCCATCGATTACAAGGCCGAGGATGTTGTAGCCGGATTGAAGCGCGAATGCCCGAAAGGCGTGGACGTGTACTTCGATAACGTCGGCGGCGACATTCTCGATGCGGTGCTGAGCCGCTTGAACATGAAAGCGCGAGTGGTGATTTGCGGTGCGATCAGCCAGTACAACAATAAAGAGGCGGTCAAAGGCCCGGCCAATTACCTGTCACTGCTGGTCAATCGGGCGCGGATGGAAGGTTTTGTGGTGATGGACTACGCCGCACAATTCGCCAGCGCGGCGCAGGAGATGGCCGGCTGGATGGCTGGCGGGCAGCTCAAAAGCAAGGAAGATGTGGTTGACGGACTGGAGACATTCCCGGAGACGCTGATGAAACTGTTCAACGGTGAGAACTTTGGCAAGTTGGTGTTGAAGGTTTAAAACAGAAGATCAAAAGATCGCAGCGTTCCGCAGCTCCTACAGGTGTTCACATGACCCTGTAGGAGCTGCCGAAGGCTGCGATCTTTTAGGCGATTTCGGCTACGACTGCGGCCAACGCCTGCGCCGGATCCGCCGCCTGGCTGATTGGACGGCCGATCACCAGATAATCGGAACCGGCATCCAGCGCCTGACGCGGAGTCAGAATCCGCCGTTGGTCGTCCTGCGCGCTACCGGCCGGACGAATACCCGGAGTCACCAGTTGCAGCGACGGGTGCGCGGTTTTCAGCGCCGAAGCTTCCAGTGCCGAACACACCAAACCATCCAGCCCGGCCTTCTCGGCCAGTGCCGCCAGACGCAGCACTTGCTCCTGCGGCTCGATATCCAGACCGATACCGGCGAGATCTTCACGCTCCATGCTGGTCAGCACGGTCACGCCGATCAACAGCGGTTGCGGACCGTTGCGCTTGTCCAGCTCCTCACGGCAAGCGGCCATCATGCGCAGGCCGCCAGAGCAGTGCACGTTGACCATCCACACACCCATCTCGGCAGCGGCTTTAACAGCCATCGCGGTGGTGTTGGGGATGTCGTGGAATTTCAGGTCCAGGAACACTTCAAAACCCTTGTCACGCAAGGTACCGACGATTTCCGCCGCGCAACTGGTGAACAGTTCCTTGCCCACTTTGACCCGGCACAGTTTCGGGTCCAACTGATCGGCCAGCTTCAGTGCGGCGTCACGGGTGGGGAAATCCAGGGCGACGATGATAGGAGTCTGGCAGACGGACATGGATGGGCTCTCAGGCTGGACGAAAACGGCGCGCATTGTAGCAGAGTTGGTTGACTGCCAGGCCCCATCGCTGGCAAGCCTGCTCCCCAGGAGTTGTGTCGCTTCAGGGAGAGATGGGTTGGCTGTCAGGCTGCCTTCGCGAGCAGGCTCACTCCTACAGTTTGGATCGCGTGCGTTGAGTTAGAGATGGGTTGGCTGCCAGGCCGCCTTCGCGAGCAAGCTCACTCCTACAGTTTGGATCGCGTGCGTTGAGTTAGAGATGAGTCGACTGCTAGGCTGCCTTAGCGAGCAAGCTCGCTCCCACAGAACAGCAAAATCAAAATCAAAATCAAAATCAAAAGATCGCAGCCTTCGGCAGCTCCTACCTACGATGAGCGTTAGCTCGAGTTCCGCTTTTGATCCTGGAGCCCGTCGGCAGGCTGAGCGGAGGGATTGATGCGGGCGTGGGAGCGCAGCGACCGTACGACGCAGTTGTACACAGCGGAAGGAGGTGCAGCGAAGCAAACCGGAGCCGCTGCGCCCGGATCGATCCCGCAGCGACGGAACCCCGAGCCTCAGCGAGCGGGCCGAACGTCAGGGCACAGACCTTTGGTTCCTTTGGGGCGTTTGCCAAAGGGACTCGCCGTAAGGGCGAAACCATAAGAAGCCGTTACCGCAGCAACGGATATGTACACAAACAACCCAACGCTTGGTCGGCCCAAAGGCCGCCAAGCCCCTTAAGCCCGAGCCTGACTCTTACTCCAATCCGTCAACAGACTATAAGCCACCGCCAACAACGTAGGCCCAATAAACAACCCGATAAACCCAAACGCAATCAACCCGCCAAACACCCCAAGCAACACGATCACCAACGGCAGATTGCCGCCACGGCTGATCAGATACGGCTTGAGCACGTTGTCCACGCCACTGATGATGAACGTCCCCCAGATCCCGAGAAACACCGCCATCCCGTAATCGCCCTTCCACGCCAGCCACGCCGTGGCCGGCACCCACACCAGCGGCGGCCCCATCGGAATCAGACTGAGCAGGAACGTGACGATCCCCAGCACCAGCGCCCCAGGAACGCCGGCAATCAAAAAGCCGATCAACGCCAGTACCGCCTGCGCTGCCGCCGTACCAATCACGCCATTGACCACCCGCTGAACGGTTCCGGCCACAAGCTCGATGTAATAACCGGCACGATCGCCGATCAAGCGCTGCAGCAGACTGTGCACGAACGCCGCCAGTCGCGGCCCGTCACGGTAGAAAAAGAACACGAACACCAGACTCAGCGTCAGCTCGAGAATCCCGCCGCCAATCTGCGCGCTGCGTGCCAGCAGCCAGTTGCCGACCTGTCCCAGATACGGTTTGATCGAGACCATCAACGCTGCGCCCTGCTGGTCGATACTGTCCCACATCGCCACCAGCCGCTCACCCACCAAGGGCACGCTGCCAAGCCAGGTCGGAGCTTCCGGCAGACCGTCGACCTGCACATCCTTGATGAAGGCCGTGGCATCGCGCACATGATCGGCGAGGTTGAAACCCAACCACACCAGCGGCGCTGCCACCAGCAACATCCAGCCCAGTGTCAGGATCAACGCGGCCAGCGATTCGCGGCCATTGAGCGCACGGGTCAGCAATCGCATCAGCGGCCAACTGGCGAAGGCGAGTACCGCGCCCCAGAACAGCGCCGACCAGAACGGCGCCATCACCCACAGGCTGGCACCAAACAACACCAGCAGCAGAATCTGCACCAGCAGGCGATCGTTATTGAGCATGGAAAGTCCCGGCAATGTCAGTCAGCGAAAGAGTAGGCGAACACGCATTGCGTGCTCGCCCGGCACAGCTTATCGCAACAGGTCGATACGCAGGCCAGAGCCTTCAAGATTGCCGGTTTCCATCCGCGCCGCCCGCACGCCCTGCGTGATCAGTGCCTGGCGCCAGGCTTCGGCCTTGGGCCCGGAAACCGTAACCCGCAAGGTCGTGTCGAGGTTCAGGCCACGGGAAATCAGGCGCAGCCAGGTGGCATCGGGGTCATCGGCCAGTGTCGGGAAATCCAGCTCGCCAGTGCTTTTCAACTGCCGCAACAGGGTCGCGGAGGTTGGCAGCAACTCGCCCAACGGCGCAGTCGCCTCGAACTGCTCGACATGCAGATAGGCTTTGCGATTGCCACGCGTGATGCTGTAGAGCGCCACCAGTGTGTTGTCCTTTGGCGCCGCCAGCCTGAGCAACAGATAGGCCTGTTGCTCATCGGAACCGTACAACTTGGCATTGCCGAACACCTCGTTGGCCCACAGGCTGCTTTCGCCGCAGTCACGAGCCTGGCACCAGAACAGCAACTCGGCGTCCTGCTGTTGCAGGGCTTCGCGGGCGGCGGTGAAGGCTTCGGTGGCGGAATGTTCCGGCGGTAGTTCGTATGTCACCGAGGTGGTCTGGCCTCGCGCGGTGACCTGACCGTCGAAACGCAACTGGCCGCTGATCTTGCGGATCGAGCCCAGCGGATAGATGCGCTCCAGCTCGGCGCTCGGGCGATAGTCGACGATTTGCGCATCGGCCAGACGCGGCACGATTTGCAGATCATGGCTGCCTGGCACATCGGCAGCGAACGAAAAGGCGCCGACGCAGCACAGCGCCAACAGAGTGAGTGACCGCATAGTCAGGCTCACCGGACGGTCATGGCTGGGCGGGTCGGGGTCGCAGCGGTATGGAAATCCATCATGTTTGTCTCCTGTTTCAACCCGCCCAGCCTCGGCAGTTGCCCGCAGCAAGTCAAGGCATGGCGAAGAAGCGATTGAAACAGTCTGCTACAAGACCTGCGCCAGCCTCGTCATTCAGATGCAGATGATGCCCGCCCGGCAACTGTTCGTGGCTGAAGGGCAGACGCTGCAGCAGCTCAGGATGTCTGGCCAGCATGCCATCCGCCGCGACCACCAGACGGGCCGGGCAACTGACGCGCAGAGCGAACGCCATGGCCTGTTCCTCGGTCAGGCGCAGCGGCGATGGCAGCGTCAGGCGATTGTCGGTGCGCCAGGTGTAACCGCCGGGCACCGGCATCAAGCCGCGTTGGGCCAACAGTTCAGCGGCTTCACGACTGACCGCCACCAGGCCTTTCATCCGCGCCTCGATGGCACGCTCGAGGGTGGTGTAGACCGGTTTGCGCTTGTCCCGCAGATCGAGTTGCGCCTGCAGGGCCATGCCCATGCGCTCGGCGGCGTTTTCCCCTTTGTCTGTAGGAGGAATCACTCCATCGATGAGCGCCAGATGACTGATGCGCTCCGGCAGCGAACCGGCCAGCACCATCGAGACAATCGCCCCCATCGAATGCCCGAGCAAGCCGAAACGCTTCCAGCCCAGTTGCTCGGCAACTTGCAACACATCGTGGGCGTAATCCCACAGAGCATAACCGGCGCCGTTCGGCCGATGCCCGGAATGGCCGTGCCCGGCCATGTCAAGCGCGACGATGCGCAAGCCGTGGAGCTTCGGGGCCAGCCGGGCAAAGCTGTTGGCGTTGTCGAGCCAGCCGTGCAACGCGATCACTGGCAAGCCGTCCTCGGGGCCGAACAGGTGCGCGGCCAACTCGATGTGCGGCAGGTTCAGGCGTACTTCTTCGCAAGTCGGGCTCATGCGCAATCCTTGTTCTGTCGCTGCTCCCAGCGTGTGAACAGACTCTTGAGCAAGCGCGCTGTGTCCTGCGGGCGCTCCAGCGGAAACATGTGCCCGCCGGGCATGCTCAGCGCCTCGCCTTGCGGCAGGCGCGCGACGAAACGTGTGTGATGGCGCATGACCACACGGCTCTTGTGCCCGCGCACCATGGCCAGCGGCACTTGCAACTGCCGGGTGCGCCCGGGACTGGTGTGCGGCACGCCGCGATAGATACTGATTTCAGTGGCCGGGTCGAAACGCAGGCGCAGCTTGTCATCAACCTGGTGCAGCCCATGTTGCAGGTAGGCATCGAAACATTCCGGGTCGAAGCCACGAAACAGGGTTTTGCCGGCAAAGTAACTGCGCGCGCTGTCCAGATCGGCGAACTCTTCACGGCGCCCGAGCGTGCGCCCGGCCGGGGTCAGCTTATCGATGAAACCAAAGCGCTTGGCCGCGCGAATCACCCACTGATCGGTGCGGGTCAGCACCGGCGAATCGAGCATCACCACGCCGCGATACAGCTCGGGACACCGCAACGCCGCGTGCAGGTGCAGCAGACCGCCGAAGGAATGGCCGACGCCCCACACCGGCTGCTCCTGCTGCTGCAGGTGATGGATCAGCTCATCGACGAGGTTGTACCAATTGTCGTCCGCCGGAAAACGCGGGTCATGGGCATGCTGCTCCAGATGCACGACCCGATACTCCGGCGCCAGCGCCGCAAACAACTTGCCATAGGTGCCCGATGGGAAGCCGTTGGCGTGGGCGAAAAAGATCGGTTGCGACATGCGGGGCAAATCCATGAGCGGGAATCGTGGCGTTGATTGTCCGCAAGAGCCGGCGTCGCAGCAATGACTGTAAGTGCCAGGAATGATGACAGTCCGGTCAGGGTGATGTGTATCAGCGAGACCGCTGCCCCCTCACCCCAGCCCTCTCCCCCAAGGGGGCGAGGGGAAAGGGAGCAGATCGGGGGGGTGTCCGGGACCTGAGCTCGATTCGATTTATCAGGTCGACGAGGATCGCGAAAACCACACGGTAGGCTCCCTCTCCCACTGGCAGAGGGCTGAGGGCTCGTCCTGACGGAACCCGATAAATGTCACCGCAGTGGCGGCTGCTCCCCCAGCGGCACCACCGCCATGGTCAGGCGCGACACGCAACTGGCCTTGCCTTCGTCGCTGGTCAAGCGAATGTCCCAGACATGCGTGGTGCGACCGATATGGATCGGCGTGGCCACCGCCGTCACCCGCCCACTGCGCAAGCCGCGCAGGTGGTTGGCATTGATCTCCAGGCCGACGCAATAGAACTTGCTGGCATCGATACACAGATAACTGGCCATCGAGCCGACGGTTTCCGCCAGCACCACCGATGCGCCGCCATGCAGCAGACCGTAAGGCTGGTGGGTGCGATGGTCGATGACCATGCTCGCGGTGAGCGATTGTTCGTCGAAGCCTTCGAAGCGAATGTCCAGCACTTCGCCAATGGTGTTTTTCTGGATTGCGTTCAACTGTTCGATGTCGGGAGTAGTACGCCACAAGCTCATCGCAGACTTCCTTTGTTGTTTTGATCGATGCTCAATCCTGCCACAGCACCGCCTCGCTGCGCGCGCTCCATTCTTCGAAGCGCGCGCCGTAGCGGTCTTCGATAACGTTGCGTTTGATTTTCAGGGTCGGCGTGAGGAAGCCGTTGTCCACCGCCCAGTTGTCCTTGACCACCACCAGCCGGCGCAGGCGTTCGTGTTTGTCGAGGGCGGCGTTGACCTCTTCCAGAAGTTTTTCCAGGCTCGCGTGCAGACTCGCACGAGGTTCTTGCTGATTGACTGTCGACAGCACGCACAACCCCAGCGGCGCACTCAGGCCATCGCCAACCACGCACACCTGTTCGATGCGTGAATGCACGGCCAGGCGATTTTCGATCGGCGCCGGCGCGACGTATTTGCCTTTGCTGGTCTTGAAGATTTCCTTGAGGCGCCCGGTCAGGCGCAGGCGCCCTTCGCTATCCTGCTCGCCCTTGTCGCCGGTGCGCAGAAAGCCGTCGGCGGTCAGCGTCTCGGCGGTCTTCTGCGGCTCCTTGAAATAACCGAGCATGTTCGCCTGGCTGCGCACCTGCACTTCGCCCGACTCATCGATGCGCACTTCCACTTCCGGACACGGCTGACCAATCCAGCCCTGCCTGTATTGGCCCGGCAAACAGATATGCGAGTAACCGCAGCCCTCGGTCATGCCGTAGACCTCCAGCACATCGAGGCCGAGTTTCTGATACCAGGCGAGCAATGTCTGCGGCACTGGTGCGGCGCCGGACAACGCCACGCGCAAGGCATCCAGCCCGAGCCCGGCCAGCACTTTGTGTCCGACCCGCTTGCCAATGAAGGGCAACCCGAGGAGGAAATCCAGACGCTGCGCCGGGATCTTGCTGTACACACCCATCTGGAATTTGGTCCAGATGCGCGGCACCCCGAACATCGCGGTCGGCCGCGCGCGCTGCAGATCGGTGATGAAGGTGTCGAGGCTTTCGGCGAAGAACACCGTCTGTCCCGTGTAGATCGAGGCCAGTTCGACAAACATGCGCTCGGCGACGTGACACAGCGGCAAGTACGACAGCAGCCGATCGTTCTCGTTGAGCCCGAACAGCTGCGTGCCCCGACTGGTGGCGAACCCGAGATTGGCGAAACTGTGCATCACGCCTTTGGGCAGGCCAGTGGTGCCGGAGGTGTAGATGATCGTCGCCAGTTGCTCGGCGGCCGGACGCGGATCGTCCTGGATCGGCGAACAGCTCTGCAGGTCCGCCCAGCTGAAATCGAATTCGCCGGGCGGATGCAGCGGCAGGCTGATGGTCGGCAAACCCGCCGGTACGCCAGGGGACATGCCTGCCCAGTCATCGAGCTTGCCAATGAACGCCAGCGCACTTTCCGAGTGAGTCAGCACCTGCGCCACGGATTCAGCGGTGAGGTTGGGATACAGCGGCACGGACACATGCCCGGCCATCCAGATCGCGAGGTCGGCGATGATCCAGTGCGCGCAGTTTTTCGAGATCAGGGCGATGTGGCTGCCGGGCGGCAACTCCCGCGCCCGTAGCCAGTGTGCAGCGCAGCGTGCCTGATGGCCGACATCGGCCCAGCTCAGTGTCTCGACATGGCCGCCACCGATGGGCTGCACCAGAAAGCGCTGGCGCGGGTGCCGGGCTTCCCGTTCGTAAAACACGTCCAGCGGCAAACGGAAGGCGGCAGACATGCGACTCGCTCCTGTTTTTTTGGTCTGGAGCAAGCGTAGTCAACCAAGCAAGTGCTTGGTTGGATTTTTTACCAAAAGAAACAAGATCAAGAGATCGCAGCCTTCGGCAGCTCCTACTGGGTATGCATTCCATTGTAGGAGCTGCCGAAGGCTGCGATCTTTGCTTTTAAGGATGCTTGAGGCTGTTGAGCTTCATCGAGCCAATCAGCAGTTCACTGTGCTCGAGTTCCGCCAGTCCTGCTGTACTGACCCGCTCCGGCGGATGTCCGGCGCCGTGCTGCAGATAGCTGAGCAGGTTGCCCACCAACGGGTTGTGACTGACCAGCAAAACATTACTGACGGACACCAATTGCTCGGCGACCTTGTCCGGATCGCTCTCCGGCGTCAGCCACTCGACCGTGCGAATCTCCGGCTCGAAACCCAACGCCTCGCGCACGATCTGCGCGGTTTGCTGCGCGCGCAGATAAGGGCTGGCGTAAATCGCCGTCAGCGGCTGGCCCATGAGATGCGCGGCGCTGCGCAGGACTTCTTTACGACCATGCTCGGTCAGCTCACGCTCGGAATCGATTTTCGAACCGTGAGGCACCGCCTCACCGTGACGCATTACCCAGAGTTTCATAGCTTGGGCTCCTCATCGCGCACCGGATGCGCGGCCGGGGCGACGGTGTGCGGCGCTTCCCCTTCCGGGGTGCGCGGCGCTGGCCAGTCGGCGAACGGCCAGGGCTTCTGGTCACTGTGGAACGTGCCGAAGCGGCCGATCTGCGCGAGGAACTGGCTGAGGCTGTCGCCAAAATTCATCAGGCTGGCGCTCGGTGCGCCGTAGATCAGTCGGTAGATCAGTTGCACCAGTACCACCGCGCCGAGGATGAATTGCGCGACTTGCCAGACCAGCAGATAAACGATCATCCACAACACCCGCAGGAGAATGGATTCGTACTGGGTTTCGGTTTTCGGATCGTTCATGGCTTGCTTCCTGTCCGTGTAACAGCTGAATCAGTTGAAACCGCTGGTGGAAATAAAGTCGACGTCGGTTTTCGGCTCGGCACGCATCAGTAGACCGATCACCTGCTCCAGCGTGCGTCCTTCGAACAGGATTGCGTGCAGCCCGGCGACCAGCGGCATGTACACGCCGACTTCCTGGGATTTGGCCTTGAGCACCTTGAGGGTGTTGACCCCTTCAGCGACCTCGCCCAGACGCGACACCGCTTCGTCGAGGCTCAAGCCTTGGCCGAGGGCGAAACCGACCTGATAGTTGCGGCTCTTCGGCGACGAGCAGGTCACGATCAGATCGCCGACCCCGGCGAGGCCAAGAAAGGTCATCGGGTTGGCGCCTTGATTCACGGCGAAGCGGGTCATCTCGGCCAAGGCGCGAGTGATCAGCATGCTCTTGGTGTTCTCGCCCATCTCCAGCGCCACCGCCATGCCGGCGATGATCGCGTAAACGTTTTTCAACGCCCCGCCCAGCTCGACACCGAAACGGTCGGCACTGGCGTAAACGCGGAAGGTGCGCCCGTGCAGCGCGGCTTGCACTGCTTTGCACAGCTCTTCGTCTTCGCTGGCGACCACCGTGGCGGTCAGCGCGTGTTCGGCGATTTCCCGTGCCAGGTTCGGCCCGGACAACACGCCGATGCGCGCTTGCGGGGCGATCTCTTCGAGGATCTGGCTCATCAGTTTGAAGGTGTGCGCTTCGATGCCTTTGGTCAGGCTGACCAGCATCTTGCCGCTCAAACGTTCGGCGTGGGCGGCGAGCACCGTACGCAAGGCACTGGAGGGCAGCGCGACGAAGCACAGATCGCAGGCCTCGAGGGTGGCTTGCAGATCGGTGACGGCGGTCACCCCCGGCAGAATCTTGATGCCTTTAAGGTAACGCGGGTTTTCACGATTGACCCGGATGGCCTCCGCCTGCTCGGGGTCACGCATCCACTGAAGGACTTGATGGCCGTTCTCGGCCAGCAGATTGGCCACGGCGGTACCAAAACTTCCGCCTCCCAGGACCGCAATCGGGCGCTGTTCAGTCATATGCAATCCGTTAATCCATACCAGTGGCGATGCCGGGCATTATACGGGGCGCCCCGGCCGCGGCCAGTCCCAGCAACAATTACCGACACTTGTAGGAAGAAGACCAATAAAGCCTAGGAAAATGCCTGTAACGTCACTGGAAAAGTCGCCGCCCTCGGTTAACATGCGCGCCAATTCTTCTCTACTACAGGCTGTGTCGTGTTTTCTGGCCCTCCTTCCCCGCGCTCGCCCCTGCTACTGGCGCTGCTGTTCAGCCCGCTGGTGCTGGCGGACGACCTGTTCGTCGACAGCCAAGCGCTACCGCAGGTGCTCACGGCCACGCGCCTGAAGCAGACGCCGGCAGAAGTGCCGGGAAGCATGACCGTCCTCGACAACGAATTGATCAGCGCCAGCGGTGCCCGCGACATCAGCGAACTGCTGCGGCTGGTGCCGGGCATGATGGTCGGCAGCATCAACGGCAATCAGCCGGCGGTGAATTACCACGGCACCAACGCCAGCGAAGCACGGCGCATGCAGGTGTTGATCGATGGCCGCTCGGTGTATCGCGCCGGCCTGGCGACGGTGGACTGGAGCGATATTCCGGTAGCGATGGAAGACATCGAGCGGATCGAGGTGTTTCGCGGCCCGAACACGGTCAGCTACGGCGCCAACGCGCTGATGGCGGTGATCAACATCATCACTCGCCACCCGGCGGACAGCCACGGCACGCGCCTGAAAATCACTCGCGGCCAGCGTGGCATCCACGATTTTTATGCCAGCCAGGGCACCGGTTGGGATGGCGGCGATTTGCGCCTGTCGCTGTCGGGTCAGGAAGATGACGGTTTCGACAGTGATCGCAACGGCGCCGATTACCGCGACAGTCGGCGCTTGAATCGTCTGAGTCTGGCGGTCAGCCACGACCTCAATGAAGGACAAAGCCTCGACTGGCAGTTCAACGCCAAGGACGGCAGCAATCAGCGGCCTTATACCTACCGCCCGGTGTTCTCGGGGATTACCGACGCGGGGAACAATTCCGACGTGTTGGCCAAGGATTACGCCGGCTCGGTGCGCTGGAACCTTGATATCAACCCCGAACACAGCCTGTATGTGCAAGGCTCGGCGCAGCACTGGGATCGCCAGCAGGTCTGGCGCGCCTGCGATGCCGAGGTGTCGTTCAGCCCCGAGCTGGCGCAGCTGTGGCAGCTCAACCCGAATTACACCGAACGGCTGGCGCGCAACATCAACCAGTTCACCGGCCCCGGCGCGGCACCTGGCACGCCGCAGGAAATGGCGCTGGCCAATCAAGTGCTCGAGCAATGGCGCAACGGCGCCAGCCAGACCTTGTGCGGCGATATCGACCAGAGCGCCCGCGAATCGCGCTACGACCTCGAGCTGCAGGACACCCTCAGCCTGTCCGACAGCCTGCGACTGGTCAGCGGCCTCAACTACCGCTACGACCGCGCCGATTCCGAGACCTATTTCAACGGCACCCTCGACGACACCACTTGGCGCGCCTTCGGCCAACTGGAATGGCGCGCCACCGAGCACTGGCTGCTGCAGGGCGGAGCGATGTTCGAAGACACGCAACTGATCGGCAGTTCGCTGACCCCGCGCTTCGCGGTCAACTACCTGATCAACCCGCGTCACGGCCTGCGCGCGGTGTACTCGGAGGCGATCCGTTCGCCGGACATGTTCGAGAACAACGTCAACTGGAGCTATCAGGTCAACAACCTGCGGCCCTCGGCCTACGGCCAGTCGTCGGCGCGCTATTTCGTCAAGACCCGCGGCCCCGGCGATCTCGATCAGGAGCACATGCGCTCGCGGGAATTGGGCTACAACGGTTATTTCGCCGAACTCGGTCTGGCGGTGGACGTGAAGCTGTTCTACGACGAAATCACCGGGATGATCAGCGAGCCGCTGCGCAACAACCAGTACATCGCCAGCAACACCAACAGTTCGCGCTTTCGCGGTACCGAAACGCAACTCGACTGGCGCCTCAGCAGCGCCGACCGTTTGCGCTTCACCTACGCCTTCGTCGACGCCGAGGCGAGCAATCCGCTGGATCAGCAGTTCACCTCGCGCCACAGCGGTTCCGCCGGTTGGCTGCGCAGTTGGGGCCATGGCTGGAACAGCGCCCTCTTCTATTACGGCGACAACGCGCTCAACGGTTATCGCTTCGAACGCGTCGACACGCGCATCGCCAAACGCATCTCGATTGGCAACGCGCAGCTGCAACTGGCCGGCGTGCTGCAACAGCGCCTCGACCATCAGCCAAACACCTTCGTCGATAACAATTATGACGAGCGCCGGGTGATGTATTTCAGTGCCGAGCTGGAGTTCTAGGATGCGCAACGGCTCGTCACGGAAGACGCCAACCCTTGGCCACTGGCTGGCGGGGCTCTGCCTGTTCATGACCGCGTGGCTGCACGGGGTCGCGGTGCAAGCCGCCGACATTCTCCTGACCGGCGCCGAGGAAAGCCCCGGCGTGCAGGCGTTCGTCCAAGCATTGAGTGAACTGCGCCCGACCGACAACGTGCGGTTTCAGCCGCTGGCGAGCCTGCCGGCGCCGGGCAAACTGCCGGCCAGCCTGCGCCTGATCCTGCTCGATCTGCCGAGCCTCGACTGGCGCCTGCAGGACGCGCAAGGCCCATCGACGCTGGTGTTGCGCATCAGCCGCTTGCAGGCGCGCCAGCGTTTCGCCGATGCCCACCCGGCGCGCCTGAGTCTGCTGTGGAGCGACCCGCCGCTGAGCCGGCAATTGCAACTGATCCGACGGATTCTGCCGCAGGCCCGGCGGGTCGGTGTGCTGTTCGATGAGCACGGCGAGTTCCTCATCGACGAATTGCGCGTGGCTGCGCGGCCATTGAATCTGCAGATTGTCAGCCAGCGCTGGGACAACACCCACGATAGCCGTCCGTTGCAAGCCGTGCTGAAAAACACCGACGTCTTGCTCGGCCTCGACGATCCCGATCTGTACAACTCGCAGACGGCAAAAAACCTCTTGCTCAGCAGCTACTCGCGGCAGGTTGCGCTGATCGGCCCCAACATTGCATTCGTTCGCGCTGGCAGCCTTGCCAGTACCTACAGCGATCAAAGCGACTGGCTCGCGATCCTCGACCATTTGCTCGATCAGCCGACCAGCGCATGGCCACGAACGCTTTACCCCGCTCGTTTCAAAGTCTCAAGTAATGCGCAGGTGGCTCGTTCCTTAGGCATCGAACCGTTGAATGAAGCATCTGTCGCCAGTGCCTTGGCCGAAGGAGAGCGCCGCCCATGAATTTCCGTCGCCGTTGGGACATCAACACCCGCACGCAGCTGATCAGCCTCGGCCCGGCGCTGTTGCTGACGTTGCTGCTGATCAGCTTCTTTACCTTCGTGCGCATCCAGGATTTGCGTCAGGAGCTGAACCACACCGGCCAGTTGATCGCCAACCAACTGGCCCCGGCCACGGAATACGGGGTGATCTCCGGCAACAACGAAGTGCTGGAAAGCCTGCTCAAAGCGACACTGGCCACGCCCAATGTGCGTTTTCTCGAAGTGCAGGACAGCGCCAATCGGATTCTGGTGTATGTCGAACAACCGGCCGACAGCCACAGCCGCCCGCATCAGGTCGAAGTGTTCCAGGCCCCGGTGCGCCTGCAGCGGATCGCCCTGCACAACGATTTTTTCCAGGATGGCAAAGTCAGCAACAGCGCCGCCGCCGAAGATTATCTGGGGCGGGTGATCGTCGGCCTGTCCAACGATGCCTTCAGTCAGCGCCAGCAGGAGATCCTGTTCAAGGCCGGGATTCTTGCGCTGTTCGCCCTGCTCTTCACTTTCGTCGTCGCCCGGCGTCTGGCCGGCAGTCTGTCGCAGCCGATCCGCGACATCGGCGACGCAGTCAAGGCGATTCAGGAAGGCGACTACAAAACCCCGCTGCCGATTGTCGATGACACTGAACTGGGCGCGCTGTCGCAGCACATCAACAACCTCGCCCAGGCGCTGGAACAGGCCAGTCGCGAACAGCAACAGGCGATGGCGCAACTGATCCAGACCCGCGAAGAAGCGGAAAAGGCCAACAACGCCAAATCCGACTTTCTGGCGATGATGAGCCACGAACTGCGCACGCCCATGAACGGCGTGCTGGGCATGCTGCAGTTGCTCGAAACCACCGAGATGACCGACGAGCAGGTGGAGTACGCCGCTCTCGCTTCGGAGTCGACCGAGCACTTGCTCAAGGTCATCAACGACATTCTCGACTTCTCGCGAATCGAGCGTTCGGAGCTGGAGCTGGAGCACATTCCGTTCAACCTGGCCGAGCTGATCGGCGCCTGCGCGCAGTCGTTCCAGCACAGTGCGGTGCAGCGCGGCTTGGCGCTGAATCTGCGCATTCCCGACGACATGCGCGGTTTGCAGGTGCAGGGCGATCCGACGCGGATCCGGCAGATTCTGGTCAACCTGGTCGGCAATGCCTTGAAGTTCACCGAGCAGGGTCGGGTCAGCATCGAGGCGCAATGGCAATCCCTGGATCATGACCTGCTGTGGTTCACCTGCTCGGTGCGCGACAGCGGCATCGGCATTTCATCGCAGAGCCTGGAGCTGATGTTCAATGCCTTCCAGCAGGCCGACAGTTCGATCTCCCGCCGTTACGGCGGCACCGGCCTGGGTCTGCCGATCGCGCGCACGCTCGCCGAACGCATGGGCGGCACCTTGCGCGCGCAGAGCGAAGAAGGACGCGGTTCGGTCTTCACTCTGGAGATTCCATTGGCGCTCTATAAGCAGGCAATGCCAACGCTGACCGCGCCGCGTGCGCCGAACGGTAATGGTCAGGGTGAAGGACGTCATGTGTTGCTGGTCGAAGACAACCCGGTCAACCAGACCGTGATCGAAGCGATGCTGCGCAGCCTCGGCTTCGCGGTCAGCGTGGCGACCGATGGCGCGCAAGCGGTACGCAGCGCCGGGGACGGCGACTTCGAAGTGATTCTGATGGACTGCCGCCTGCCGGTCATCGACGGCTACGAGGCCACGCGGCAGATTCGCGACCTGCCCGGCCGCCGCGATGTGCCGATCATCGCGCTGACCGCCAACGCCTTGCAGGGTGACCGCGAAACCTGTCTGGCGGCGGGGATGAACGATTACCTGGCCAAGCCGTTCAAACGCAATGACCTGCAGCAGATTTTGCAGCGCTGGGTGTCGTAGTGTGGGCCTTTCGACCATCTGCGACTGGCGTGAAAAGCGAAAGTGCGGCAGTCTTAGGCACCCGAACGAGCCCCAAAAGGGGCTTGATTAAAAATTTCAGTGCACAAGTGTACATTCATGTCCTTGGTGCTGTGACTTTCACCACAACGCAATAGTCTATGAGTAGGCTGCCGGTTCGAGGCATGAACGCCTTGAACGGTCGGGAAGATCTGCCCCACCTGCCGCATGGGATTATTGAGGAGCTCGCATGACCAAACAAAACGCCTTTACTCGGGAAGACCTGCTGCGCTGCAGTCGCGGTGAGCTGTTCGGCCCAGGTAACGCGCAACTGCCCGCCCCGAACATGCTGATGGTGGATCGCATCACCCATATCAGCGAAGAAGGCGGCAAGTACGGCAAAGGTGAATTGGTCGCCGAGCTGGATATCAACCCTGACCTGTGGTTCTTCGCCTGCCATTTCGAAGGCGATCCGGTGATGCCGGGCTGCCTGGGTCTGGATGCCATGTGGCAACTGGTCGGTTTCTTCCTGGGCTGGCAAGGCCTGCCGGGCCGCGGCCGTGCGCTGGGTTCGGGCGAGGTGAAATTCTTCGGTCAGGTGCTGCCGACCGCGCAGAAAGTCACTTACAACATTCATATCAAACGCGTCCTCAAGGGCAAGCTGAACATGGCCATCGCCGATGGTTCGGTGAGTGTCGACGGACGCGAAATCTACACCGCCGAAGGCCTGCGCGTCGGCGTGTTCACCTCCACTGACAACTTCTAAGGGTTATTCGCATGCGCCGCGTCGTTATCACTGGTCTGGGCATCGTTTCGTGCCTGGGCAATGACAAAGAGACCGTCTCCGCTAACCTGCGTGCAAGCCGCCCTGGCATCCGGTTCAACCCGGAATATGCTGAAATGGGTCTGCGTAGCCAGGTTTCCGGCTCCATCGACCTCAACCTTGAAGAGCTGATCGATCGCAAGATCTATCGCTTCGTCGGCCATGCAGCGGCTTACGCCTACCTGGCCATGAAAGACGCCATCGCTGATTCCGGCCTGACCGAAGAGCAGGTGTCCAACCCGCGCACCGGCCTGATCGCCGGCTCCGGCGGTGCCTCCACGCTGAACCAGATGGAAGCGCTGGACATCCTCCGTGAGAAAGGCGTGAAACGCGTAGGCCCGTACCGCGTCACGCGGACCATGAGCAGCACCGTTTCCGCCTGCCTGGCCACGCCATTCAAGATCAAGGGCCTGAACTACTCCATCGCTTCTGCCTGCGCTACCAGTGCTCACTGCATCGGTACCGCCATGGAACAGATCCAGATGGGCAAGCAGGACATCGTCTTCGCCGGTGGCGGTGAAGAAGAGCACTGGAGCCAGTCGTTCCTGTTCGACGCGATGGGCGCTCTGTCCAGCAAGCGCAACGACACCCCGGAACAAGCCTCCCGCGCCTACGACAAGGACCGTGACGGTTTCGTCATCGCCGGCGGCGGCGGCATGGTTGTCGTCGAAGAGCTGGAACACGCTCTGGCCCGCGGCGCGAAGATCTACGCCGAGATCGTTGGCTACGGCGCAACCTCCGACGGCTACGACATGGTTGCCCCAAGTGGCGAAGGCGCTATCCGCTGCATGCAGCAGGCGCTGTCCACCGTCGACACCCCGATCGACTACCTGAACACCCACGGCACTTCGACTCCGGTCGGCGACGTCGCGGAAATGAAAGGTGTGCGTGAAGTGTTCGGCGACAAGGCCCCAGCGATCAGCTCGACCAAGAGCCTGTCCGGTCACTCCTTGGGCGCCGCCGGCGTTCACGAAGCGATCTACTGCATGCTGATGATGGAAGGCAACTTCATTGCCGGCTCCGCCAACATCGACGAGCTCGACCCGGAAGTGGCCGATCTGCCGGTGCTGACCAAGACCCGCGAGAACGCCACCATCAACACCGTGATGAGCAACAGCTTCGGCTTCGGCGGGACCAACGCCACGCTGGTGCTGAAGCGCTGGGAAGGCAAGTAAGTCCCCGCAGCTGAGCCACACATGAAAACGCCCCGACTGGTTCGGGGCGTTTTTTTTGGCCTGCAGAAAACCACGCAGACACTACTCACAACCTGTGGGAGCGAGCTTGCTCGCGAATGCATTGTGCCAGTCCACATCTTTATTTCTGACCCACCGCATTCGCGAGCAAGCTCGCTCCCACAGGGGAATTGCGTACCCTCAAGATGAAACTTATGTCATGAAACTTACTACCCTGCGACCGAATGTCGCGGTTTACGCGGCCTGCAGCTTTGTTGCGAAATCCGCAACAACACCTTGCGCCAATCAGCGGTTTACTTAGCTGGCTAACAAATTCTATAACAGAGTCCTGCACACGCCTTGGTGCAGTAACCTGAGATCTGGAGCTAGCAGATGACTGTAAAAGTAACTGAACGCGACGATTCACACATGTCCCACGAAGGCCTGGCCGCCGGTATCCGTATCTGGGACGTGCATCAACAAGACTTGCTGGTCGGCATGTTTCACAACGAGATCGATGCCCACAACTACAAGGCCGAGCTGGAAGTGCAGGAACAGCAAAGAGAATTGAAATCCGCTTGAAACAACACAGCATTGAAAACGACAAACCCCGCCATGAGCGGGGTTCGTCGTTGTTACAGCCGTGGATTTACCACATCAGATCGTCAGGGATCTGGTAGGCCGCGTACGGATCGTCCTCGGCGTTGACCTCTTCGGTCTGCACGTTGAGCTGGACGATGCGCTGCGGGTCGCGCTCCTGGATCTTCAGCGCCGCTTCACGGGGGATCACTTCGTAGCCGCCGTTGTGATGCACGATCGCCAGCGAACCGCTGCTGAGCTTGTTGCGCATCAGCGTGTTGACCGAGATGCGCTTGACCTTCTTGTCGTCGACGAAGTTGTAGTAGTCCTCGGTGGTCAGCTTGGGCAGACGCGAGACCTCGATCAATTGCTTCACCTGCGCGGCACGGGCCTTGGCCTCGGCTTTCTCCTGCTGCTGGCGATTGAGTTCCTGGTCGCGCTTGACCTTCTCGGCCATGGCTTCCTGGGCGGCGCGCTGCTGCGAATCGTCCAGCTCGGCCTGGCCTTTGTGCGCCAGACGCTGTTGCTTCTGCTTGTCTTTGCTGACCTGCTTGGCCTGCTTTTGGTTGACCAGGCCTGCTTTGAGCAACTGGTCGCGAAGGGAAAGGCTCATCAATGCTTACTCACTTGGGCAACGGCTCAGCCGCAGCTGGGCTCATTCTTTTCCTGGCGTTTGGCTTCGCCCCAGAGGGCGTCCAACTCTTCGAGGGTGCAATCTTCCATGGGACGGTGGGTGTCGCGCAATGCCTGTTCGATAAAACGGAAACGTCTTTCAAACTTGCCGTTGGCGCCGCGCAAGGCGGTTTCCGGATCGACCTTCAGATGCCTGGCCAGATTGACCACGGAAAACAGCAGGTCGCCGATCTCGTCGGCCACCGCCAGCGGATCGTTTTCCGACATGGCTTCGAGCACTTCATCAAGCTCTTCGCGGACCTTGTCGAGCACCGGCAAGGCGTCCGGCCAGTCGAAACCGACCTGCCCGGCGCGCTTCTGCAACTTGGCTGAGCGCGACAGTGCCGGCAACGTGGCCGGCACATCGTCAAGCAGCGACAACTGCTCGGGCGCCGAAGCTTTCTCGGCGCGCTCCTCAGCCTTGATCTGTTCCCAGCGCTGCTTGACCTGCTCTTCGCTCAAGCGCGGCACGTCGAGCGGCGCGTACAGATCGCCGGTGGGAAACACGTGGGGATGGCGGCGAATCAATTTGCGCGTGATGCTGTCGATCACCCCGGCGAATTCGAACCGGCCTTCTTCCTTGGCCAACTGGCTGTAATAGACCACCTGAAACAGCAGATCGCCCAACTCGCCCTGCAAGTGATCGAGATCGCCACGCTCGATGGCATCGGCCACTTCATAGGCTTCTTCGAGGGTGTGCGGGACGATGCTCGCGTAGGTTTGCTTGATGTCCCACGGACAACCGAACCGCGGATCGCGCAGACGGGACATCAGATGGAGCAGGTCTTCGAGGGTGTACATTTTTCTAACTCTGAATAGACCTGTGGGAGCGAGCTTGCTCGCGAAGACGGCGGATCAGTCGACATCCATATTGACTGATACACCGCTTTCGCGAGCAAGCTCGCTCCCACATTGGATCGGCGCTCAACATTCGAAATCGTCGCTCTTCACGGGGTACGGTTACGCCGCGTTTCGATGATGTTCGGCAATTGCGAAATCCGCCCGAGCAAGCGCCCGAGCGCATCCAGACCGGGGATCTCGATGGTCAGCGACATCAGCGCGGTGTTGTCTTCCTTGTTCGAGCGGGTGTTGACCGCCAGCACGTTGATGCGCTCGTTGAGCAGCACCTGCGAGACGTCACGCAGCAGCCCGGAACGGTCGTAGGCGCGGATGATGATGTCCACCGGATAGGTGAGCACCGGCACCGGGCCCCAACTGACCTGAATGATCCGCTCCGGCTCGCGCCCGCCCAGTTGCAGCACCGAGGCGCAGTCCTGACGGTGAATGCTCACGCCACGGCCCTGAGTGATGTAACCGACGATCGCATCGCCCGGCAGCGGCTGGCAGCAGCCAGCCATCTGCGTCATCAGGTTGCCGACGCCCTGGATCTGGATATCGCCGCGCTTGCCCGGCTTGTAACCGGTGGCCTTGCGCGGGATCAGCTCCAGTTGCTCGTTGCCGCGCTCCGGTTCGACCAGTTGCTGCGCGAGGTTGACCAGATGCGCCTGACGCAGATCGCCAGCACCGAGGGCGGCGAACATGTCTTCGGCGGTTTTCATGTTGGCCTTTTCGGCCAGCTTGTCGAAATCCACCGCCGGCAGGCCGAGGCGATTGAGTTCGCGCTCGATCAGGGTTTTCCCGGCCGCAACGTTCTGATCGCGAGCCTGCAACTTGAACCAGTGAACGATCTTCGCCCGCGCCCGCGAGGTGGTCACGTAACCGAGGTTCGGGTTCAGCCAGTCGCGGCTCGGCGTGCCGTGTTTGCTGGTAATGATCTCGACCTGCTCGCCGGTCTGCAGGCTGTAGTTCAGCGGCACGATACGGCCGTTGATCTTCGCGCCGCGACAGTTGTGGCCGATTTCGGTGTGCACCCGGTAGGCGAAATCCAGCGGCGTCGCGCCCTTCGGCAAGTCGATGGCGTGTCCGTCGGGGGTGAAGATGTAAACCCGATCAGGCTCGATGTCGACGCGCAGCTGTTCAGCCAGACCGCCGATATCACCGAGCTCTTCGTGCCATTCGAGCACCTGACGCAGCCAGGAGATTTTCTCTTCGTAATGGTTCGAGCCGGATTTGACGTCGGTGCCCTTGTAGCGCCAGTGCGCGCAGACGCCGAGTTCGGCTTCTTCGTGCATCGAATGGGTGCGGATCTGCACCTCGAGGACCTTGCCCTCCGGGCCGATCACCGCCGTGTGCAGCGAGCGGTAGCCGTTCTCTTTCGGGTTGGCGATGTAGTCGTCGAACTCTTTCGGGATATGCCGCCACAGGGTGTGGACGATGCCGAGCGCGGTGTAGCAGTCGCGCATTTCCGGCACCAGCACGCGCACGGCGCGAACGTCGTAGATCTGGCTGAATTCCAGACCCTTGCGCTGCATTTTGCGCCAGATCGAGTAGATGTGTTTGGCCCGGCCGCTGATGTCGGCGTCGACACCGGTGGCCTGCAGTTCGTCCTTGAGCTGGGTCATCACGTCGCTGATGAAGCGCTCGCGGTCCAGCCGCCGCTCGTGGAGCAACTTGGCGATCTGCTTGTATTGATCGGGTTCGAGATAGCGGAAGGACAAGTCCTCCAGCTCCCACTTGATATGACCGATGCCGAGGCGATGCGCGAGTGGCGCATAGATGTCGAAGACTTCCCGGGCGACGCGGTTGCGCTTTTCATCGTCGGCGGTTTTTACCGCGCGAATGGCGCAGGTGCGTTCGGCCAGTTTGATCAGCGCAACGCGCACGTCATCGACCATCGCCACGAGCATCTTGCGCAGGTTTTCGACCTGCCCTTGCGTGCCCATGACCATTGACTGCCGTGGGCTGAGACTGGCACTGATGGCGGCCATGCGCTGCACGCCGTCGATGAGCTTGGCCACCACCGGGCCGAAGCGCTGGCCGACTGCTGCCAGTTCGATCTGCCCTTCGCGCACGCCGCGATACAACACAGCGGCGACCAGTGAATCCTGATCGAGCTTGAGGTCGGCGAGGATTTCGGCGATCTCAAGGCCAGTGCTGAAACTGCCGGAGCCTTCGGCCCACAGGTTCTTCTTCGCGTTGGACTGCTGTTCGGCCTCGCGAGCGAACTCGCAGGCTTCTTTCAAGGCCTCGCGATCCAGTGCCAGATCGACACTGACCGCGTGATCGAGCCAGGCCTCGAGATTGATACTGCCGTCGGTGTTGATCGGCTGGTGTGCTCTCACCTGTACCATGCTGCTTTACCTTCCCTACGACGCAGATTCAATGCGTCAAATCGCTGATCCTCAGGGTCCGTTCGCGCTCGCGGGGCTCAGGCGAGCGCTGCGCGGACAGATCAGACGGATTCAGACGAGCCGTCCTGGCTCGCTTCAAATAACGCCATGGCCTCGACATGTGCCGTCTGAGGAAACATATCGAGAATCCCGGCACGTTTTAACCGGTAGCCCTGCTTGATCAATTCCTGCGTGTCGCGCGCCAGCGTAGCCGGGTTGCACGACACGTATACCAACCGTCTGGCGCCCAGGGCCGCGAGCTTGCGCACCACCTCGAAAGCACCGTCACGCGGTGGGTCCAAGAGTACCGCAGAAAAGCCGTTTCCGATCCACTGAGCATCGGTCAAAGGCTGGGATAAATCGGCTTGAAAAAACTTTGTGTTATGCAAATTGTTACTGACGGCATTCGCAGCGGCACGCTCGACCATGGTCTGCACACCCTCCACCGCCACCAGTTCACGTACGCTTTTGGCCAGCGGCAGAGCAAAATTGCCCAGCCCGCAGAACAGATCGAGCACGCGCTCGTCAGCCGTCGGCCTCAGCCACTCCAGCGCCTGAGCGATCATCGCTTCGTTGACCCCGGCGTTGACCTGAACAAAGTCTCCCGGCCGGTACGCCAGTTCGAGATCCCACTGCTCCAGACGATAACCGAGGCTCTGACCGGCCTCGACCGGTTGCGGTTCACCTTCGCCATGCAACCACAACTGCGCCTGATGGAACTGGCAGAAATCCTTGAGAATCGTCAGGTCCGCTTCGGACAACGGCGCCATGTGCCGCAGCAACACCGCCAATGAGGAACCGCTGAACAGCTCGACATGGCCCAGCGCCTGGGGCTTGCTCAAGCGCCGCAACATCTCCGGCAAACGGGTCATGATCGGCTGCAAGGGCTGTACCAGCACCGGGCATTCGCTGATCGCGACGATGTCCTGACTGCCGGCGGCGCGGAAACCCACTTCGAGCTTCTTCGCTTTCATGTCCCAGCGCACGGCGATGCGTGCGCGCCGGCGGTAGCCGTATTCCGGGCCGGTCAGCGGCGCTGCCCATTCTTCGGGTTCGACACTGGCGACCCGCGACAACTGCTCGGCCAGCATGCGCTGTTTCAGGGCGAGTTGTTCTGCATGGGGCAAGTGCTGGACGCTGCAACCGCCACAGCGGCCGAAGTGCGCGCACGCTGCCGGACGACGCAGGTCGCTTGCGGTAAACACGCGCTCGGTGCGCGCCTCGACTACTTTGCCGTGGGCGCCGAGCACCCGCGCTTCGACCTCTTCACCGGCAAGGGCGCCGAGGACGAACCAGGTTTTGCCTTCGAAAAACGCGATGCCGCGGCCGTCATTGGCCAAGCGCTCGATGCTCAAGCGCTGCTTTTTACCGGTCGGAATTTGCGGCGCCTTGCTGCCACCCGTGGGCTGGAAACGCAGGCCTCGTTCGTGCTTGGCCATCAGTTCGGCGCGTCGAAAATGCCGGTCGACAGATATCGGTCGCCACGGTCGCAGATGATCGCGACGATCACCGCGTTTTCAACTTCTCGGGACAGGCGCAGCATCGCTGCCACCGCACCGCCGGAGGACACGCCGCAGAAGATGCCTTCTTCACGGGCCAGGCGACGGGTGACGTCTTCGGCTTCGCTTTGCGCCATGTCGACGATGTGATCGACGCGGTCAGCCTGATAGATCTTCGGCAGGTATTCCTGCGGCCAGCGGCGGATGCCGGGAATGGCCGAGCCTTCCATCGGTTGCAGGCCGACAATCTGTACGCTGTCGCTCTGTTCTTTGAGGTAGCGCGACACGCCCATGATGGTCCCGGTGGTGCCCATCGAACTGACGAAATGGGTGATGCTGCCCTGGGTCTGACGCCAGATTTCCGGACCGGTGGTGGTGTAGTGCGCTTCAGGGTTGTCGCCGTTGGCGAACTGGTCGAGCACCTTGCCACGGCCTTCGGCTTCCATACGCTGGGCCAGATCGCGGGCGCCTTCCATGCCCTCTTCCTGCGTGACCAGAATCAGCTCGGCACCGTAAGCGGTCATCGCCGCTTTGCGCTCGGCGCTGGAGTTGTCCGGCATGATCAGGATCATCTTGTAACCCTTGATCGCAGCGGCCATCGCCAGAGCGATACCGGTGTTGCCGGAAGTCGCCTCGATCAGCGTATCGCCGGGATTGATCTGCCCGCGCAACTCGGCACGCGTGATCATCGACAGCGCCGGCCGGTCCTTGACCGAACCCGCCGGGTTGTTCCCTTCGAGCTTGAGCAAAAGGGTGTTGCTGGTGGCGCCGGGCAGGCGCTGCAAACGCACCAGCGGCGTGTTGCCGACGCAATCGGCGATGGTTGGGTACTGCAGGGTCATGGCGTATTCGCAATCCAGACGTGCGGGGGCGCCTATCATACCGGCAAACCCGCGCAGGCCATATCACGCAAAGTGCGGTGCTTATGGTTTATGGGAATAAGCAAATAAAAGTCGCGCCAGTGGTGCGACTTTTATTTGAGTAACACACAGTTCGTAGTGCTGCTTGGAATTCGCGAGCAGGCTCGCTCCCACAGGAGTTAGTGTCAGCAGTGATGACACTATTAACGGTAGATCACACAGCCTGAGGCGAACCGAGCCCCATTGTGGGAGCGAGCCTGCTCGCGAAGGCGTCCGTATGGGCGACACCATCATCCGCCAACAAACGCAAATTCAACCGCAACCCCGCCCCGATATTTTCCGCCCAGAGCAACCCGCCCTGGCGTTGCACCGCGTTACGCGCAATGCTCAACCCCAGCCCAAACCCGCCATCCCCCGGCCGCGATCCGTCCAGTCGAATGAACGGCGAAAAAATCCGCTGCAGATCCTCTTCAGCCACGCCGCCGCCCTCATCTTCAAGCCACAAATGCCAATACTCACCATCGCGCCGGCCATCCAGCCGCACAATCCCGCCCTCAGGCGAGTGACGAATGGCGTTGCGCAGGATGTTTTCCAGCGCTTGCGCCAGGGTATTGAGGTTGCCGCGCACCCAGCACGATGCCTCGACCGAGCATCGCAATTGCAGACTCGGCCAGCCGCTTTCATAACAGGCGTTGTCGGTGAGCATTTCCCACAGTGCCTGAATCTGGATCGCTTCCTCTGGTAACGGCGAGCGGTCGGTGTCGAGCCAGGCCAGTTGCAGCGTGTCTTCGACCAAGCGTTGCATGCCGTCCACCTCGCGGCCGATGCGTTCGCGCAGTTGCGGCAGGCCCTGTTCGCTCTCGCTGGCCACGCGCAAGCGGCTCAGCGGCGTGCGCAACTCATGCGACAGGTCGCGCAACAATTGCTGTTGCAGGGCGACGGTGGTTTGCAGGCGTTCGGACATGGAATCGAAGGCCAGCGCCAGCTCACCGAGTTCATCCGGGCGCTGGGTGATGCCGCTCGACAGGCGCACATTCAGTTGGTCGGCGCGCCAGGCGTTGGCCTGTTCGCGCAGGTTGTTCAGCGGCACCACCAGCAGGCGATACAGGCCGACACACAGCAACAGGGTGAACAGTCCGGGAATCACGCCGTTGGTGATCACGCGCCAGAACACCCGGTACTTGCCCGGAACAAAGCGCTCGGGCAATTCGATGACCAGAATGCCGGCCGCCGGATCCTGGGGAAACGGTACCCGCAGCCACGGCCGGCCCTTTTTGTGGATCGGCCAGTCGAGACCACGCAGAAAGGTCAGGTGCTGCACCTCCGCGGCGTTCAACGGCTGGCTGCTCAGCGACTGCAAATCAGCGCCGATCACCCCCACCCAACTGGCCTCGCGCAATTCCATGCTTCGCAACCAGTCATCGACACCATCGCGCCCGCCGCGCTGCCACGCCTGTTCGGCTTGGGCGGCATAACGGCTGAGGGTGTGGCGCGCTTCACTGGAGAGGAACTGATTGCGCTCCTCCATGTAGCGACCCCACGACCAGCTCAGCCAGATCATCAACAGACAGAACGCCACCAGCAGGCACGCCAGTTTCCAGAACAGCGAATGCCGCCCCGGCAGGTCAGACAGTTTCATCGGCGGCGCTCAAGACATAGCCCTTGCCCCACACCGTGCGCACTTCGCGTTCGGTGTAACCGATGGCTTTGAGTTTGCGGCGGATCTGGCTGATGTGCATATCGAGGCTGCGGTCGTGGGCAGCAAAACCGCGTTGCAGAACGTGCTGATAAAGGAAGGCTTTGCTCAGCACTTCCTCGTGGTTGCGGTGCAGGGTTTCCAGCAGACGGAATTCGCTGCGGGTCAGCCCGGCCGCTTGCTCGCGGAAGAAAACGTCGCACTGTTCGTCATCGAAACGCAGGGTGCCGCTGACCACCGCAGCGGTAACCGCAGGCGGGCGCCGATCCAGGGCCACGCGGCGCAGGATCGCTTCGATGCGCACATGCAACTCGGCCATGCTGAACGGCTTGGGCAGATAGTCATCGGCACCGAGGCGAAAACCGCTGATGCGATCGGCCTCGGCACCCAGCGCCGACATCAGCAGCACTGGCGTCGAATGGCTCTGGCGCAATTGCGTCAACAACTGCAGACCATCGAGCCCCGGCAGCAGAATGTCCATCAGCACCACGTCGAAAGGCTGGTGCTGGGCGATATTGAGACCTTCCTGGCCGTTCTGGCACCAGGTCACCTGAAAACCGCTGCGGCCCAGATGCTCGTGCACATAGGCGCCGAGGACCGGATCGTCTTCAATGGAAAGGATGCGTGGCTGGCCAGCGGAAACAGGAGTCATGAGTATCTGCAAGTAATTCTCAGTTGGCGGATTATTCAAGATTGTCCGACAGCGGGCAACACAAGCTTCGCCTGTCGGACGAACGCGTGCACGGGGGCGCTGCATTTTCCGCAAGATTGCCCGCCTGCAAATCGCTACACTGCGCCCATGTCGCGTGCCGGATGCACGCATGTGTCAACAGATCAGCGGGATGCGGGAGATAGGCGTGCTCAAGAAACTGGGAATCAAAGGTCGCGTGCTGTTGCTGACCTTGTTGCCGACCAGCCTGATGGCGCTGGTGCTGGGTGGCTATTTCACCTGGACGCAGCAGACCGACCTGCAGAGCCAATTGCTGCAGCGCGGCGAAATGATTGCCGAGCAACTGGCGCCGCTGGTGGCACCGGCAATGGGCCACGGCGATGCCGAGCTGCTCGAACGCGTCGCCACCCAATCCCTTGAACAACCGGACGTGCGTGCGGTGACCTTCCTCGCGGCGGACCGCTCGCCACTGGCCCACGCTGGCCCGACCATGCTCAATCAGGCGCCGAGCGGCGACAGCGCTCTGTTGCAACGGCGCAGCGGCAATGACGCAACGCGTTACCTGATGCCGGTGTTCGGCAAGCACCGCAACCTTGCCGGTGAAATCATCCCCGAAGAATCCGAACGGCTGCTGGGCTGGGTCGAGCTGGAACTGTCGCACAACGGCATGTTGCTGCGCGGCTATCGCAGCCTGTTCGCCAGCCTGCTGCTGATCGCCGCCGGACTTGCCGGCGCCGCCCTCCTCGCGTTGCGCATGGGCCGCACCATCAACCGTCCGCTGAGCCAGATCAAACAAGCGGTCGCCCAACTCAAGGACGGTCATCTGGAAACCCGCTTGCCGCCCCTCGGCAGTCAGGAACTGGACGAACTGGCCTCCGGCATCAACCGCATGGCCGGCACCCTGCAGAACGCTCGCGAAGAGTTGCAGCACAGCGTCGATCAGGCCAC